>JBBSTY010000073.1:0-20183 GCA_038235385.1 Acidimicrobiales bacterium | reverse complement strand
GAAGAACCGCGTGTCGTAGCGGCGTGGCGCGCCGACGGGGGTTATCCAGTGGCTGAAGAAGTAGATGTCGTCGACGATCAGCTGGAGCTCCTCCTGCGCGCAGAGATCGATCAGCCGGAGCGACCCCGAGTCCACCGCTCGACGATGGGTGACGAAGCGATCGTCGACGATCGGGTCGGCGAAGCTGACGACGTTGCCGTCGGCGTCCCGCGCCAGCAGGACACCTGCCTCCTCGAAGCACTCCCGGATGGCTGCGATCCAGAACGCCAGGCCACCGCGTTCGATGCCGAGCCGTTGGGATGCATCGAGGTCGGAACGACCGACGCAGACAGCCTCGAGGTCGGCGTGGCGATCGTCGGGGTCGACCGCGCCGCCGGGGAAGACGTAGGCGCCACCGACGAAGTCGCTGTTGAGGTTGCGCCGGAGCATCGAGACCTCGAGCCCGGAACCATCGGGCGCGTCCCGCACGAGCATCACCGTGGCCGCGTCGCGCAGCGGCACCTCGGCCATCGAAGGGCTCCCGTCCGACGAGCCGATGGCCATCAGTACCGACCCAGCTCGGGCGGATCGGGGTGGGGGTCCGGCGGGCGGCGCGCCGGGTTCGACCCGTCGACCTCGTGGACGTCGACCACGCCGGCGCCCCCGTAGGTGGCGCTGCCGGTGAAGCGACGCGTGGCGCGTGCGCCGCCGAACCCCGATCCGAACACGGGCCCGGTCGCGGTGGTGAGGTTTGCGATCCTCGCTTCCAGCCGTCGCATGACCAGGAGCCGGACGAGCGAGCGGGTGGGGGGGAACAGCAGGATCAGGCCGGCGATGGCGGTGACGAACCCCGGGAACACCATGAGGGCGCCCGCGATGAGGATGAGGAGCCCGTTGACCATCTCCGTGGCCGGTGCCTCGCCCCGCTGGATCTGGCCCTGGACCCGTCGGGCCACCGAGAGCCCCTCGCGCTTGACCAACCACACGCCGGCGAAGCTGACCACCAGGACGAGGGCGACCGCGGGAAGCGCCCCGATCCACGACGCCACCTGGACGAGGACGTACAACTCGACGATGGGCATCACCACGAAGAGGACGAACAGCACCGCGGCCATCTGACCAGCCTAACGGGCGGGGATCGCACCGCGACGGGCGGCCCGACCCGGCCCCGCCGGCCCGGCCCCGCCGGTCCCGACCGGCCGCAGCCACCGGACACGGAGCCCAGGGTCACATGCGATGGAGGTAGTCGCGCAGCGATGACCCGATCAGCTCGTCCCACCCGTTCCGGTAGATGTCGGCCGTGTCGGCATCGAAGTCTCCGAACGCCTGGTGGGAGACGACGACGTTCGTGCCGGTGTCGGCCGGGTCGAACTGGAACTGCAGCAGGTTCTGGGCCGCCCGGCTCATCGCCAGCGGACCCGAGATGCACAGCAGGCGCGGCGGGTCGAACACGGTGAACGTGCCGAAGAGCGCGCCGCCGTTGTCCCACTCCTGGAGCCAACGCCCGCCGACCCACGGCTCGATCGTGCACCGGGTTCGATCACGGAGCCGGTAGGTCCACCAGCGATCGATCTCGTTGACGAACGCACCGAACACCTTGGGTGGCGGCGCGGCCAGGTAGATCGACATCTCGTAGGAGAACTGGTTGAGATCGAGGGTGGCCATCGACGCCACGACCGACTCGTGCGGTCGCGCGCCGGAATCGTCGGCCGAGACGGGGTCGCTCATGGGCGAGGGCCGGACCGACGACGTCGGTTCAGCATCGATCTGGTGACGGGATCAGCTGACCTTCTGACCGATCAGGTGCTTGCGCTCGTTCTCGTTCAGACCGCCCCAGATGCCATGGGGCTCCCGGATGGCGATCGCGTACTCGAGGCAGTCCTTCTTGACCGCGCACGTGGCGCAGATGGCCTTGGCCCGCACCTCGCGATCGAGCTTCTCATCCTTGCGCTCGAACTGGGGCGGCGGGAAGAACACCGCCGCTTGCGGCCCCCGGCACGCCGCCTTCACCTGCCACGCATTCTCAACTCGCTGTGCACTCAAAGCTCGTCCCCCTTTCGGCGGCCGAGACTACCGGTGCGATTTCGTGGGAACAAGGGTCAACTTTTGCACGCGGGGTGCTCGGTATCCCGACCAGGTTGCTCGAACCCTGGTCCGAGCACGCCGAGCCGCGAAGCCGAGCGATCGGCTTCGTCAGTCGGCAGCGGTTGGCTCCGGTGCGTCACCGCTCGGTCGGCGCTCGTGGTCGTCGGACCCAGCGCCGGTATCAGGCTCCACCTCGAGCACCAATCCCTCGACGCTGACCACGCGCACCTTGTCGAGCTGATCGATCGGGGTCGCCCGGCTGGTGAAGGCGCGCCACTTGGCCTCACGGATCTGCACCACGCCATCGGGTGCGATGTCGGTGATGGCCCGTCCGGTCTCACCGATCATCCACTCGCGTCCGATGGTCGGGGTCGAGAAGCGGGTGCGCACCATCGAGGGCATGCCGATGGTGAAGGTGAGGGCGACGCCGATCAGCCCCACGGCGATCGTCAACCAGGACATCGAGACGCCGTCGTACACGGTGACCGACCCGATCACGAAGAGCACCAGACCGACGCCGGTCCACACGCGCGGGATCCCGGTCTGGACGTCGACGGCGAACGCGATCATCGACAGCGCGATGGCGAGCAGTCCCCACCACGTGGTGGGTAGGACGGCCATGCCGTAGCAGCCGAGCACGACCGCGATGGCCCCGATGCCGCCCGCCACGCCCACGCCGGCGGTGAACAGCTCGAACACGAGCAGCACCAGGCCGATGGTGAGCAGGAGGTACGCCACGGCCGGGCTGGCGGCGGTGTGCATGAAGCTGTCGAGCAGCGACAGCTGGCTGAACACCACCTGGGTGACCGGTTCGAGCCGGGTCTCCTCGCCGACGGTGGTCTCGCGTGTCTCGACCCCGGGCAGGTTCACGATGAAGTCACCGATGGTGGGCGCATCGCGCTCGGTGATGCCCAGGGTGCGGGCCTCCTCGGCGGGGATGCGGCGCTCCTCGCCGGGTGCACCGATCGTCGCCGCCTCGACCCGGGTGGCAGCGCTGCCCTGCAGCTGCGGCAGGACCTGATCGTTCGGCCCCGTCGTGAGGCGGAGGTTCATCGGGGTGCTCAACGAGGAGAGATCGGTTCCCGGCGACATCCCCAGCCGGTCGGCGCCGAAGATCAGGTACGCCGCCTTCCCCTCGAGGTGCGAGCCGGTGGGCCCGATCCAGATGTCGACCGGCACGGTGGCGTCGGCCATGCGGTTGACGAGCGCCACCAGTTCGTCGTCGGGGATCACCGAGCCGTCGAGGTCGACCTGGAACACGAGCGCGACCGCGTCGGCGTCCTCCGCGGCGGTGATGGACTGCGTCATGAGGTTGGCGAGGATCGGGTCGATGAGGCCGTTCACCGAGACGACCGCGACCGTCGAGCCCGAGTCGTTGCCGACGATCACCTGACGGCTGCCGTCGGGGTCGGGAACCGTGGTCCCCGACGGTTCGGTGCCCGAGCCGGCACCCGGCGCCTGCGCCTCCGACGGGCTGGCGCCGACGAGCGCCAGGGCGAGACCGACCACGACGAGCAGAACCGACGCGCCCAGCCGTCGCCGACGGGCCTGCGGTGATCGATGGGCTGTCCGAGCGGCGCGACCGGTCTGGGTCGACGCAGCCGGCGTGGGTAGTCTGCGCACAGCGTCTCCGGACCAACAGCGTTGAACGAAGGGAAAAGGTTGGATCCTGCGCAGTTCTTCGCAGCATCTCGCGTCGTCATCGTGGCCGGGAAGGGCGGCGTGGGCAAAACGACCGTCAGTGCCGCCCTCGCGCGCGCCGCAGCGCGGACCGGCCTCTCGACCCTCGTGGTCGAGGTCGAGGGGAAGAGCGGTCTGGCCACCCTCTTCGACCACCCGCCCTTCGACTACGACGAGGTCACGCTGAGCCCCGGGCTCGACGCCGACGCGAGCCGCGATGTCCGCGCCCGCACGCTGACACCCGACGACGCCCTGGTGGAGTACCTCGTCGACCACGGCATGAGCCGCATCTCGCGCCGTCTCGTGCAGACCGGCGCGCTGGACATGGTCTCCACCGCGGCGCCGGGCATCAAGGACATCTTGATCCTGGGCAAGGTCAAGAGCCTGGAGCGGGAGAAGGGCAACGATCTCATCGTGCTCGACGCACCGGCGGCGGGCCACGCCATCTCCTTCCTGCGATCGCCGCGCGGGCTGCTCGATGCGGTGTCGGTGGGGCCGATCAACACCCAGGCACGCGATGTGCTCGAGATGCTCACCGACCCCGCCCGCTGCGAGGTGATGCTGGTGACGCTGCCGGAGGAGACGCCGGTCAACGAGCTGGTCGAGACGGCGTACAGCCTCGAGGACGAGGTCGGGCTGAGCCTCGGACCGGTCGTGGTCAACGCGCTCTACGACGAGATCCCCGGCATCGAGCGCGACCCGGTGGAGGCCGCCCGCGACGCGGGCGCGTCGCTCCGGCCGGGCGAAGCCGACTCGTTGCGCGCCGCCGCCGAGTTCCGGCGTCACCGTGCCGAGTTGCAACGAGAGCAGGTCGAGCGGTTGGCCGAGAAGCTCCCGCTCCCGCAGATCCGCCTGCCCTACCTGTTCTCCGCCGACCTGGGGGCCGCCCACGTCGACCAGCTGGCCGATGCGGTCTGCCGGGGCGTCGAGGACCTGATCGAGATCCCCACCGGTGCCCCGTGAGCCATCAGACGCCCATGACCGGTCCCGGCGCCCGGCTCCGTGAGATCGTGACCAACCACCGCATCGTGGTGTGCACCGGCTCCGGCGGCGTGGGCAAGACCACGACGGCCGCCGTGGTCGCGCTGGAGGGCGCCGAGCTCGGCCTGAAGGCCTGTGTGGTCACCATCGATCCTGCCCGCCGACTCGCCGACGCGCTCGGTCTCGAAGGCCTCACGAACGCCCCGAGCATCATCAGCGGCGACTGGCCGGGCGAGCTCTGGGCACTGATGCTCGACACCAAGAGCACCTTCGACACCCTCGTCCGCAAGAACGCCGAGGACGAGGCCCAGGCCGCCAACATCCTCGACAACCGCTTCTACCGCAACATCTCCGGTGCGCTCTCGGGCACCCAGGAGTACATGGCCATGGAGAAGCTCTACGAGCTGCACGAGGAGTTCGACTTCGATCTCATCGTGGTCGACACGCCTCCGACCCGCAACGCGCTCGACTTCCTCGATGCACCCCGGCGGCTCACACGCTTCCTCGACCATCGCCTCTACCGCATCCTGATGACCCCGACCCGCGGCATCGTGAAGGCGATCAACATCGCCGCCCAGGCGTTCCTGCGAACCGTCTCGAAGGTCGTCGGCGGAGACGTCATCGACGACGCCATGACCTTCTTCCGCGCGTTCGACGGCATGGAGCAGGGCTTCCGCGAACGCGCCGAGCGCGTCCTCGACCTGTTGAGCGCCGACGAGACGGCCTTCGTGCTCGTCACCGCCCCGCGCCGCGACATCGTCGACGAGGCCACCTACTTCGCTGCCAAGCTCGCCGAGGCCGACATCCCCGTGCGGGCGCTGGTGGTCAACCGCATGCACCCGAGGTTCACCGAGGCCGCCGCCGACACCCTTCGCGCCCGGGCGACGACGCTCGCCGGCACCGACCTGGGCGGGCTCTACGAGAACCTGGCCGACTTCGCGCTCGTGGCCGAGAACGAGGAGGCGCACCTGTCCGGGTTGGCCAGTCGGGTGGCGCCCGCACCGGTGGTGCGCGTGCCGTTCCTCCCGAGCGACGTCCACGACCTCGACGGCCTCGCCACGATCGGCGGCCACCTCTTCGGCTCCGTCCACCGCTGATCGCGCATCGCCGCGGGTGCCACCCACGACGCCACGGCCGGCAGCGCTGGGTCAGACGAGGTCGTCCGGGGGGTTGAGCAACGCGTCCGCGGCCTCGTCGACCGTCTCGGTGACCGGCACGATGCGGTCGAACCCGGTGGTGTGCAGCAGGCGGGTGAGGGTCGGTCGGCTGCACGCGACGCTCACCTCGCCCTCCGCCTCGCGGGTTCGCCGGATGCCACCGATGAGCGCGCCGAGACCGGCCGAGTCCATGAACGGCACCTCGGACAGGTCGATGAGCAGGCGCGGGGTGGTGGCGAGCTCGGCGAGGACCTCACGGAACTGGCTCACCGTGTAGGCGTCGAGCTCGCCGACCGGACGGCACAGGGTGTAGCTCCCGGTGTCCTCCACGTGGATTTCGAGCACGAGTCCTCCAGGCATGGGGCCCTCCAAGGGTGACAGCGCGCCGATGGTAGCCAAGGTCGGGAGGGCGCATGCGTCTCGACCACGAATTGCAACATCGACGTCGTGGACCGCCAGGTGGTGGCGGTCGGGGTGGGCGGGACGACAGCAGGCGGCGGCATGCCGACGCTTGGGTTCGGTCGCCCCCACCCGATACTGTGGCCGGCGATGCCCACCGTGCTGCTCGCCACCGATGCCGATTGGCTCTACGACGACGTCGACGCCTCGCTCGCCAACCCCGAGACCCTCGTGTACCGCGTGCGGGCCGGCGCCGACGTGCTGCCGGCCATCGCCGAGGTCCACCCCGACCTCGTCATCGTCGACTCCCAGATCGGCAACATGGGCGGCATGGCCGTCTGCATGGCCATCCGCCACGAGGAGGAGGCCGAGCGCATCGCCATCACCGCCGTGATGATGCTCCTCGACCGTGCCGCCGATGTGTTCCTCGCGCAACGCGCCGATGCCGACGGGTGGCTCATCAAGCCCCTCGACTCGTTCCGGCTGCGCAAGGCGGCCGCGATCCTGCTCGACGGCTACTCGTACTTCGAGGGCGTCGACGCCGACGCCGCGCTGGCCACCGCCACGCCCACCGTCACCTCCTGAACCCGACGACGCCCGGTGTCGTCCCCGCCATCGGCCGCCGCATCCCCACCGTCGGCGGCCACATCCCCGCAACATGCGTGGTGGCGCGGTGTGCGGCGCAGCGCAGCGACGCATGTTCGGCGAAAGGGTCGGCCACTCGAGTCGGGCTGGCGGGATTCGAACCCACGACCTCCTCGTCCCGAACGAGGCGCGCTACCAAGCTGCGCTACAGCCCGTCGTCGACCGGTGAGGTCGGACGGAGGTGGCAGCGTAGTCGTCCCGGGGGTTCTCCGACGAATGCGAACACCGGCTCCGATGGCCGGATCGCCGCCGCCGACGCCACCCTAGGGTGGCGCCATGGAGATCAGCGCCTTCCAGCAGCTCATGGTCGATCTGTACGGCGAGCAGGACACGGCCCGCGGCATCCCGCCCACGGTGGCCTGGCTCGCGGAGGAGGTCGGCGAGCTGGCCCAGGCGGTGCGCAAGGGCACGCCCGACCAGCAGCTCCACGAGCTCGGCGACGTGCTGGCCTGGCTGGCGTCGTTGGCCAACCAGCTCGGGTTGTCGCTCGCTGATGCCGCCGAGCGCTACGTCACCGATCCCCCGCGCTGAGCCACCACCCACCGGTGCGGGATCGGACACGCCGCCCCACCGGTGCTGGGCCGACACGCCGCTCCACCGGTGCAGGATCGACACGCGCCCCACAGCTGCAGGACCGACACGCCACGGTGGCGGTGGGTCAGCGGCCCCGGGCGAGGAGGGCTTCGGCGATCTGCACGGCGTTGAGCGCCGCCCCCTTGCGGAGGTTGTCGCCCGACAGGAAGAGCGAGAGGCCGTTCTCGACGGTCTCGTCGACCCGGATGCGACCCACGAAGGTGGGATCGTCGCCGGCTGCCTTGAGCGGGGTGGGGATGTCGGTGAGCTCGACGCCCTTGGCCTTCACCAGGATCCGGCGCGCCTGCTCGGGGGTGATGGGCTCGGCGAAGCGGGCGTTCACCGCCAGCGAGTGGCCGGTGTACACCGGCACCCGCACACAGAGCGCCGAGACCGCGAGCGTCGGGAGCTCGAGGATCTTGCGGCTCTCGTTGCGGAGCTTGTGCTCCTCGTCGGTCTCGTTGCGGCCGTCGTCGACCAACGAACCCGCGAAGGGGATCACGTTGTAGGCGATCGGCTCGGCGAACGTAGCCGGAGTCGGGAAATCGACCGCTGAGCCGGACATGACGAGCGCCGGTGCGCCGTCGCCCACCTTGCGGATCTGTTCCTCGAGCTCACCGGTGCCGGCCAGACCGCCGCCGGAGACCGCCTGGAAGGTGGTGACGGTGAGCGTTCGCAGGCCGGCCTCGAGATCGAGCGGCTTGAGCACCGGCATGGCCACCATGGTGGTGCAGTTGGGGTTGGCGACGATGTTCTTCGGGATCGAGTCGAGGGCGTGCTCGTTGACCTCGGGCACCACGAGCGGCACGTCGGGATCCATGCGCCACGCCGAGGAGTTGTCGACCACGATCACGCCCGCAGCGGCGACGACGGGTGCGAGCTCCTTGGAGATGGACCCGCCCGCCGAGAACAGCGCGATGTCGAGCCCCGACCAGTCCGCGGTCCGCGCGTCCTCGACCACCACCTCGCCGTCGGCCCAGGGGAGGCGGCGGCCCGCAGAACGGGCCGAGGCGAAGAGTCGCAGCTCCTCGACGGGGAACTGCCGTTCGGCGAGGACGGCCCGCATGACCCCGCCGACTTGACCGGTTGCTCCGACGATTCCGATGCGCATAGGGCGTCAAGGCTACTCGGTGGCGGTCCGGTCCTGGCATCGGGTACCGCCGCCCGGGGGTTCGATCCGCGCCGGCCAGGGCGGATCAGTCGATCAGCGCAGGTCCACGGTCCAGCTCGAAGGCGGCGTGGAGCAACTGGACGGCGTCCTCGAGTTGATCCTCCCGAACCACGCAGGAGATGCGGATCGCCGAGGTGGAGATCATCTCGATGTTGATGCCGTTGAGGCTCAGCGTCTCGAACACGGTGGCGGCGACACCGGGGTGCGACCGCATCCCCGCGCCGACGACCGACACGCGGCCGATCGCCGCATCGGCGGTGACCGCCGATGCGCCGAGATCACCGAGGATGGACTCACACGTGCTGACGGCGATGTCGGTCTCGGTCTGCGGTGCCGTGAACGAGATGTCGGTGTGGCCCTCGAGCGAGGTGTTCTGGACGATCATGTCGACGTTGACGTCCTGGTCGGCCAGCGCCCGGAACAGGTGCGCCGCGATCCCGGGGCGGTCCTCGACCCGGGCCAGGGTGATCTTCACCTCGTCGGTGTTGTGCGTGACGGCGGAGATGATGGCCTGCTCCATGGCGAGGTCCTCGCTTTCGGTGTCGGCGTCGTAGACGAGCGTCCCCGGCTCCCAGGTGAACGCCGAGCGCACGTGCAGCGCGACGCCGTGGTTGCGGGCGTACTCGACCGACCGCATCGCCGGTTTCGGGCATCCGTTGGCGGTCATCTCCAGCAGCTCGTCGAAGGAGATCCGCTCCATCTTGCGAGCGTCGGGAACGACACGGGGGTCGCTGGTGAACACCCCGGGCACATCGGTGTAGAGCTCGCAGCTGTCCGCACCGAGCGCGTGGGCCAGCGCCACCGCCGTCGTGTCGGAGCCGCCCCGGCCGAGGAAGGTGACGTCGTTGGCGGTGGAGACGCCCTGCGACCCCCCGATGACCGGTACGTGCCCCGCGTCGAGGGCGGCGCGGATGCGCCCGGCCCGAACGTCGAGGATCTTGGCGTTGGAGTGCGTCGTGTCGGTGACGAAGCCCGCCTGGCTGCCCGTGAACGAATCGGCCTCGACGCCGACCGCGTGCAGCGCCATCGAGAGCAACGCCATCGCCTTGCGCTCGCCGGCGGTGACCAACATGTCCATCTCACGGCCGGGACGGACGTCGGAGACCTCCCGAGCGATGCGCAGGAGGTCGTCGGTCTCCTTGCCCATCGCGCTGATCACGACCACGACGTCGGTGCCTCGTCGCTTGGTGCGAGCCACATGATCCGCGACGGCGCGCATCCGCTCGGGATCCCCGACCGAGGTGCCACCGAACTTCTGCACGACAAGAGCCACGGGCGGGCACGCTATCGGTCCCCGGGCGGTTCCCGCCCGTTCCAGGGCCCGCGCCGATCGGCCGCGGACGAGCCGGTAGCGTCACGGCTCGTGGCGAACCCAGCGAACTCCCGAGCCCGGCGCTCCCGTGAGACCGACCGTCAACAGGCCCAGCTCGAGGCCCGCCAGCTCGCCCTGCACCGGGCGCAGCGCAAGCGCCGGTTCATCGGGATCGGGGTGCTCCTCGTCGTGGTCGCGGCGACGGTCGGCGGCGTCCTCGCCGCCACCAGCGAGAAGGACAACAAGACCGCTGCACCCCCCACCACCGGGGCCCCCACCACCGCGCCCAGCTCCACCATCGCCGCGAACCCCAACCCGCCCGCCCAGCTGCCCACGGTGGTGCCGGGCGAGACCATCTCCGGACCCACCCCGTGCCCCGAGGCGGACGGCTCGTCGCCACGCGTCACCGAGTTCACCGAGGCCCCGCCCCTGTGCATCGACCCCGCCAAGGGCTACGACGCGGTCATCCGGACCTCCAAGGGATCGCTCGAGCTCTTCCTGCTCCCCGAGGCATCGCCCCAGACCGTCAACAACTTCGTCACCCTGGCGCGCTACCACTACTACGACGGCCTGCCGATCACCCGGGTCGTCCCGCGTGGGTGGGGCGAGGTCGCGGACATCGCCTTCCCGAACGGCTCCAAGGGTCCGGGCTACTCCATCCCGAGCGAGGCCGACGCCCGGGGCACCGTCGCCACGCCGAACACCGTGGCGATGATCCCCGACGCCAGCGGCAACACGACCGGTGCGTTCCTGTTCGGCATCGCCGACCAGTACGTGGGGATGCCGGCGAACGTCGTGCAGATCGGCACGATCTCCGATGCCCGGATCGACAAGTCGCCCACGGGCGACCTCACCAAGACGGTCATCCAGCTGATCGACAAGATCGCCACCGAGAGCGGCCGACCCGCCGAGGTCGTCACCATCGAGGGCATCGACATCATCGAGCGAGCGCCGGCCGGTTCGAGCACCTGAGGTTGCGGGCGCCGGTCCCCGCGTCGTGCGATGCCCGAGGGGTCCGCACTAGGTTTGCGCAGCCATGGGAACCGAGAAGCGAGCACGTCAGAAGGCCGGGCGCCAGCAGCGCATCGCCGAAGCCCAGATCGCCCAGCACAAGGCCGAGAACCGCTCCCGCGGCTTGCGGATCGGCGGGATCGTGGCCGTGGTCCTGGTCGTGCTCGCGCTCGGCCTGTTCCTCACGCGCGATCGCGACACCGAGGTGGCCACCGACGACAACCCGCCCACGACCAGCGCCGACGGGGCCGTGATCGTGGACCGCAACGGCGAACCCGTCTCCACCACGACCGCCGCGCCGGGTGAGGCGCCCGCCGAGGTGCCCGCGCCCGATCCGGGTGCATCGATCAGCGGCGAGACCCCGTGCCCCCAGGCCGACGGGTCGTCCGAGCGCACCACCACGTTCGAGAGCGCCCCGCCGATGTGCATCGATGCGGCCAAGAGCTACGAGGCCACCTTCGACACCAACCAGGGCAGCTTCACCGTGGCGCTCGACGCCGCCGCCATGCCCGGCACGGTCAACAACTTCGTCGTCCTGTCCCGCTACCACTACTACGACTACACCGCGATCTTCCGCATCGCCCAGGGCATCGACGTGTTCCAGGGCGGCTCCCCCGCCACCAACTCGGCGAGCGACCCCGGTCCCGGCTACACGATCGCCGACGAGGGCGGGCCGTTCACCTACGTCGAGGGCGATCTCGTGATGGCTCGCACCCAGGCCCCCAACTCGTCGGGCGCCCAGTACTTCGTGGCCACCGGCCCGGGCGTGTCGGGGCTCGACGGGCAGGGTACGTACCTCAACTTCGGCAAGGTCACCGACGGCATGGACGTGGTGACGAAGATCGCCTCGCTCTACGTCGCCTTCCCTCCCGGCAGCCCGAACGCCCAGCTCGGTGGCGGCCCTGCGGAACCGGTGGTCGTCTCCATGATCACCATCACCGAGCGCTGACCGGACCCGTTCGCACCGACCGGCGGTCGACGGTCAGCTGGTGAGGTCGGCCAGGGTCGTGACCCGGCCGTCGCGGTACACGGCGACGGTCCCCTCGCCCTCCTGGCGCCACGTGCCATCGGGGGTGCGGATGATGGCGGTCCGCTCGGGGACGGCCACCAGATCGATGCCGGCGGGAGCGAGCTCGACGGTGCGGTGGACCTTCTCGGGGGACCACGTGTTCGCCCGCGGGATCACGGCCAGGTTGGAGACCACACCGAGCCCGACCGTGAACGCACCGCCGCGCGAGTCGACCATCGGGTCGCACAGGACGTCGGCGCCGGCGTTGGTTCCGGCCAGCACCCCGCCGGCGCGATACGAGGCCTCGATCTCGTCGTACACCGGCGAGTCCTTGAGCACCGACCGAAGGTGCATCGGCGAGGCGCCGGCGAGGTACACGAACCGGGCGTCCCGCAACACCGCCGCGTTGGCCTCGAGCATGGCGTCGGCACGGGTGTAGACCTCGCCCACACGGACCTTGGCACCGAGCGACTCGAACCACGCCGCCGCTCGATCGACGAGCTTGCGCGGGTTCTCGTACGCCGACCCGGTCGGGAGCACGACGACCTCATCGGTGCCGGCCGCCTCCAGCAGGACGCGGTCGAACGTGCACCCGTCGCTCCACTCGCCGCCGCCGACCAACGCCAACCAGCCGCTCATCACCCGTTCCTCTCGACCCCGGCCGGTGCCGGGGCGTGGCGACCATCATGGCCGGTCGTGCCCCGCACCGTGACACTGACCCGTCAGGTGATGCGCACCGCTCGACCGGTCACCCAGTGACGCAGGGGGCGAGGCTCGGCCGGGAGCTCACCACGATCGAGATCGCAGATCACCAGGCCGGTGGCGCGCACCGCAGCGGGGACGTCGCGATCGAGGTGCAGCGACCGCCACGGCGCTCGACGGTGCTGAAGTCCGGCCACGGTCTGACCCATGGTGGCCGCCCACCCCGGTCGGCCGATCGGTTCGACGAAGAGCAGCGCACCGTCATCGGCCACCAGGTCGGCGAGCGCGGCAACGATGGCGCCGAGATCCGCGAACGCCGACAGCACACCCGTCGCCACGACGGTGTCGAAGCGGTCGGTGGTCGGGAGCCGTGGTCGGTCGTCGATGCGCAGGGCGGTGCGCTCGATCGGTACGAAGCGCCGGATCACCGCCGGGTCGTCGAGGTCGAGCACGGTGCCGACGGCCCGCACCAACACCTGCTCGCGGCGTCGGCTGACCTCGGCGCGCACGGACGCGGGGAACATCGAGACCGGCGCCACCCATCGCTCGACGTCCGCCTCGGGGCCTGGCATAGGGCTCAGGCTACTCGCCGCGGTCTGGCGGTAGGGCTGGCCGGCGTGCTGGTCCGAAGCTCGACACCGCGGGGCAGGCGCTTCTGGCGGTCGCGACGGGCCCATCGGTACGATGCCCGCCATGACGATCAAGAGCGTGGGCATCGTGGGTTCGGGGATCATGGGATCGGGCATCGCCGAGGTGGCGGCCAAAGCGGGTCACACCGTGGTCCTGCGGTCCCGTCAGCAGGAGTCGGCCGACGCCATGGTCGCCTCGTTGGAGAAGTCCCTCGCCAAGCAGGTGAGCCGCAACAAGATCGAGCAGGCCGACGCCGACGCCGCCCTCGGTCGTGTCAGCGCCACCTCGAAGCTGCACGACCTCGCCGACTGCGACCTCGTCGTGGAGTCGATCATCGAGGACCTCGACGCCAAGAAGGAGCTGTTCCAGCAGCTCGACAACGTCTGCAAGGACGGCGCCATCCTCGCCACCAACACCTCGACCCTCCCCGTGGTCGAGCTGGCCATGCAGACCTCGCGCCCCGAGCTGGTGTGCGGCGTGCACTTCTTCAACCCGGCGCCGGCCATGGCCCTCGTCGAGATCATCCGGGCGCTCACGTCGTCGGACGAGACCATCGCCACCGTCACCGAGTTCGCGACCACGTGCGGCAAGTCCCCCGTCGAGGTCAAGGACCGCGCCGGGTTCATCGTGAACGCCCTGCTCTTCCCGTACCTCAACAACGCCGTGCGGATGCTCGAGAACGGCACCGCGTCGGCCGACGCCATCGACACCGCCATGAAGGGGGGCTGCAACTTCCCCATGGGGCCGTTGGCGCTGCTCGACCTGGTCGGGCTCGACACGTCGCTCGCCATCCTCGACGCGCTCTACACCGAGTTCCGCGATCCGAACTACGCCGCGGTACCGGCACTGCGACGCATGGTCGCGGCGGGTCAGCTCGGCCGCAAGTCCGGAGCCGGCTTCTACTCGTACTGATCGAACGGGACGGACCGGAGCGGGCCCACGGCTCGTGACGGGCACCGTCCGCCGACGCATCGCCTGCCACCGCGCTAGAACGACCCCATGCCGATCGAGCCGCCGTCGACGCCGTGGGCGTTCCCTCCGGCCGAGGCGGCCGATCACCACGGCGTGGTGGGGATGGGTGCCGACCTCGAGCCCGGCACCTTGTTGCGCGCCTATCGATCGGGGTTGTTCCCGATGCCCGTCGACCGGGGCGGGGTCACCGCGTGGTGGTCCCCCGATCCTCGGGGGATCCTGCCGCTCGACGGGCTGCGCGTGAGCCGATCGATGCGTCGGTCGGCCCAGCGCTTCGAGATCCGGGTCGACACCGCGTTCACGAGCGTCGTCGACGCGTGCAGCGATCCACGCCGGGACGGCGCGTGGATCACCCCCGAGATCACCCGCGCCTACCAACGGCTCCACCAGCTGGGATGGGCGCACAGCGTCGAGACGTGGACCCCCGACGGACGGCTCGTGGGCGGCCTCTACGGCGTGTCGATCGGTGGCCTGTTCGCCGGGGAGTCGATGTTCCACCACGAGACCGACGCCTCCAAGGTCGCCCTCACCGGCCTGGTGGCGATCCTGCGCTCCGGCGGGGCGACGCTGCTCGACGTCCAGTGGACCACCGAGCACCTCACCTCGCTCGGTGCCATCGACGTCGACCGGCGCCACTACCTCCGTCTGCTCCACGACGCGACATCCCGGCCGGTCGACCCCTTCGCCGCCGTCGGCGCCGAGGCGTCACCGGCCGATCAGGGGACGGGACCCTGACCACGCAGCGCGCTTGAATCCGGTCGGCACCGGCCGATGGTTCAGAGTGGATCGGCGCGCTGTCATCGGACTCAGCATCGGGCTCGGTGGCCTGACGATCGGTGCCGCGGCGGTCGTGTGGGACCAGGTGGCTCTCGCCGTGCTCGCCGGCGCGCTCGCGCTCGTCGGCGGGGTCGCCGTGCACCGCCTGGTGGGCCACCTGCTCCGGGCTCGCCGCGAGATCGCCGAGCTCAACGGACGGGTCGTCGAGCTCGAGACCTCGGTCGAGAACGAATCGAAGGCGCGGGAGGACATCGAGACCAAGCTGGCGTCACGCATCGAGCTCACCGCCGTGCGCCGATCCACGCAGGCCGATGCGCTCACCGATGCCTCCACGGGTCTCTACAGCGAGGGCTACTTCACCGTCGCCCTCGACGCACGCATCGCCTCGGCCCGGCGGAACCTCAAACCGGTCGCCATCGTGCTCATCGAGGTGATCCAAGGGCTGGGCAAGGAGCTGCCCCGCCCAGCCGATCCGAGCTGCGTCGCCGCAGGCATCGCCGCCACGATCCGTGAGTCGGACACGGCGTGTCGGCTGATGGACGGTGGGTACGCGTTGGTGCTGGAGGACACGTCCGAGAACGGCGCCATCTGGACGGTCGAGCGGATCCGACGCCACATGGCGGTCGCCGATCCCGACCTCACCATGTGGGCGGGCGTGGCGTGCTACCCGGCGCACGGCTTCACCACCGACGAGATCCTCGACCGGGCCGATCTCGCCCTCGACATGGCACGCGAGTGGCGCCAGGACCGCATCGAGGTGGCGTCGACCGACTGAGCCCCAACGGTCGATCCTGCGCCACCGGAACCACCCGGTGACCGTCGCGAGGGTCAGTCCCGACCGGTCGGGGGCCGACGGATCGCGTCGAGCTCGGCCACGACCTCGGCCGTGTCGGCACCGAGGGCGCGACCAGCCCAACGGACCCGGCCGGGGGTGGCCGAGAGTGCGGCGATCACGGTCTGCATGGGCGTGCCGTCGACCTCGACGACGGCACGCCGCGCCGCGTAGTGCGGGTCGGAGGCGATGTCGGCCATGGAGTACACGGGAGCCGCCGCCGCCTCGGCCTCCTCGAAGATCCGCAGGACATTGCCGAGCTCACGTTCGGCCACCCAGGCCGACATCACGGCATCGATCTCGTCGCGGTGGTCGACCCGGCCGGCGAAGTCCCCGAACCGGGGGTCCTCACCGAGGCCGATGAGCACCATCACCCGGCGGGCGACCGACTCGGCCGAGGTGCTGATGGCCACCCACTTGCCGTCGGCGGTGCGGTAGGTGCCCCGCGGCACGGTGTAGGCGATGCCCGAACCGAGGCGAGGCTGCTCCAGCGCCGTCACCCCGAACAGCGAGACCAACGGCCCCATGAGCTGGAAGAGCGACTCGAGCAGGTTGACGTCCACGACCTGGCCGACGCCCGAATGCAGCGCCACCATCGTGGCGAAGGCGGCGACCAGCGCGGCGACCTCGTCGGTGAGCGCGATGGGAGGGAGGAGGGGGGCGCCGTCGGGCTCGCCGTTGAGCGACGCGAAGCCCGACATGGCCTCGGCCAGGGTGGCGAAGCCCGGTCGTGACGCGTACGGGCCGTCCTGACCGAAGCCGGTGACCCGGGTGATGACGAGGCGCGGGTTGCGGGCGATGAGCTCGTCGGGCACGAGACCGAGCGCCTCGAGCTTCCCCGGCCGCAGGTTCTCCACGAGGACGTCGGCGGTGTCGACGAGACGACGGAGGATGTCGAGCTGGTCGGGATCCTTCAGGTCGAGCTCGATGCAGCGCTTGTTGCGACCGGCCAGCTTCCAGAAGAAGGTGACGTCGTCGCGCGGGTCGCGCCACCCGAGCGACCGGAGCGTGTCGCCGGTGCCGGGACGCTCGACCTTGATGACATCGGCGCCGAAGTCGCCGAGGTAGCGGGCGCAGCCGGGCCCGGCCAGGACGGTGGCGAGATCGATCACCCGCAGATCGGCCAGTGGGCCGGGCGACGCCTGGTCGGCCGGGTCCGACCGGTCGTCCTCGTCGACCCGGTGAGATCGGTCGGCGCGGTCCCGGCGGTCGGTCGGGTCGACGTCATCCGGGTCGGGGCTCACGCCGGAGGGCCGGCGATCTCGAAGCAGCGGTCGTCGAGGAGGCCGAACGAGTAGTCGAAGTACAGGCCGGCGTACATCTGGCGGGTCTTCTCGGACCAGTCCAGACATGCCGGCGCGGAGATGCGGCGCATGATCTGGAGGATCCCCCCTTCGAACACCCGGTACTCGGCCCACACGCCGGGGAACTCCTTGACCGACGCCACCTCGACCCACGGCACGTCGCGGCTGACCGAGAACCGCCGCACGCGGTTGCGGTGCGTGTGACCGGCGAAGTACCCCCGGATGTTGGGGTGCTCGCCCACCAGCCCGACGAAGGCCTCCGAATCGTCGGGGTGCACCCCGAAGTAGTGATCGGGCCGCTCGTTGGACTCCGGGTTCCAGACGTGGTGGTGCCCGAACACCAGCACCGATCGCTCGGGATCGTCGGCGGCGGTGGCGGACGCCACCTCGCCGACGTACGCACGGGTGGCCGCATCGATCTGCCCCGTGGCCGACCCGTCGATCGAGGTGTCGATGATCACGAGGGTCACGCCCGGGAGCTCGACGGTGACCGGGACATCGGACGCGTAGGTGGCGTGGTTGTAGGACTCGTGGTTGCCGCGCACGACGTGGAGCCGATCACCGAACGCGGGCTCGTAGAACGACCGGAACCGGTCGTACTCCTCGACGGTGCCGTTGGAGGTGAGATCGCCCTTCACCAGCACGGCGGCGAAGTCGTGCGCCTGCATCTCGGCGATCGCACCCCGGTTCATGACCTCGGGGTAGGGATCGTCGCCCGGCTCGGTGCGGAAGGTGGGGCCGATGTCGGAGCCTTCGATGATCCCGCACTCGATCTCGCCGAAGTGCACGTCGTTGACGGTGGCGAACCGGCACAGCAGCTCGCCCCCGGGACGGGCCAACGTCCGGAAGGCGAAGCCGTCGAGCTCGTAGGCGGTGTCGGGTTCGAGGTCGTCGTAGGTGCGCACGTCCATGCCGTCGTGCACCACCGCCTGATCGTCCGCAACCGTGGTCAGCTCCATGCCGTCGCCCCCTTCGCCACACGTTCTATCGGATGGCCGCCGGCCGGGTGGACGCTCCGCACCCCACGCACATCGAACGGGCACTCGCCGACTGCTCCGCCAACTCGTCCGCACCCACGGCGTGTGCGGATGCTCCCCGTCGCACCGCTGTCCGCCCTGGCCGACACGGCGACGACGGTCGGCAGCGTCCGATAGAACGTGACCATGACCGCTGAAGACGCCGACGCCGCACCGTTCGTCGTGACCGCACCGCTCCAGGGGACGGTCGTGTCGGTCGAGGCCGTCGTGGGCTCGTCCGTGGTCGCCGGTGCCACCGTCGCCATCATCGAGTCGATGAAGATGGAGCACACCGTCGGGGCCGCGCAGAGCGGGGTGGTGTCGTCGATCGCCACCGAGGTCGGAGCGACGGTGATGGTGGGCGACCCGCTCGTGGTGATCGCGCCGGGCTCGGTCGGTGCCGCCGAGGTCACCGCCGAGCAGATCATCGACCTCGACCACGTCCGCGCCGATCTCGCCGCGGTGATCGAGCGCCACGCGTTCGGGCTGGACCAGAACCGGCCCGACGCCGTCGAACGCCGCCGCCGCACCGGCCAGCGCACCGCCCGCGAGAACGTCGGCGACCTCGTCGACGACGGCACGCTGATCGAGTACGGCGCGCTCGCCATCGCCGCGCAACGGCGGCGGCGCCCGGTCGACGAGTTGATCGAGCGCACACCGGCCGACGGCATGATCGGCGGCATCGGCAGGGTCGACGGTCGGCCCACCGTGGTGATGTCGTACGACTACACCGTGCTGGCCGGCACGCAGGGCCTCCAGAACCACCGCAAGAAGGACCGGTTGTTCGAGCTCACCGAGCAACTCGCCCTGCCCCTGGTGTTCTTCACCGAGGGCGGCGGCGGTCGGCCGGGCGACACCGACGGCAGCGGCGTGTCGGGTCTCGACACCATGGCGTTCCACCTGTTCGCCAAGCTCAGCGGGCTGGTGCCGCTGGTCGGCATCGCGTCGGGGCGGTGCTTCGCCGGCAACGCGGTGATCCTCGGCTGCTGCGACGTCGTCATCGCCACCGAGGGCACCAACATCGGGATGGGCGGCCCGGCCATGATCGAGGGCGGCGGTCTCGGCGTGGTGACGCCCGACGAGATCGGCCCGGTCGAGACGCAGGTCGCCAACGGCGTGATCGACATCCTCGTCGCCGACGAGGCCGAGGCGGTCGTCGTGGCCAAGCAGTACCTCTCCTACTTCGCCACCACCGCGGGACCGACCACGACCGGCGCCCCGGCAACGGGCGCCACCCGATCGGCTGAGGCCGATGACCCCGGTGAGCGCGGCGTGGGCGACGAGGGCGGCGACGGGTGGTCGTGCGTCGATCAGCGCCTCGCCCGCACGCTGGTGCCCGAGAACCGACTGCGGGCCTACGACATCCGCACGGTCATCGATACGGTCGCCGACGTGGGTTCCGTGCTCGAGCTGCGCCGAGGGTTCGGCCTCGGCATGGTCACGGCGCTGATCCGCGTCGAGGGGCGCCCGATCGGTGTCGTCGCCAACAACCCGGCCCACCTCGGTGGCGCCATCGACGCCGACGGCGCCGACAAGGCCGCCCGGTTCCTGCAACTGTGCGACGCCCACGACCTCCCCGTCCTCATGCTGTGCGACACACCCGGCATCATGGTCGGCCCCGAGGCCGAGGCGACCGCCCTGAACCGCCACGTCAGCCGGCTGTTCGTCACCGGTGCCAACCTCACCGTCCCACTCGTCACCGTCATCATCCGCAAGGGCTACGGCCTCGGCGCCCAGGCCATGGCCGGGGGATCGTTCAAGACGCCCATCTTCTGCATCGCGTGGCCCACCGGTGAGATCGGCGGCATGGGTCTCGAGGGGGCGGTGAAGCTCGGCTTCACGCGCGAGCTCGACGCCATCGCCGACCCCGACGAACGCGCGGCCGCGTTCGATGCCATGGTCGCCGCCGCCTACGAGCACGGCAAGGCCCTCAACGCCGCATCCCACT
>JBBSTY010000072.1:0-20302 GCA_038235385.1 Acidimicrobiales bacterium | reverse complement strand
GGCAACAAGTTGAAGGTCATCCAGGTCGACGCCGGCCTCGGCCTCTGGATCGTGGAGAACATCTTCCAGGCGGGGTACGAGGTACCGACGCACAAGCACACCGGTCCGGTGTACGCCTACACCTCGCGAGGGGCGTGGCGGTACAAGGAGTACGACTACGTGAACCGGGCGGGCTCGTTCCTCTACGAGCCCGCCGGGTCGGTGCACACGTTGCAGTGCGTCGAGGACGACACCCACGTCTGGTTCCAGATGTACGGCTCGAACCTGAACCTCGATGCCGAGGGCGCCATCGAGAGCGTGTTCGACGGTCCGGGGACGCTCGAGGCCTACCTGCTGCTGGCCGAAGCCGAGGGCCTCGGGCGTCCCGACGTCCTGGTCCGATGACGGTGACCACCAGCCTCGGCGATCCCGCCACCTTCGATCACGGGGTGCCCCACGAGTGGATCAGCGAGCTCCGCCGCACCACACCGGTCGCCTGGCAGGAGATGGATGGCGACGCGGGCTTCTTCGCCGTCCTCGCACACGCCGATGTGGTCACCGTGGCCCGCGAGCCCAACCTGTACTCCGCCCGTGCAGGCGGTGTCGTCGTCGAGACGCTCACGCCGGAGAGCCTCGAGATGATGCGCCACATGCTGCTGGCGATGGATCCCCCCGAGCACGGCACGTATCGCCGCCCGCTCGCCGAGACGTTCAAGCGCAACGTGATCAACCAGCTCGAGGGCGAGATCCGCGTGATCTGCCGCGAGCTGATGGTGCGCGCCGCCGACCTCGGCGACGTCGAGTTCGTCCACGACGTCACCTCCGGGTTGCCGTCGCAGGTCATGGGCAAGCTCATGGGTCTCCCCGAGCAGGACTGGGCGCTGCTCCACGAGCTCGCCGAGCGCCAGACCGCAGGCCAGGACCCCGACGGTCCCGGGGGCGGCGAGGACTTCAGCGCCTCGATCGACATGGCCATGTACGCCATCGAGTTCGCCGCCACGCGCCGGACCGAGCCACCGAAGGAGGATCTGACGACGCTGATCCTCGACGGCGACTTCGGCGGTGCGCCGATGACCGACGTCGACTTCGGCAGCTTCTTCGTCCAGCTCGTCACCGCGGGGAACGACACCACCAAGACCATGCTGTCGTCGGGCCTGCTGGCGCTGCTCAGCCACCCCGACCAGCTCGCGTCCCTCCGAACCGATCCGTCGCTCATCCCCGGCGCGGTCGAGGAGATCCTGCGTTGGTCCAACCCGCTGCACTACTTCCGGCGGACCGCGACGGCGGACACGGTGCTGCACGACGTCGACATCCCTGCCGGCTCGAAGGTGGCGATGTACTACACCTCGGCGAACCGCGACGACGGCGTCTTCGCCGATGCCCAGACCTTCGACATCCGACGATCGCCCAACCCGCATCTGTCCTTCGGGATCGGCGAGCACTTCTGCCTCGGTGTCCACCTCGCCCGGCTCGAGGGCAGGGTGTTCTTCGAGGAGCTCCTCTCGGCCTTCTCCACCATCGAGCTCACCGGTGAGCCGGTCCGTCTGCGATCGAACCTGAACAACAGCTTCAAGCATGTGCCGGTGCGCCTGGCGCGTTGATCGGTGGCGATGCGCGGAGGATGGTCGACGCGACCCGCGCTGAGGTGCAGACTTCCCCCATGTGCCTGATCGTGTTCGCATCGTTCATCTCGGCCCGCCTCGCCATCTTCTTGTTGTGGCTCTTCGACACGGAGCGGATGAGCGCGGCGATGCCGAGCTTCCTCGTCGGTGCCCTGGGGTTCTTCCTGCTCCCGTGGACGACCCTCGCGTACGCCGTCTGCTACGCCCCGATCAAGGGCGTCGAGGGCATCGGGTGGTTCATCGTGATCCTCGGCTTCCTCGCCGACATCGGTGCGTACGGTTCGGGCGATCGTGCGCGCCGCAACCGGGCGGCACCGGCGTACTAGGGGATCGGTCCCGCCACGACGGTCACCGCGCGACGGTCGGTCCTGCGCGTCGAGAGGTCCGGCGACGCAGCGGATGCCGACCTTCCAGGGCCGAACGGGCGCCTCGCCGGCGCGAACGCCCGGTGCGGTTCAGCTGGCGTCGTTCGTCACGGCGTCGACCGCGGGGTCGCCGTCGACGGTGACGGACGACGTCGCGTCGTCGGAGGTCGCTGGCGGACGAGGCCTCGGCGGGAGGGCGGCGACCGCTGGCGCGGCGCCCGCGACGAAGTTGGCGACGTCGTCCTCGACGTGGTCACGTCGGATGGTGAGCCCACCGAGCACGTTGCCACCCCGGGCGGTGACGATGCGGGAGAGCTTCTCGAGCGTCCTGCCCGGATGGATGGCATAGGTGCAGAACACGAAGCACGGCTTGCCGTCGAGGTCCGGGAGCTGCTCGAGCTTCTTCTTCTTCGCCGGCTTCTGGCCGAGGATGAGGAATCCGTCGGTCCACGTCCCGACGATCACCGCATCCGCCGCAGCGATGGCCGCGGGGTCGATGGTGGCGAGGGGGAAGAGCTGCGTGCCGATCCGATGGTCGAAGAACCCGTCGCCGATCAGGCGCGCGGCCCGTTGGGTCGTGCCGGTGAGGCTCTCGTAGATGATGACAGCGTCCATGCCCGCTCCTGGTCTTCGACGCGACCGAACCCGATTCCCGAACCGCTGGTCTAGCACCCCCGGTGCGCTCCGCCCACCTGACGGGGATCCGCAACCCGTGCGATCCGGGTCCGACCTGGGCCATGTGGCCCAGCGGACATGGGTTGGACGGCCCAACTTGGCGATCCGACGCGATTGCGGCGTCGGATCGCTTCAGCGGCCGACCCTGCCGGCCGACGGGAACGGTCATGGTCGGGGAACGAGACGACGGGCCGGAGAACGCCCTCATCGAGCGGGCCGTGCTGAACGACTCCGAAGAGGGCAGACGCATCGCCGCGAGCTTCGTGCGCGTGTTCGGCGAGTTCGTGAGTGCCGAGGTTCGGCCGATCCTGCGCGAGTTCGCGGGCGACGGCGGTGAACCGCAACTGCTGGTGAACGGGTTGGCGGAGCTGATGCGGGTGACGGCCGCCAGCATCGAGTTCCCGCTCGACCACCCGCGGGCCGGTGCGCCGGACCCCCAGGATCCACCCGATCGATCGTGACCGAGCGCGTCGACCACACGACGTCGCGATCGCGGTCGGCGCCGCGACGAGGACCGAACCGAGGCCGGGGATCGGCCGACAGAGCAGGAGCAGCGCATGGAGCGGTGGACGTTCAACATGATCGCCGGACCCGACGGGAGCGAGCACCAGGTGCGGATGATCCTGCGGGCCGGCGACGACCCGGCAGGTCATCCGACCCTGCAGGTCGGTCTCGATGGCATCGAGGTGCCGGTCGACGCGGCCGCGGTGGACTACGAGGCGCCCGAGTGGAAGGTGGTCCTGCTGTTCACGGCGAAGGGCGGCAGCCAGGAGCGGTGGGACGACCTCAAGGACCAACTACGTTCCGCGGCCAATTGACCGCTCGATCAGGTCACGCGCCGGAGGCGGAGGCTTCCCGCGGGGCCCGCTCGGATGGCCGCTGGAGCCCGATCGCCGAGATCGGTCGGCACGGCACTAGCAGGAGCACGTGAACTCCGATAAAACACGGAGCGGAGTTGGGTCGTTGCATCGGTCAGAGATGCGCCCCAGCGAGCGGGCAGACCAAGAAAGGGCCGTAGGGCGAGATCTTCGCCGGGAGATCTGGGTGCATCGATGATCGTGATTCCCATCGTCGTGGTGCTGGTCATCATCGGCATCGTCGTCGTCGTGGTCCGGTCCAAGGGCGCGTCGTCGTCCGATGACTTCCTGAGCGCCGAACCCTCGAACGCCGCCCGCACCGACGCGCCGTCGTCCACCGGGCGCGTCATCGCGCGCTCGCCCGGGATCGTCCCGACCTCGACGCCGGATCCGACGCCGAGCTCGGCACCGGTCGGGCGGAGCGAGCCAGCACCGGTCGACGAGCAGCCGGACGAGCTCAGCTTCGGACGCGTCCCGGTGCACGAGGTCGACCTCGCGTCCCTCGTGTTCGACGGCGTGGTCGTCCCCACCGAACCGATGGCCGAGCCGGTCGCGGCCCCGGTGCACGATGCTCCGGTCGACGCGCCCGCCCCCACCCCCGAGAGCGATCGGCCCGAACCTATGGTTCGTGGTCGGATCTCGCCCTCGACGGGAACGCCGACGGCGTCGCCCACGCCCGACACGGCCCCGCACGACGACGACGACCGCGCGGTGCTCTCGCGCTTCGACGCACCTGGCGCTCGGGTCGCATCGATCGACATCACGCCGGTCGCCCCGGTGGTCGAGCCCAGCGAGTTGGTCGGGTCGCCCGAGCCGTCTGCGTCCACGGCGCACCCCGAAGTCGCGGCGGATCCGATCGACGCCGACCGAACCCAGCCCGAGCCCGGCTCGGAGCTCGCGGCCGACTCGACCACCGCCACCGAGCTCGACACCGCGCCTGCGACGGACACCCCGGACGACCCCGCGACCGAGATCGCTCCGTCCGCTGCCCCCGAGGCCGACGCGACCACCGAGGCCGATACCGACACCGTTCCGGCCGACGACGACGCCCTCGAGGTCGCACGCGAGGACGACGCCGCCGCTCCTCACGACGACGACACCGACGTCGACGGTGCCGTCGACGCACCGGCCGCGCTCACCGGTGCAGCCGCGATGAGCCCCGTGCTCGAGGATCCGATCGTGCTCACCGACGAGCCCGCGCTCCCCGTGGCCCGTCTGCAACCCGAGCCCGAGCTCGATCCGGTCGACCACGTCCTCAAGGCGCTGATCTCACGCGCCAAGGACAAGCAGGTCGGCATCGCCGAGGTCGCAGCCGAGTTGGTGGAGCAGGCGAACCTCGAGGACCGCGACATCGACGAGGTGCTGGCGGACCTGGTCGTGCGGGCCGACGACGACCACGTCGATCCGTCGGAGCGGCTCGAGGAGCTCACGCTCTTCAACGACTCGGTGCCGCGCCGGCCAGGTCAGCTCACCGACTTCGATCGGCTCGACAAGAACGCCCGCAAGAAGGTCATCATCCGCGTCCTGTGCCTCCTGGTCGCCATGCAGGAGGACAACCGGCTCAAGCCGAGCGAACCGCGCTCGGAGGCCGAGACCCGGCACTGGCCGTTGGCCCGTGCGGTCTGGCCCGTCCCGGTGGCCGACGATGGCGACGGCGATGGCGACGAGACCGAGGGCGACAAGAAGCTCCCGGGTCGCCGGCTCGCTCGAGCCAGCACCAAGCGCTGACCGACCCGGACACGGCGCCCGAACGGTCGGTCGGCTCCTGAGCCGCTCGCCGGACCGATCGTGGTGCGGCGAACGCAGCGGTCAACCGGTGCTGTGGCTGGCCTGGGGTGTCGGTTCGACCACCTCGGCGGCGGTGTCGTGCTGCGTGCGGTGGTCGTCGGTGGCGTCGGGCTCGAGCTCGTCGTAGGCCACCAGCTCGCACAGGACGCGCACGATGAGCCGCATCCGTTCGGCGGGCGGCATCGACTCGAACGGGTTGTGCCCGCGTTCGACCCGGATCCTCGTGGTGGGTCCTTCACGCAGATCGATGACCGACCCGGAGCGGGTGGTCTCGTGATCGTCGGTTGGTGTGATCACTGCTGCTCCTCGACCGGTTGGCTCAGCGTCGCCGCGGAAGCGGGGCGAGGCCGGTGCTGTCGCCCGCGGGACGCGAACGACGGGGCTCGTGGTCGGCGAGCGCAGCAGCCATGGGTCGGAGCCCGCCGCGTCCTGCGAGGTCCTCGATCGTGGCGAACTCGGTGGTCGCGAGCAACCGTTCGACCTCGGCCAAGGTCACCAGGTCGATGTGCTGGTTCTGATCTGGCATGCCGTCCTGCCTTCTGGTTCCGCCCGAAAGCCGTATGGAGTGCCGGCGACTCTACGAGGGGTCGAACGCCGACTGGGGGATGGTGCGACGGCCGGATCAGTGCCCGCGACGGGGCAGCACGACGAGACCTGAGCGGGCGGCGGCGCGCTGATCGCTCACGGCGGCGCGGACGCGGTCCTCGTCGGCGACTGCGGCGGCGATGCGCACGAGTGCGGCGAGACGGAGGCTGTGGTCGTGGAGCGAGGCCAGCCCCGCCAGCCCGGCGAGCTCGGTGGTGGGAGCGAGACGCGTCTCGCCGAACTCGACCGGTACCTCGAGCAGTGTTCTCATCGTCGCTTCTTTCGTCGGTCCGCCCAGACCCGTTCGTCGCCAGGCTACGAAGTGGCGTCGAGCGAGTGGCGGATGGCGCGACTCAGCCCCGCCAGAGCTCGAGGGGCGTGCGGTCGCGGGGTCCGGCGAACGGGAGCGGTTCGAGGTGGCCCTCTGCTCGTGCGCTGGCGTAGGCGCCGCAGATGACATCGAGGACGTCGCGCCCGAACGCGGCGCTCATCGCCGGTTCCCGGCCCGCGCCGAAGTCCGACGCGAACGAACTCAGCTGATCGAGGTAACCGAACTGGCTGATCTGCGGGGCAGGTAGGTCGGGATCGGTGGGGGCCAACGCCACGGGTTCGCCGTCGACCTCGAGCAGGAGATCGGGCAGGAGCTCGATGCGCAGGGTGCCGTCCGCGCTGGCGGTCTGGAGGTCCCAGACCGCAGCGGGCGATCGCCAGCTGGCGGTGATGGTCGCATGCAGGCCGGTGTCGAACGAGAGCGTCACCTCGGCGAGATCGTCGACTTCGATGTCGTCGGAGCGGTGGAGGCGACACGACACCCCGGTGGGGCGTGCCGGCGCGGCGAGCAGCAGGGCGAGCGCGATCGGATGGGCGCCGAGGTCGAAGAGCACCCCTCCGCCCCAGTCCGGTTGCAGGAAGCCGCCCCAGGTGGGTCGCTCCTGCAGGACGTGCGTGTCGAGGTGGTGCACCGGGCCCATCGATCTCCGATGGCGCATGGCGGCCTCGAACACCGGAGCGAAGGCCAGGTTCTCCGCGTACCCCACCCGGCCGCCCGAGGCGGACGCCGCATCGACGAGACGGTCGGCGTCGGCAAGGGTGGTGGCGAGCGGCTTCTCGACGATCACCGCCGCACCCGCCTGGAGCATCTCGATGGCGGTGAACACGTGGTTGGACGGTGGTGTGCAGACCACCACCAGGTCGGCCGCTGCACCCAACTGGTCGAGGCGAACGGTTCGGGCGCCGCTCTGGTGAGCGAGGGCATCGGCGCTCGACGTCGTGCGCGAAGCGACGGCGGTGACCTCGAGCCCCGGTGCGACATGGGCGGCGAGTGCGTGCACCGACGCGATCATCCCCGCACCGGCGAACCCGACGGCGGTCACGTGCCGGCCAGCGCCGCCACGATCGGCGCCGCCGCGTCGAGGGCGTCGGCCTGGACGACCACGTAGGACATGTCCCACCGCTCGCGCCGCGCCTGGAGGTCGTCGCAGATCGACGCCACCGAACCGACCATGACGTGGGGCACCTCGTCGACCTGTTCCGGGGTCACGCCGAAGAGGCCGGCCATCATCTCGTTCGTCCCGGCCTTGTCGTCGGTGATGATGCACGCGAAGTTCAGGCAGTTGATCTCGAGGTCGGCGTAGCGATCGCCCGCCGCGTCCTTGATCCACTGCGACTTGCGGTCGGTGGCCTTGGCCGTGGCATCGGCGGCCGACTCGGCGTCGACGTTGCCCGACACGATGGCCGGGTTGATGCCGACGATGTCGGCCTCGCGCGCGGCGATGGACAGGACCCGCTTGCCGCCCCCGCCGATGAGCAGCGGAGGGTGCGGCCGCTGCACCGGCTTGGGCAGACCGTCGAGCCCCGAGATCGAGTAGTGGTCACCCTCGAAGGAGCACGGTCCGTCGCCGAACAGGCCCTTGAAGACCTCGATGGCCTCCTCCATGCGATCGATCCGGACACCGGCGCGATCGTGGGGGATGCCCGATTGCTCGTAGTCGGTGTTCATCCACCCGGCCCCGAGTCCGAACTCCACCCGGCCCCCCGAGAGGAGGTCGAGCGTCGCCACCTCCTTGGCCATCACCACCGGATGCTTGTAGTCGTTGTCGAACACGAGCGCGCCGATGCGCAGGTGGGTCGTGGCCATCGCCGCGGCGGTCAGCGCCGGCATCGGCGCCAGCTGGTCGCCGAAGTGATCGGGCATGAAGAGCGTGGAGTACCCGAGGTCCTCGGACTTGCGGGCCAGCTCGGTCCATTCGGCGGACGTGGCGGCGTTGTGCAACTGGACGCCGACTCGAAAGGTCCGGGGGTGGGCCATGGGGTCGTGCTCGCAGTCTGTCGTCGGATCGGGTGCGCCGCCGGAGCATGGCGTCGATCCCCACGTCGGACGCGTCGGGCACCGGGCGCGTCGGCAACCTACCTGAGCGCAGGTCGGCTCGTGCCCGACGCCCGGTCGGTTCGTGCCGGGCGCGGTGGCCGGGCGCGGTCGGACGGGGTGACCCGGGGGTCGGCCCGACGACGGGTATCGTCGGGGCGCTGTGCACGCCCTTTCCTCACTTCTCCGCCTCGCCCTGGTCATCGTGGTCACTGCGGCGCTCGTCGCGGGTTCGTTCGTGATCATCAGCCCCTTCGCCAGCGACCTGGTGAGCGCCAACCGTGCTGAGCCCGAGGAGATCGACCTCGCCCAGCTCGACGACTACGCCGAGCGTTCGTACATCTACGCCGGCGACGGTGCGCTGTTGGCGACGCTCCACGGCGAGGAGAACCGCCAACCGGTCAAGTTGGCGGCGGTCCCCGAGACGGTGCAGCAGTCGGTGCTCGCGGTCGAGGACGCCGACTTCTACAACCACGGCGGCGTGAACCTCAAGGCCAACTTCCGGGCGCTCCTCGAGAACGTCTCGGCCGGTGGGGTGGAGCAGGGTGGCTCCACCATCACTCAGCAGCTGGTGAAGAACGCCCTGCTCGACGACGAGCAGACCTTCGGCCGCAAGTCGAAGGAGGCGGCGATCGCCATCCGGCTCGAGCAGCAGCTCACCGAGTTCGCCACCGAGTTCGGCGCCGACGATCCGGTGCGCGCCGCGAAGGACAACATCCTCGAGAAGTACCTCAACACCGTGTACTTCGGTGCCGGAGCGTACGGCGTGCAGGCCGCGGCCGAGACCTACTGGGGCAAGGACGTCGGCGACCTCGGTTGGGCCGAGGGCGCCATGCTCGCCGCCGTCATCTCCAACCCGGCCGCGTACGATCCGACCCTGCACCCGCAGGCGGCCACCAAGCAGCGCCAGATCGCGCTCGATCGGCTGGTCCACCTCGACAAGATCACCGCCGATCAAGCCCGATCGTTGGGCAGCGAGCCGTTGCCGGTCGACCGGTGCTCGGTGGCCGACGCCACGGCGACGAGCTGCGGCTCGTTGCAGCTGCCCGAACAGCAGGGCTACTTCGCCGAGGAGGTCAAGCAGCAGCTCCTCAACGATCCCCGCTTCAACGTGGGGAGCGACTACACCGCGCGGTACAACAACGTGTTCGGCGGCGGGCTGAAGGTGTTCACCACGCTGAACCCCGGGTTGCAGGTCGAGTCCGAGCGGGCGATCCGCGACATCGTCCCGAAGAACGACAAGAACGTGCAGGGTGTGTCGGTGTCGATCGAGCCGTCCTCGGGTGCGGTGCGGGCGATGGTGGGCGGGCCCGGTTTCGACTTCTACCAGTTCAACATCGCCACCCACCAGCCCGGGCGTCAGACCGGCTCGTCGTTCAAGACGTTCGTCCTGCTCACCGCGCTCGAACAGGGCAACGTCCCTGCGGACTACGTGGGCGGCGCCGGCGACTTCCCGAACCCGAACGGCATCCCCAACCCCTATCGCGTGGAGTCGGGCAACGGCGGCTCGCTCACGTCGGTCACCACCTCGTCGTCGAACGGTGCGTTCGTGCGCCTCGGGTACGTGGTCGGTCTGAACAACGTCATCGACCTGGCCCGCAAGATGGGCATGACGAGCGACCTCATCGACGTCCCGTCGCTCCCGCTCGGATCGAGGGAGAGCACCCCCATCGAGATGGCCTCGGCGTACTCGACGATCCCCAACGGCGGAGTGCACGAGCCGTACTACCTGATCGATCGGATCGAGGATCGCAACGGCCAGGTCATCTACCAGCACACCCCCGACGGCACCCGGGCGTTCTCCCAGCAGACCGCCTGCCTGGCCACCCAGGTACTCGAGGAGAACGTGCGCTCGGGCACCGGTCGCCGGGCCAGCCTCGGCAGCCAGGCGGCGGCGGGCAAGACCGGCACCACCGACGGCGGCACCGACACCTGGTTCGTGGGCTTCACGCCCTACCTGACGACGGCGGTGTGGATGGGCAACCCCGACGATCAGACCGAGAACACCGAGTACATCGGCGGTCAGGAGAACTTCGGTGGTGTGTACCCGGCGCGCATCTGGGCCCAGCTCAACACGTGGTTCCACGATCAGGTCCCCGACGTGGGCTTCCCACGCTGCGACGGCACGCGTGGTGGCCGGACGGTGCAGGGACTCGGCGACAACCGTCTGGCCGGTGGCGGCCAGGGCTCCGGCGAGTACAACAACTGATCCACGGCGGTCGCTCCGACCGGTGCGGCGCCGACGTCGGGTGGCCGGCCGACGTGGTCGGGCGGGTGGGCCTCGAACCGATGTCCGGATCGACGATCACCGCGCCGATCCGGTTGTCTCTCTGCGCGTCGATCCGCTCCGATCGTCGGGCGCCGTTCGGGGGGTCGGGGCACGGCGGTAGCCTCACCCCCGTCCGATGATTCGCCAGGCCGATCGTGGCCGGAGGAGATGACCTGTGAGCGGTTTCGACGAGCTTCTGCGCCTCCAGGACCACGACATCGTCATCGATCAGATCACGCATCGGCAGGCATCGCTGCCGGAGCGGCCGGCGTTGGCGGCGGCGAGGGCGGCGGTCGCCGACATCGACGGGCGCATCGCCACCACGCGAGCCCGGCGTGACGAGCTCGCCCGTGACGAGAAGCGCCTGGCCGATGAGGTGGCGATCGTCGAGGCGAAGGCCACCGACGTGAACGACAAGCTCTACGGCGGCACCATCACGTCGCCCAAGGAGCTCCAGGCGTTCCAGGAGGACTACGACTCGCTCAAGCGCCGCCAGAACGAGCTCGAGGAGCACGAGATCGAGATCATGGAGGCCATCGAGCCCGTCGACGCGGAGCTGGCGCGCCTCGACGAGGAGCGGACGACGCTGGACGCGGCCCGCGAGGAGGCCGTCACCGCGCTGGCGACCGCCGAAGCGGCCGTCGGCGGTGAGCTCGACCGGGCCCGGTCGGAACGAGATGGGATCGCGGCGGCGGTGCCGCCGGATCACCTGGCGACCTACGACCGAGTGCGGGGCGACTTCGCCGGCACGCCGATCGCCAGGTTGGTCGGCACCAACTGCGGCGGCTGCCACCTCACCCTCTCGGCCGTGTCGCTCGACCGACTCCGCGCGCTGCCCGACGACGCCGTGGCGACCTGCGACGAGTGCGGCCGCATCCTGGTTCGATGACGTCGGCCCGGCGGCGCTGATGCTGCTCTGGTTCCTCGGCATCAGCGTGGCCTTCGTGTGGTTCGTGTTCCGCAGCCCGGCCCTCGACTACCGGTTGGTGATGCTGGGCTCGATCCTGCCGGTGGGTGAGGTGGTGCTCGGCGGGCCTCGGGTCCTCCACACCTTGGTGGCGTGCGTGGCCGTCCTCGGCGTGGTCATGCTCGCGACCCAGAAGCGACGGCTGGTTCGGCGCCGGTGGATCGGCTTGCCGATCGGGATGATGATGCACCTCGCGCTCGACGGGGTGTGGGCCCGCACCGAGGTGTTCTGGTGGCCGTTCTTCGGCGCCTCGTTCGGGAGCGGCGGCCTGCCTGAGCTCGAGCACGCTCCGGCCGTCATCCTGGTGATGGAACTGGTCGGGGCGGCAGCACTCGTGTGGTGCTTCACCACCTTCGGTCTCCGGGACCCCGAGAACCGGCGGACCTTCCTGCGCACCGGTCACCTGCCCCGCGACCTGGCGAGCCCGTCCTGAGCGGCCGCACCGCACCGAGGTGGCGCCCGTCGAAGCCGCCCGCACTGCTGATCGGCGCCCATCAGGGTGCTCGAGGAGGAGGTCGTCGATGCTGATCATCGTCCGTCACGGTCGAACGGAGGCCAACGCCAAGGGTCTGCTGCTCGGTCGGCTGGACCCGCCGCTCGACGAGCGGGGTCGTCGCCAGGCGGCCGCGATCGCGGTGTCGCTCCACGGGGTCGACCGGATCGTCTCGAGCCCGCTCGCCCGAACGCGGGAGACGGCCGATGCCATCGCCGCGAGCTCGGGGTGCACGGTGGAGGTGGACGAGCGCTGGGTCGAGCTCGACTACGGCGAGCTCGACGGTGTCCCGCTCGCAGACATCCCACCGGCCACGTGGTCGAGCTGGCGCAGCGATCCGTCGTTCCGTCCGCCGGGGGGCGAGTCGCTCCAGGCGCTGAGCACGCGGGTGCGCGGGGCGCTCGACGACCTCGTCGCCGACGCGCTCCACCACGACATCGTGGTGGTCTCGCACGTGTCACCGATCAAGGCGGCGGTCACCTGGTCGCTCGGGGTCGATGAGACGGTGACCTGGCGCATGTTCGTGGCGCCGGCATCGATCACCCGGATCGCCGTCGAGCGCGGACCCGTGCTGCAGAGCTTCAACGAGACCGCGCACCTGGCCGGCTGAACCCGTTCGGGTGGTTCAGTCCAGATGGACGATGCCCATGCGAACGGCCTGGAGGACCGCCTGGGTGCGGTCCCGCGCGTCGAGCTTCTGGTAGATGCTCGCCAGGTGGTTCTTGACCGTCTTCTGCGAGATGTAGAGCTGCTCGGCGACCTCGGGGGTGGAGCACCCGTTGGCGATGAGCTGGAGGACCTCCTCCTCCCGGCGGGTGATCACCCGTTCCTCGTCGGCCGTTGCGGGCTGGTCGAGCTTGCGGACCTCGTTGAGCATCGACGCGGCGAGCTGCGGCGACAGCGCGGTCTCGCCGCTGGCCGCCATCCGCACCGCCGAGGCGATCTCCTCGGTGGAGCAGTCCTTGACGAGGTAGCCGCTCGCGCCGGCGCGGATCGCCGAGGCCAGCACCTCCTGATCGGCGTGCATGGTGAGCATCACGATCTTGATCTCGGGGAACTGGAGCCGGATCTGACGGGTGGCCTCCACGCCGTCGACCTCGGGCATCGTGACGTCCATGAGGATCACCTCGGGGACGAGCTCCTCGGCGAGGCGGATCGCTTCGTCGCCGTCGCGGGCCTCACCCACGACGTCGAAGCCCTGATCGGTCATGGACCGTCGGAGCCCTTCGCGCAGCATGCGATGGTCGTCCGCCAGCAGCAGCCGGATGCTCACCCGGTACCCCCTCGAGATTGGGTGGGTCGCGCCGCTCGGGCGGTCACCCGGTTGTCGACGCCCGGCAACCCTACCGGTCGCCGCATCGCGCCGGTGTCATCGGCGCTCCGTGGTGAGGCGACAGATGTGGCGATCACGATGCGATCGACGCCCCGCTCCGGTCGGTGTCCACCGGCGCGCGCAGCAGGGTGCACCGGACCCGGGTGCCCTTGCCCGGTTCGCTCGTGATGTCGAGGGTGGCGCCGATGCTCGATGCCCGCTCCCGCATGCCCAGGATCCCGTAGGAGTCCAGCCGTCCAGCGGTCCCGATCGGGAAGCCGGTGCCGTTGTCGGTGACGTCGAGCGCCGCGGACTCGCCGTTGCAGCGCCACAGCACCCGGGCGCGGGTGGCTCCCGAATGGCGTTCGATGTTGGTCAGCGCCTCCTGGGCGACCCGCCACATCTCACGCTCCTGGAGGATCGGGAGCCGGGCGTCCTTGTCGCAGTACAGCTCGATCCCGATGTTGGATCGCTCGGTCACCCGTGCGGCGTAGGCCTCGAGGATCGACGCCATGTCCTGGTTGTCCGAGACGTCGGTGCGCAGGTCGTACAGCGTGTCACGGACCTCCCGGATCACGCCTCGGACGTCGTCGCGCAGCCGCTCGAGCGACGTACCGAGATCGTCGCCGCGGGCCTGGCTGGTGACGATCCGGTCGAGCTCGAAGGCGAGGTAGGCGAGGGACTGACCGATGTTGTCGTGGAGGTCACGAGCGATCCTCGTGCGCTCCTCGTCGGCCCCGACGGTCCGGAGCCGTCCGAACCAGCGGGCGTTGTCGATCGCCAGGGCCACCGGCTCCACGAAGCCGTTGACGAGCTCGACGTCGCGCTTGGAGAAGTGCTGCTCGGACTGGTGCTCGACCGCCAGCAGGCCGATGACCGACCCGCGTGCGGGGAGCACGGCGTACAGCCCCGAGGACGCCTTCGGCGCGAGGCCCTGTCCGCCTGACTCGGGCAGGTTGGCGACGCTGATCACCTTCTGCTCCTCGAGGGCCCGGCGGAGCGGCCGGGGAAGGTCCTCGGTGGTCAGGCGCAGGGGCATCCTCGTCCCCTCCCGTCGGACGAGGTGCCAGTCCCCGGCGGTGTCGTCGAAGACGAGGATGGCGCCGAAGTCGAAGTCGAAGAGTCCCCGCAGGCGTCCGACGGTGGTGTCGAGGACGTCGTCGAGATCGAGCGACGCAGGGAGGGTCTGGGTGACCCGGTGGAGCGAGAAGAGGAGGGCGTTGGCATCGGCGAGCCGACCCAACCGGTCGAGCGCGAGGGTGTGCTGACGATCCGCCTCGCCGGATATGCGTCGGGCGTACCCGGCGATGAGCGCGACCAGCAGCAGCACGAGGCTCCACTGGGCGGACTCGCGCACGTCCGTCGGGGTCCGATCCGGAACCACGAAGGGGATGCTCACCATCAGCGACGCCAGCAACCCGATGCGCACCGCGAAGCCGAACCCGCGCGCGAACCCGGCCACGGTGATGGCGGTGAGGAGCGAGAAGATCAGCGGCGAGTCCCAGAACCCGGTCATGCAGACCGCGAGCACGAGGAGCGCGACCTCGGCGACCACTTCGATGAGGCTGCGGACGGTGCCCGTGTAGCGGATCGGGCGGGTCGTGCGTACGACCGTGTACGCCAGGATCACCCCGCACCACAGGGCGACGGTGTGATCGTCGGTGTTGGTGATGTAGGTGATCGAGAGGGCCAGCGAGGCGATGGTCGTGCCCCACCGGATCACCAGGATGGCGGGGGAGAAGGCCGCGACCCGGTCGACGCTGTCGACGAGGCCGTCCTCGGCGGCGGTGCCGTCGGTCGACGCCCCCAACCGCTTGATGCGGTCGAGCACGCTGGGTGGTTCGGGTTGATCCGACATCTCGGCGTCAGCGCGGGCCCGCACCGATGCGAGATCAGCCGCTCGGGGATCCAGTGGCGGGTCATCGTCCTGGTTGATGGGGGGGGCGTGCATCGGATCCACTCCCTGGTCTGTCGGCGCCGATCGGTCCGTCTTGAGTCGAACGCCGCCGTCGGCAGCCCACGGTCTTGGCGGATGACGGCCCCACCGGTACCTTGCCGACCATGCGAGTCGTTGGTCTGACAGGCGGGATCGGGTCGGGGAAGTCCACGGTGTCGGCGGCGCTGACCGCACGCGGCGCGGTGGTCATCGACGCGGATGTGATCACCCGGGAGGTGCAGGAACCGGGGACGCCCGTGTTCGGGGCCATGGTGGAGCGGTTCGGGCCGACGATCGTCCGGCGCGACGGGTCGCTCGACCGGCAGGCGGTCGCGGACCTGGTGTTCCCGGATCCGGAGGCGCTCGCCGATCTCAACGCGATCGTGCACCCGGCGGTGGGCGCGCGGCTCGCCGAGCGACTGGCCGAGCAGGTCGGCACCGACCACGTGGTCGTCCTCGATGTCCCCCTGCTCGTGGAGAGCGGTCGTGACGACATGGCGGGGATCATCGTGGTCGATGTCGACCCGGAGACCGCGGTGGCTCGACTCGTCAGCCAGCGGGGCTTCACCGAGGAGGACGCCCGGGCGAGGATCAGTCGCCAGGCGGATCGGGAGCAGCGGCTCGAGCGAGCCGACTTCGTGATCGACAACAACGGCGATCTCGCGGCGCTCGAGCCCCAGATCGACGCCTGTTGGGCGTGGATCGACGGTCTTCCCACCGTGCCGAAGGGCGAGTAGCCCGAGCGCCGCGACGAGCGGCGAGCGGCGAGAACCGGACGGCCGCGCGGGATCAGCGGGGCGGGGATCAGCGGGGTCGAGGGCCTGTCGCGAAGCGCGTGCGCTCGAGCAGACCGAGTCGTCGGGCGAGGTCGCTCGTGAGCGCGCCGTGGGGGTCGACACCCGCACGGATGTCGCGCCACTCGTCCAACCGGGGGTACATCGTCGGGAGCAGGTCGGGCCGCAGGCGCGAGTCCTTGGCCAGGTAGATCCGGCCGCCGGCGTCAGCGACCGCGACATCGAGGCGATCGAGCAGGCCGGCGGCGTCCCGCATGCCGCAGGGGAGGTCGACGGTGAGGGTCCATCCCTGGATGGGGAACGAGAGGTGGCCGGCGTTGCCGGGGCCGAAGCGCTTCAGCACCGACACGAACGACGCGCTCCGAGCGAGGCTCAGTCGCTCGACGATTTCGTGCAACAGCTCCTCGGCGCCGTCGGGGAGCGCGATCTGCCACTGCAGGAAGCCCGCCGGGCCGTAGGCGCGGTTCCACGAGCCGGCGAGGTCGAGCGGATGGAAGAAGGTGGTGATGGTCTGCAGTTCGTCGCGCCGGCGCACCGGCGCCTTGCGGAACCAGAGCTCGTTGAGGACGCGGACGGTGTACTTGTTGAGCAACCCCGACGGGAAGACCGGCGGTGCGGTGACCAGGACCTTCGGGTCGAACGCGAGCGGCGCCTGGCGATCGGTGTCGTCGAGCTCGTCCGCGTGCGCGAAGCGGCCGCGGGTGAGGATGCCGCGTCCGAGCGACGACCCGGTGGCCAGGGTGTCGATCCACGCCACCGAGTAGGGGTATCGCGGGTCGTCGTCCTCGGCACGCATGGTGTCGAGCAGCACCGAGAAGGTGGTGGTGCGGTCGGTGTCGACCACGAGCCGGCTCGTCTCGATCCGCGGGCACCGGAAGGTGGCATCCACCACGATGCCGGTGAGGCCCATGCCCCCGGCCGTGGCCCAGAACAGGTCGGGGTCGCGATCGGGGCCGACGTCGCGGATCTCGCCCGAGGGGATCAGGAGCCGGAGGGACTCCACGTGGTCCATGAACGATCCGTCGCGGTGGTGGTTCTTGCCGTGGATGTCGGCGGCGATCGCGCCGCCGACGCTCACCATGCGGGTCCCCGGGGTGACCGGCACGAAGAAGCCGCGCGGGACGATGACGCGCATGATGTCGTCGAGGCTGGTGCCCGCGGTGGCGGTGACCAGACCCCCGATCGGGTCGAGGTCGATCTCGCCGATGCCGGTGAGGTCCACCACGCGACCGCCGGCGTTCTGGGCGGCGTCGCCGTAGCTCCGGCCGTAGCCACGGGCGAGCACCCCACGATCGGGGAGGTCGTCCATCGCTCCGAGCAGCTCGCGCCGCATGGCGGGGTGCTCGACGAGCGCGGCACTGGGGCTCGTGGCGCCCCAACCGGTGAGCACCTCGTGACGGCGCGGCTCAGGCGAGATAGGTGCCATAGGCGTAGATGATGGCCCATGCGCCGCCCGCCAACAGCAACGGGCGGTCGGAGAGGACCAGCTTCTCCGGTTCGCCGCCTTCGCCACGATCGAGCAGCAGCGCGTAGCGCAAGATGGCGATGGCGAACGGGACGACCGACAGCTGGAACCAGATGTCGGCCTCACCGGCGGCACGAGTGGCCGATTCGAAGGCCCAGAGGCAGTAGCCCACGAGCACGACACCGGACGCGACGCTGCGCAGGTACGCCAGGTAGTTGGCGGTGTACACGCCGAGCGTCGCCCGGACCGACGCCGCCTCGCCCTGCAGGAGGTTGCGCTCGCCCTCGCGCTTGCCGCTCACCATGAACAGGGCGCCGAAGGAGGTCACGATGAAGAACCACTCGGAGATGGGCACACCGGTGGCGGTTGCGCCGGCGACGGCGCGCAGGACGAAGCCGGCCGCGACGGCGACGATGTCGTAGATGGGGACCTGCTTGAGCCAGAAGGTGTACGAGGTCGTGAGCGCCAGGTAGGCGAGCAGGGTGATCCCGAGGTTCCGGTCGACGGCGAAGCCGAGACCCAACGCGCCGACGATGAGCACGATGCCGAGGACGACGGCGACGGGAACGGGGACGATCCCGGCCGCGATGGGGCGGTTGCGCTTGGTCGGGTGCTGGCGATCGGACTCGACGTCGCTCGAGTCGTTGAGCAGGTAGGTGCCGCTCGCAGCCGCGCAGAAGGCGACGAAGGCGAGGAGGGTGTCGCGGAGGATGTTCTCCTGGTCGATCACGCCGGCAGCCACCGGAGCGGCGAACACCAGGACGTTCTTGATCCACTGGTGCGGTCGGAGCGAGCGCACGATGCCGCGCAGGAGGACCACCGGGGTCACCGCGCCGCGACGATGCGCCACACCCGGCGCGGCAGGATGCGCATGATCCCGAACACGTACCGGAGCAGGGCGGGCGCCCAGATGATCTCGAGGTTCTTCTGCAGGCCGGCGAGGATCGCGTCGGCCACGGCCTCGGGTGTGGTGGCGAACGGCTGCGCCGGCATGCCCTCGGTCATGCGCGACCGCACGAAGCCCGGCCGGACCACCGCGACCCGGCCGCCGTGGTCGACCAGGTGGTCGCCGAGCCCCTGCGCGAACGTGTCGAGTCCGGCCTTGGAGGAGCCGTAGACGAAGTTGGAACGGCGGGCCCGGATGCCCGCGACCGACGACAGGAACACGATGGTTCCGTGGCCCTGGCGTCGGATCTGCCCGGCCAGGGCGAGCCCGGTGGTGACGGCGCCGACGTAGTTGATCTCCACCGCCTCGGCGGCCGCGAGGGGGTCGACGTCGAAGGTGCTCTGCTCGCCGAGGACGCCGAACGCGACCAGGCTGAGATCGATGTCGCCGAACCGGTCGAACACCTCGGCGACGACCGCCGCGTGCGTGTCGTGTCGGCCGGCGTCGAACGCGACGATCTCGACGAGCGCGGCGCCGCGTCGCCGGAGCCCCGCTGCGATCGGTTCGGCCGCATCGGTGTCGCGAACGGCGAGCACCACGGTGCGACAGCCACGCTCGACCAGCCTGGTGGCGGTGGCGACGGCGATGTCGGACGCTCCACCGAGGACGAGGAGCGACTGGACCGCTCCCAGGGCGTCACGCATGGCGGATCGACAGCGTCGGCATGGGTGAAGTGTCTAGCAGCGCCGCTGCGCGAGACCGGTCATCGATGCGATCGCGGGGTGGCGCACCTGGTGGCGGATCACGAGGCGCTCGCATCGATGACGTGGTCGGGGAGGGCATCGTGGTGCGGCGTCGCCGGATCATCGAGTGGGCGCCGGTAGTTGCGGGTCAGGAGGGCGACGATGCCGAGGATCTGCAGGGGCAGGAAGATGCGACTGGCGTTGCGCTCGGGACCGAGCACATGGACCGAGAACACCACGCTCGACCCCAGGAGCAGCGCGAGCGGGAACCACAGCGGATGCCGGGGACGCGTGCGGATGAGCGCGGCGGCAGCGAGACCGACGCCGGTGGCGGCAGAGAGGAGACCGAGCGGCTCGTAGCCCATGGACCAGAAGCGGATCGCGTCCGCCCAGCCGAAGAGGGGAGGGCGGTAGTTCTCGGGCGAGAAGGCTCCCCCGAAGCGGCTGAGGAGCCAGATCCACCACGCGCCCGCCACGGCCAACGGCACCGCCACCAGGGCGATGCCCGGGCGGTCGCGCCGCCACAGCGCGAACCCGAAGAGGACGATGATCGCCGACTCCTTGGTCAGGATGGCCGCGACCGCGGCGACCACCGCCCATCGATGTCGGCTCTGCAGGGACAGCACGAGCGCGGTCAAGGTCAGCGCGAGCACGAGCGAGTCGCTGACGCTCAACCGCAACGAGATGATCGAACCGAACATGGGCCCGAAGATCACCGCCGGCCACGCGGGTCCGCCGAGCTGCAGCGAGAGCTTCCCGGTGGCCAGCCCGCCGATCACCAGTCCGATCACGTTGACCGCGAACATCGTCCACACGAGGCCCGTCCCCCCGCCGGTCGGGTGGGCGGCCCACACGACCGCCGGGAACAGGATCCGCTGGGCCCGGTAGCGGGGGAAGTCGAGGCTGACGGCCATCTGATCCAGGTCGAACGGGTCCCGGGCGATCACGTAGAAGAACGCCCCGTCGTGGCTCCCGCCGGAGGTGCCCGACTCGTCCGGCAGGTCGCCCAGGACCACCCCTGCCTGCGGACGCTCGGAGGACGACGTGACCAGGCCGCCCAGGGTGTCCTTTGTGGCGGCGAGGTTGTAGAGGCACAGGACCGAACCGATGGTCGCGCCGACGAGCGCGAGCACGAGAAGGTGGCGAAACGAGCCGTGACGCATCGGCGAACGGTACCGCTCCGGTCCGGTGACCGCCGACG
>JBBSTY010000071.1:0-20418 GCA_038235385.1 Acidimicrobiales bacterium | reverse complement strand
GAGCTCGACGAGCTCCGCCGAACCGTCCAACGGGCCAACCTGCGGCTCGTCACCGACGAGTACGAACCCGATCCCGAACCCGAGCCCGAGGTCGGAGCCGCGCGCCGGAGCATCGAGGAGATCGACGACGACCGTTCCGGCGCCCGCGCCCGCATGGAGGAGCTCGCCGCCGAGATCACGCGCATCGACCGGGGCATCTCGGAGCTCGCCGGGGTCGATCCTCGACCGATCCAGGTCCTCCTCGACGCCATCCGCAACCCCCAGCCGGTGGAGATGGTGCCGTCGGAGCGGGCCAACGAGCTCGCCGACGAGTTCGTGCGCCTCCAGCGCGACGTGCAGGGCCTCGAGGACTCCCTCGATGCTCGAGGGCTGGGTTCGCGCGCGGCGACCGCGCGGCTCGACGAGGCTCGGGCGCACTTGGCCGCCGCCGAGAAGGCCACCCGCAAGCCCGAGCTCACCGAGCAGGACCGCGTCGAGCTCGAGGCCGCGCACGACGCCGTCCTCGAGTTCGGCGGCAAGTCCCGCCGGGGCGGCAAGAAGCGACTCGAGGAGGCCATGGCGACCGAGCAGGCGATCCTCGACCGCATCGGGTTCCCGACCTGGAGCGCCTACGTGATGGGCTCGGGCCTGCTGGCCATCGACTCCAGCGCCGAGCGGAACCTCGAGCAGGCTCGGATCGAGGTCGAGGAGGCCGAGGAGCACTGGTCGAACGTGGCGGCGATGATCGAGGCCGATCCGACCCACGGCGAGCTCCTCGACCAACTCGAGAAGGTGTACCTCGAGGCGTTCGACCTGCTCGGCGGTGACGACGAGCAGGACGATCTCGAGGCGAAGCTGCGCGGTCTCGAGGTGCCCAAGCGCGAGGTCTCGATCGACGAGCTGGTCGATGCGCTCGCCTACCAGCTCGAGCTGGTGGGGATGAAGATCCCCGCGGGGACGGCGACCCTCGACCGCACCGTCATGGTCGCCGACGCCTTCCTCGAGGAGGTGTCGGCCATCACCGAGCGCCTGAACGAGCTCGGCGACGAGAAGGTGGCGGCGCTCACCGAGATCGAGTCCCTCGAGGATCGGCTCGCCGACCTCGACCTCGAAGCCGACGACCTCGCGGCGGCCGGTGCCGAGCCGTCTGACCAGGTCGACGCGGGCGTGCCCGACGGCGGGATCGCCAGCGGTGCAGACGGTGGTCTCGACGACGGGCACGACCCGGCCGACGACTCCGACGACGGCCCCGACGACGACATCGCCACCGAGGACGACATCGCCCGGCTGGACGCCGAGGTCGAACGGCTGCTCGAGGACGAGCACGAGTACGCCGAGTTCGTCGAGGCTCGCGAGGCGCTGCTCGACATCGCCATCCAGACCGAATCGGTCGCAGCGGTCAAGACCACGAGGATCGCCACCCAGCTCGCCGAACAGCACCGGTCGACATCGGCCGACCCCACCCACGACAAAGGGGTCGGGTCGGGCGACGCACCCCGACTCGAGTCGTCAGGATTCGGGTTGCCCGAGCGGGAGGCGTCGCCGGAGGCGATCGAGTTCTACCTGCTGGCCCGCCTCGCGGCGTTGCGCTCGGTCTCCTACGCCGGGTCGGTGCCCCTGGTGATCGACGACGCGCTCGCCGAGCTCTCCGAGCGCAACGTCGAGCACCTGTTGCACAAGCTCGAGCGGATGTCCGAGTCGGTGCAGATCGTCTATCTCAGCGACGATCCCACGGTGGGCACCTGGGCACGCGGCATCGGCTTCGAGCGCGGCGCGGTCATCGACGCTCCGGCCTCGTTCGCGTAGCCCCCAACACCGCGCGCTCCGCCTCTCCTTCGGACACACCTCGACGGCTGAGTGCGTACCATCGGGGTTTCGATCATCGAACCGGAGGACGCCGTGGCTGCAATCACCGAGGACTCGATCCGTGAGCTGGCTGCCTTCCGAGGACACGACGCACCGGTCACGACCTGTTACCTCGATGTCGACGGCCGACGGTTCATCCGCCACTCCGACTACGAGCACGAGCTCGACCTCCTGTTGAAGACGGCTCGCGAACACGCCGACGGCGATGCATCGGTCGCCAGCGACCTCCGGCGCATCGAGGAGTACGTGAAGGGCGGGTTCGATCGAACGGCCACCCGGGGGCTGGCGTTCTTCGCCTGCTCGGCGCACGACCTGTGGCGGGTCGTGCCCGTGCCGGTGCCTGTTCGCAGCCAGATCGTCGTCAACGCCGCGCCGGCGGTCCGCCAGCTCGAGCTGCTGGTCCAGGACTACGAGCGGATGGGGGTGCTCCTGGCCGACCGGCAACGGGCTCGGCTCTTCGTCTTCGAGATGGGCGAGCTCGTGGAGCGGACCGAACTGATCGACGAGCTGCCTCGCGACTACGACGAGCGTGGCCACAGCGATCAGGGGCACGCCCGGGTGCAGCACCACGTGGAGGAGCTCACGCACCAGCACCTGCGTCACGCCGCCGAGGTCGCGTTCGATCTGCTCCAGGAGCACGGGTTCGAGTACTTCGCCATGGGTGCTCCCGATCCGATCGCTCACGAGCTCGAGTCGTACCTGCACCCGTACCTCGCCGAGCGGCTCTGCGGCCGACTGGCCGTTCCGGTCGGATCCGGCCTCGAGGAGATCCGGGCGGCAGCCATCGAGCTCGAGATCGACGTCGTCCGCAAGAAGGAGGCCGAGCTCGTGGCCCGGCTCCGCGACGCCATCGGGGCGAGCCAGCGCGCCGTGGCCGGTCTCGAAGGCGTGCTGCGAGCTCTGCACGACCGTCGCGTCGAACACGTGGTGGTCTCCGCCGGCTACGCCGAGGCGGGATGGCGATGTGGGACCTGCGACGCGCTGGCGTCGATCGGGCCCAACTGCCCCGTGTGCTCGAGCTCCATGCACCGAGTGGTCGACGTGGTCGAGGACGCCGTGCAGGACGCACTCACCCAAGGGATCAGCGCCACCATCTGCGTGGACGACGCCGATCTCGACGTCCTCGGGCGGATCGGGGCGTTCCTGCGGTACTGACCCCGGCAGGGTGCACCGCGTGGTCGGTGCGCGGGTAGCGTCCGTCGATGGTCAGTCCGCCCCCTCCGCGTACGGTCGTCGGCATCGACATCGGCGGCACGAAGGTCCTCGGGCAGCTCATCGATCCCCGTCGACCGATCGACGCGTTGGTGACGGCGAAGATCGACACCCCGCGCGGCGCCGACGCGATCGTCGCGGCGGTCGTGGAGCTGATCGAGGACCTCACGGGCCGGGCCGGCATCGATCGGGTCGACGCCGTCGGCGTCGGCGCCGCTGGTCTGGTGAGCCACGAGGGGGTGGTGCTCACGGCGCCGAACCTCCCGGGGGTCATCGAGCTCGATCTCGCCGGCGCGCTCCGCTCGGCGACGGAGGTGCCGGTGGTGGTTGCGAACGACGCGACGTGCGCCATGGTCGCCGAGCACCGTGCCGGCGCCGCCCGAGGCGCGCGGGATGCCTGCCTGGTGACGCTCGGGACGGGCATCGGCGGCGGGCTCGTCGTCGACGGCCGCATCGTGACCGGCGCCGGTGGCCTGGCCGGCGAGCCCGGCCACCTGGTCGTCGACCCCAACGGACCCGCCTGCCCCTGCGGACGGCGGGGGTGCTGGGAGCGGTTCGCGTCGGGGAGCGGTCTCGGACGCCTGGCACGCGAGGCCGCCGACGCGGGGCGGGCGGGTCGAGCGGTGGCGCTGGCGGGCGATGATCCCGAAGCCGTGCGAGGCGAGCACCTCACGCAAGCGGCGCTCGAAGGCGATCCCGACGCCCTCGAGGTGATGCGCGAGTTCGCCTGGTGGGTTGGCCTCGGCCTCGCCAACCTGGCCACCCTCCTCGACCCGGAGGTGATGGTGATCGCCGGCGGGTTGGTCGCGGCGGGACCCATCCTGCTCGATCCCGCTCGCGAGGCATTTGCGACGAACGTGCTCGGCGCGTCCCGCCGCCCGGCGATCCCCGTGGTCCTCGCGGAGCTGGGCACCGACGCTGGCGCGATCGGCGCAGCGCTCCTGGCCGCCGATCTCGACCACGGAGCCTGAACCGGCTCCGTCCGTACCGGCGTCGAGTTGTACGGTGGATGCATGGAATTTCGCCGGATCAACTCGTTGCCGCCCTACGTCTTCACGATCATCGACTCGCTGAAGATCGAGGCGCGCCGTGCTGGTCACGACGTCATCGACCTGGGGTTCGGCAACCCGGATCTGCCCTCTCCCGACGTCGCCGTCAACAAGATGGTCGAGGCGGTCCAGAACCCGCGCAACCACCGGTACTCGTCGAGTCGCGGCATCCCCAAGCTGCGCCAGGCGGTCGCCGACCTCTACCTCCGCCGGTTCGGCGTCTCACTCGACCCCGACACCGAGGTCATCAACACGATCGGCGCCAAGGAGGGCTTCTCGCACCTGATGTGGGCCCTCCTCCAGCCGGGCGATGCGGCGCTGGTTCCATCGCCGTCGTACCCGATCCACGTCTACGGTCCGCTGTTCGCCGGCGCCGACATCCGCACCATCGATCTCGGCACGGATCAGGACTTCTTCGAGAACCTGCAGGAGCAGTGGGAGTACGCGTGGCCCAAGCCCCGGGTGATCGTCATGTCGTTCCCGCACAACCCCACCACCACCTGCGTCGATCTCGAGTTCATGCAGAAGGTGGTCGACTTCGCCCGGGAGAAGGAGGTCGTCGTCGTGCACGACAACGCGTACGCGGACCTCGGGTACGACGGCTACTCGCCCCCGTCGATCCTCCAGGCCGAAGGCGCCAAGGATGTTGCCGTGGAGCTCTACTCGATGACCAAGTCGTACTCGATGGCCGGTTGGCGGGTGGCGTTCCTGGTGGGGAACGCCGAGGTCGTCGGCGCGCTCGCGAAGCTCAAGAGCTACCTCGACTACGGGACCTTCCAGCCGGTGCAGATCGCTGCCACGGTCACGCTCAACGAAGCGCCGTCGTACCCCAAGGAGGTCAACGAGATCTACCAGGTGCGTCGCGATGTGCTGTGTGGTGGTCTCAACCGCATCGGGTGGGAGGTCGAGCCCCCGAAGGGCACCATGTTCGTGTGGGCACCGATCCCCGAGCCGTACCGCGACCTGGGCTCGGTGGAGTTCGCCAAGATGCTCGTGACCGACGCACAGGTCGCGGTCTCGCCCGGCGTCGGATTCGGCAAAGGTGGCGAGGGGTTCGTGCGCTTCGCGCTCATCGAGAACGAACAGCGCGCCACTCAGGCGGTGCGCAACCTGAAGCGGGCGCTGACCCGGCTCGATCCCCCGACCTGATCGACCTGATCGAGCTGATAGAGGTGATCGAGCTGATCGATGCGCGGCCGCCGGTCAGACCGCAGGCGTCCGATCGCCGACGAGGATGCCCTCGAGGATGAAGGCCACGGCCGCGTCGGCCACCTCGGTGGGTTGCGCGCCACGTTCGTGCAGGAACGTGCGCACCAGCTGACCGGTGACGCCGAGCATCGCCTGGGCGATGTACTCGGGTTCGATGTCGCGGAGCAGACCCCGCTCGATGCCGTCGCGCACGTGGGTGATCGTGTCGCGGATGGCGATGTCGGCGCCCTTGCGGAGCGCCGGGGCGAAGCGGGACTCGGTGGCCGCGAACTGGGTGAGGGTGTACACGTCGCGGTGCTCGGCGGACCACGCCATGGTGGCGCGGATGCCGAGCTCGATCCGGCGTACCGGGTCGTCGACGTCGGTGATCGCCTGCTTCTGGGCTCGGCGCAGATCGGTCTGCGCCTCCCGCAGGATCTCGAGGAAGAGCTCCTCCTTGCTCTGGAAGTACCAGTAGAAGACGCCCTTGCCGACCCCGAGGCCCGTCACGATCTCGGCGACCGAGGTCGGGTGGTAGCCGTTCTCGGCGAACCGCTCCGTCGCGTAGTCCATGAGCTGGCGGCGCCGCTCTCGGCCACGCTGGGTCAGGCGCCGGTTCATCCTGGGCACGCTACGGGGCACTTGACCGAGCGGTCAACAACCGCTGGATCGACGGCTTCGACCGCTCGCGGTGGTGATCGGGCCGATCCCGGCGAACGCCGGCCCCGTTCGCGTGGCCGTCGTCCGGGCGAAACCGGCCGTTCACACGCCGTCCCTACGCTGGTGGCATGCACACCTACGTCGTCCGGGTCTGGTTGCCCGATCGTCCCGGAGCGCTGGGCGCGGTCGCCGCCCGGATCGGCGCGGTCGGCGGTGATGTCGTGGGGATCGACATCCTCGAACGCGGGGCGGGTCAGGTCATCGACGAGCTCGTGGTCGAGCTCCCGGGCATCGACGGTCCCATCGATGCCCTGGTCGCCTTGATGGTGGACGAGATGCACCAGGTCGACGAGGTCGACGTCGAGGAGGTCACCGCGGTGGGATCGAGCGACACCCCCCGCATCGACGCCCTGGATGCGGCGGTCGCCCTCGTGGCGACCTCCACGGCAGGCGACGCCGTCGGCGAGCTGTGCCGGCGTGCGATCTCGACCGTCGGGGCGGACTGGGGTGTCGTGGTCGAGCTCGCGTCGGGGGCGATGATCACCGGCCAGGGCGACGCTCCCAGCGCGGACTGGGTCGCCGCGTTCGTGGCCGGTGGCCAGAGCTCGGACCGTGTGCGAGCGGGGATGTCAGGTCCCGATGATGTGGTGTGGGCGCCGCTGGCCACGTCGGCGATGGCGTTGGTGCTCGGGCGCAACGGGCCCGCGTTCCGCTCCCGCGAGCGCCGGCAGGCGGCCGCCCTCGCTCGGATCGTCGACATCGGACTCGCCGCGTCGACCGGCATGGATCCGGCAGGGTCGTCCGGTCCCGGCGCGTGAGCGCTCCGATCGTGGCCCGGACCCGTCGGCTTCCTCAGTCCGACACCCACCGACCGGCGCGGTCGACGGCACGACGCCAGCGTTCGTACAACGCGTCGGCCGCCGCTCGGTCGGTTCCCGGGGCGACGGTGACGTCGAGCTCCCAGTGGGCGCTGATCTCCTCGCACGACGACCAGAACCCCTCGGCGAGCCCGGCCAGGTAGGCGGCTCCCAGCGCCGTGGTCTCCTGCACGACCGGTCGATCGACGGGGACGCCCAGCTGATCGGCCTGGATCTGCAGGAGCAGCTCGCTGGCCGACGCCCCGCCGTCTGCCCGGAGGGTGGTCACCGGATGGCCCGAGGCCCGGGTCATGGCGTCGACGACGTCGCGGGTCTGCAGCGCCATCGCCTCGAGGACGGCCCGGGCGAGGTGGGCGCGCCCCGTGCCGCGCGTGATCCCGAGGATCGCGCCACGGGCGTACGGGTCCCACCACGGACTGCCGAGCCCGGTGAACGCAGGCACGACCACGACGCCCTCGCTGTCGGGGATGGACGCCGCGAGCGGCCCGACGTCGGCGGCGCTGGCGATGATGCCGAGACCGTCGCGGAGCCACTGGACCGCCGACCCGGTGGCGAAGATCGCCCCTTCGTACGCGTAGTGCGTGACGGGGTCGGATCCGCTCGCCGGATCGGGGATGGTCCAGGCGATGGTCGTGAGCAGGCCCTCGACCGGTTCGGGGCATCGTTCGCCGACGTTCATCAACACGAACGAACCGGTGCCATAGGTGTTCTTGGTCATCCCCGGTTCGAAGCAGGCCTGGCCGAACAGCGCCGCCTGCTGGTCGCCGGCGATGCCCGAGATCGGGATCCCGGCGGGGAGCCCCTCGATCGAACCGGCGGTCACGCCGAAGCGACCGCTCGACGGGCGGACCTCCGGGAGGACGTGCTCGGGCACGCCGAAGAGCGCGCACATCTCGCTCGACCATTCGCGGGTGCGGATGTCGAGCAGGAGGGTGCGGCTGGCGTTGGAGACATCGGTGGCGTGGATCGCTCCGGCCGCCGCCGTGCCACCCGTGAGGTTCCACAGCAGCCACGAGTCCACGGTGCCGAAGGCCACGTCGGGACCGGGCACGACCTCGCCCTCGGTGAAGAGCCACTCGAGCTTGGTGGCCGAGAAGTACGAGTCGAGCACCAACCCGGTGGTGGCCCGGACCAACGGCAGTCGTCCGTCCGCTCGCAGTTGGTCGCACCGGTTCGCCGTGCGACGGTCCTGCCACACGATCGCCCGGTGGAGCGGCCGGCCGGTGCCACGGTCCCAGACCACGACCGTCTCGCGCTGGTCGGTGATGCCGATGGTCACCACCGATTCGCCCCGATCCGCGAGATCGGCGGCCACCTCGGCGACCACGACCTTGACCTGCTCCCAGATCTCGACCGGGTCGTGCTCGACCCAACCCGGGCGGGGGAAGTGCTGGGTGAACTCGCGGTAGGCCGAGCTGACAGCCGTTCCACGATGGTCGAACGCGATGGCTCGAACCCCGGTGGTCCCGGCATCGATGGCGATCACGACGGGCATCGCCAGAACGTACTTGGCGCGCGAGCGCGCCGGCGCGCCCGCGCCGGAGCCGACGGCCGACGCTCGCCGGTTCGCCACGGCAACGCCCAGCGGTAGGTTGGCACCAGCGACGAACCGAGAGGTGACGACATGCGAGTCGGGATGCTCACCGGAGGCGGCGACTGCCCCGGGTTGAACGCGGTCATGCGGGCGGTCGCCCGCAAGGGCGAACGGGAGTACGGCTACGAGATCGTCGGGTTCCTCGACGGCTGGCGAGGTGTCATGGACGGCGACACCACACCGCTCGGCGTGGAGGTCCTCCGCGGCACGCTGCCACGCGGTGGCACCATCATCGGGACGTCGCGCACCAACCCGTACAAGGTCGACGGTGGGCCGGAGAAGGTCCGAGCCACCCTCGATCGACTGGGCATCGACGCCCTCATCGCCATCGGGGGCGACGACACGCTCGGTGTGGCCAGCAAGCTCTTCGACGAGGGGGTGCACACCGTGGGCGTCCCCAAGACCATCGACAACGACCTGTCGGCCACGGAGCTGACGTTCGGGTTCGACACCGCGGTCCAGATCGCCACCGACGCCATCGATCGGTTGCACACCACCTCGGAGTCCCACCACCGGGTGATGGTGTGCGAGGTCATGGGTCGCCACGCCGGACACATCGCCGTGTGGTCCGGCATCGCCGGTGGCGCCACGATGATCCTCATCCCCGAGGAGCCCTTCGACATCGGGGCGGTCTGCGACGCGCTCGTCCGCCGGCACGACAAGGGGAACTTCGCCTCGATCGTGGTGGTCGCCGAAGGGGCCACGCCTGCGGAGGGCACCATGTCGGTCGTGTCCGGCGAGACCGACCAGTTCGGCCACGCCCGCCTCGGCGGCATCGCCAACACCCTCGCCAGCGAGATCGAGGAGCGCACCGGCTTCGAGAGCCGGGCCACCATCCTCGGCCACATCCAGCGCGGCGGCACGCCCACGGCCTTCGACCGGGTGCTCGCCACCCGGTTCGGCATCAGCGCGATCGAGTCGGTGCACGACGGCGACTTCGGCACGATGGTCGCGCTCCAGGCCGGGTCGATCGTGCGCGTGCCGATCAGCGAGGGCGTCGCCGAACCCAAGCTCGTCGATCCGGCGCTCTACCACGACGTCGCCGCCACGTTCTTCGCCGGCTAGCAGGAACGACCGCGATCGGTGGAGCTCCTCACGGCGCGCGACTCGGAGCGAGCGCAGCGGCGCACGGCCGGCGGGCTGCGAGCTCGAGGCCTGGGCCCGGGCGATCGCGTGGCGTTGCTGACCACCTCGAGCGGGGCGATGCTCTCGGCCATCCTCGGCGCGTTGCGCATCGGCGTGGTTCCCGTCCTGTTGAACGCGGGGCTGCTCGATCACGAGCGCGACGCGCTGCTCGCCGATGCCCGCCCCGATCTCGTCGTCGACGACGCGCTCCTCGCCGCCCTGCAGACCGCCGATCCCGTCGACATCGCCCCGTGGCCCCTGGCCCGACCGATGCACTACACGTCGGGCACCACGGGTCGGCCCAAGGGGGTCTGGTCCGGGGTGCTCGACGAGCGCGATGCCGCCGCGCTCGTCGCCGAGGAGGCCGAGCTCTGGGGATTCGACGCGTCCGACCGCCACCTCGTCTGCTCGCCGTTGCACCACTCGGTCTCGATCCGCTTCGGCGGCGGCACGTTGCTCGCGGGAGGCGACGTGCTGGTGCTCGGTCGGTTCGACGCCGCCCGGGCCGCGCAGGCGTTCCGATCGTTCGCACCCACCACGACCTTCATGGTGCCGGCGCACCTGCAGCGGCTCTTCGCGCTCGGGGGCTCCCCGGGGCTCGACGGCCTGCGGTTCCTGGCCCACGCCGGATCGGCGTGTCCCGAGCCCCTCAAGCTGCAGGTCCTCGACCACATCGGCGCCGAGCGGGTCTGGGAGTTCTACGGATCCACCGAGGGCCAGTTCACCGCCTGCTCGGGACCCGAGTGGTTGGATCACCCGGGCACCGTCGGACGCGCCAGACCGAACCGGCACCTCGATCGCGATCCCGACGGGACGATCTGGTGCACGGTGCCCCGGTTCGCCCGTTTCGAGTACTGGGATGATCCGGACAAGACGGCCGCGACGTGGCGACCGGGCGATGCGTCGGTCCCCGACGCCCACGGTGCGTTCACCGTTGGGGATCTGGGACGTCTGGACGACCAGGGCTACCTCTTCCTCGACGGTCGGCGCGACGACCTGATCATCACTGGCGGCGTGAACGTCTATCCCGCCGAGCTCGAGACGACCCTGGCCCGCTGCCCAGGCGTCGATGCGGTCGCGGTCTTCGGCGTCGACGACGAGCGCTGGGGTGCACGCGTCTGCGCAGCGATCGTCGGCCGAGCGACCCCCGACGAGGTCACCCGCTTCGCCCACGAGCAGTTGGCGCCCTACAAGTGCCCCAAGCAGGTGTTCGTGCTCGACGCCCTCCCCGAGACCGTCACCGGGAAGATCCAGCGGAACCGTCTGGCCGTCTTGGTCGGGCTCGCCGGCTGACGAGCGCACCCACCGCCACGAGGGAGGGCCACGGCACCCGCGCTCCGACCTGCGGTTCCGGGGCTGAGGGTCCACCGCGCAGGACGCCGACGCAACTCCCGCGCACGGTGACGAATCGCCGACGTCACGGCCCGGTCTCGGCTTCGGTGGCATCGGGCTGCTCCGGCACGACGCTGGAGGTCGATGCCGGCTCGATCACCCGGTAGGGGTTGGTCTGGGGGAAGTCCGACGGGGTCACGATGGCGCCGAGGGCCGATTCGCCGACGTCGAGCGGCACCGCGACCGGTGCTCCGTTGAGCAGGAACCGGACGCCGCCGATGTTGTCGATGGCGGCGGCGGTGAACACCAGCTGCGCGATGGCGAGCTTGAGGTTGGGGCCCTGGGCCTCGAGCTTGTTGAGGTTGATCTCGAGGACGTCGTCGCCTCCGTCGGGTCCCGGGACGCGTTGGACGTCGAGCACGCTCGTCGTCGGGGGGATGGCGGTGGTGAACGAGGTGTTCTCGGATGCCCGGAGGTTGACCAGCAACTCGATGACCGCCCGGGGGAAGTCGTCGCTGTTCGTCGGGATGGGGAGGTTGAAGTACACCCCGCTCAGCTCCTCCTTCCCGCTGCCCTTGTTCTCGAGCACGAAGATCTGCTGAGGCGTGGTCGGCACGAGCGGGGTGGTCGACGACGGGATCGGCTGTCCGAGCTCGGTGGGAACGGCGTCGGCCGCGAGCGGCCGAGGCGCGTCGTCCTGGCGGAGGCCGCAGGCACCGACGAGGGCCAGTGCGAGGGCCGTGGCGACGGCCGAGAGCACGACACCACGCAGACGACCAACCGACCTCACAGCTCGGCCACCACAGGGAGCTCGACGACGAAGCGCGCACCGGGGCGGTCATCGACCCGCGACTCGACCCAGGTGCGACCGCCGTGCAGGCGCACGTGCTCGTCGACCAGTGCCAACCCGAGTCCGACGCCGCTGTCGCTGACCCGGTTCCCGCTCACGGCGCCGCGGGAGAAGCGCCCGAAGATCAGCTCCCGCTCCTCCTCGACGACCCCGGTGCCCTCGTCCTCGACCGCGATCCGGGCGCGGAGCTCGGCCTCGCCGGTCTCGTCCGCAGGCGGGACCTCGACTCGTTCGATCCGGACCGTGGTCGCTCCGCCTGCGTACTTCTGGGCGTTGTCGAGCAGGTTGGCGATGACCCGACCGAAGCGGCGCTTGTCGACCTCGACGACCAGGCCGCTGACGTCCTCCTCGTAGATCACGGGGACGGAGCCGACACCCGCCGCGCTCACCGCCTGGATCACCATCTCGGGAAGTATGACCTCTTCCTTGTTGAGCTTGACCGCGCCCACATCGAAGCGGGAGATCTCCAGGAGGTCCTCGACCAGTTGCTGGAAGCGGTCGACGTCGGCGGTGAGCAGGTCGAGCGCGGTCTTGGCCCGGTCGCTCATCTCGTCCCGGGAGTTCTCGAGCACCTCGACCGAGGCCGCCAGGGTCATCAGGGGCGACCGGAGCTCGTGGCTGACCTCCGAGGCGAAGCGTGCGTCGCGGTCGATGCGCTCCTCGAGCGCGCCAGCCATCGCGTTGAACGACGAGCGGAGCACGTCGAGCTCGGGATCGCCGCCGACGCTCAGCCGCGTGTCGAGCTGACCGCCGGCGATGGCCTCCGCGGCGACGCCGACGTCGACGAGCGGGTTGAGCGCTCGGGCGCTCGCCCACCACCCGACCAGACCGCCGGCGACCGTGGTGAGCGCGGCCGCGCCGGCGAGGGCTCTCGCCAGCCCGTCGAGCGCCCGCTGGATGTCGACCAGCGAGACCCCTTCGTAGTAGGCGGCGTTCTGCTGGGGAAGCGGGATGCCGACGACCAGGAAGGGCTTGTCGTCGTGGGAGTACAGCATGCTGGCGGCGACCCCGTTGCTGACCGAGTCCTGGAGCGCGATCGGCAGCGCGTCCTGCCCGAACGAGAGCGAGCTGCTCGAGAACCACTGATCCTGGTACTCGAGCACGGGTTGGGAGCCTTCGCGGTTGGGGAGCGACGCGATGAGGTTCTCGACGTTGGTGTTCGGGTTGAGCTGCTTGCTGACGGTGACCGCGTTCGTGATGACCTGCGCGGTGGCCAGGCTCTCCTTCTGCGACTGCAGGTTCTCGCGGGTCAGGCCCCAGGTCACGATGGACAACGTGGCCGACAGGAGGGCGGCGCCGAGTGCGAACGTGAGGGTGAGCCGGGTTCGGAGCCGAAGCCGGTGCGGGTGGGGGGAGCGCGCCATGCGGGCTCAGTCTGGCAGGCCGGGACGGCGCCGCCGCATGGCCGGGATCAGGTCTGCAGCTTGTAGCCGAGGCCGCGCACGGTGACGACGTGGCGGGGATTCGCCGGGTCGGACTCGATCTTGGTGCGCAGGCGCCGGACGTGGACGTCGACGAGACGTCCGTCGCCGAAGTAGCCGTACCCCCAGACCCGCTCGAGCAGCACCTCTCGGCTGAAGACGCGGCCCGGGCTCGACGCCAGCTCGACCAGGAGCCGGAACTCGGTCTTGGTGAGGTGGACCTCCTGACCGCTGCGCTGGACGACGCCTTCCTCCGGGATGATCTCGAGGTCGCCGAAGGTGAGGTGGGCGATGGCCGGATCGGTGGTGCGCGCCCGCCGGAGCAGCGCTCGGATCCGCGCCGACAGCTCCTTCGGCGCGAACGGCTTGGTGAGGTAGTCGTCGGCGCCCGCCTCAAGGCCGGCGACCACGTCGTGGGTGTCGGCGCGAGCGGTGACCATCACGATCGGGACATCGCTCTGGCGCCGAATCGATCGGCACACCTCGAAGCCGTCGATGCCGGGCAGCATGATGTCGATCAGGACGACGTCGGACGGGTTCCGGGCGAAGGTGTCGAGGGCGTCTTCACCGTTGTCGGCTTCGTCGACGGTCCAGCCCTCGTCTTCGAGGGCCATCTTCACAGCGGTTCTGATGCGTTCGTCGTCCTCGACGGTCAGTATCCGGGTTCCCACCTGTTCATGGTGCCCGATGGGCGTGGCGATTCGCGCCATACCCCCGGGAATTCTTCCGGAAACGGCCGTTCCTGCTGGTTCTCCGGCTCGTCAGGCGTCCGCGGCACCGGCCGCGACGAGCTGCTCGGCCAGCAGATCGAACAGCGCGGGCGCCGCCGCCAACACGAAGTCGCCCGATGGCGGACCACCCGCGAGGTCGCCGACCACGGCTCCGGCCTCGCCGGCAATGAGCGCGCCGGCCGCCAGGTCCCAGGGAGCGAGGCCCTTCTCGTAGTACGCATCGACCCGTCCGCACGCGACCGAGCAGAGGTCGACCGACGCCGCGCCCATCCGTCGGATGTCGCGCACCTCGGGGAGCACCTCGGTGAGGACCTGGGCCTGGCGGGCGCGGCGAGCGGACTCGTAGGAGACGCCGGTTGCGACGAGCGCCCGGCCGAGCTCGGCGTTGTCGGTGCAGCGGATCGTCCGGCCGTTCCGGGTGGCGCCGCCGCCGAGCACGGCGACGAAGAGCTCGGCATGCAGCGGATCGGCGACCGCGCCCGCCACCACGGCCGCGACCCCGGTCGTGGGGTCGGTGCGCTCCGCCGCGATCGACACGGCGAAGCCGGGATGGCCGTACACGTAGTTGGTGGTCCCGTCGATGGGATCGATGATCCACCGGATCCCGGAGGTACCGAGACGGTCGCTGCCCTCCTCGCCGAGGATCCCGTCGGTCGGCCGTCGTGCGAGGATCCGCTCGACGATGGCTCGTTCGGAGGCGCGATCCATGTCGGTGACGAGGTCGGTCGCCGAGGTCTTGGTCTGCACCGAGTGGCGGGTGCGGGTGAGCCCCTCGACCAGGAGCTGCGCCGCCGCCGTCGCGACGTCCGCGGCGAGCTCCGCCAACTGCTCGGGGTCGGCTGGGTCGTCGGGTCCGTTCGTGGTGGGCATGGGAACGATTCTGACCCGGCGGCGGCCGAACGGTGGTGACCGCCGGGTGCGCTCGGCGCGCCGCCTCCGGAGCGGGCGGTAGGTTCGGTGCGGTGAGCAGCTCCGACCTCGACGGCGTTCCCCGGCGGGTGCTCGCCGTCTACGCCCATCCCGACGATCCCGAGGTCTCGTGCGCGGGAACCCTTTCGAGGTGGGCGCACGCGGGCAGCGAGGTGCACCTCGTGATCGCGACGCGGGGGGAGAAGGGGTCGGGCGACCCGACCGACGATCCCGACCACATCGCAGCCCGCCGAGCAGGTGAGGCGGACGCGGCCGCGACGATCATGGGGTTGGCGTCGCACGAGTTGCTCGGCTACCCCGACGGCGAGTTGGAGAACTCGATCGAGCTCCGCGGCCGGTTGGTCGAACGCATCCGTCGGATCCGCCCGGATGTCGTCATGGGTCCGGACCCCACCGCCATCTTCTTCGGGTCGTCGTACGTGAACCACCACGACCACCGCGGGATCGGGTTCGCGCTGCTCGATGCGTGCGCCCCGGCGGCGGGGAGCCCGCACTACTTCCCCGAATCCGGTTCGGCCCACCACGTCCCTGCGGTGTACCTGTCGGGCACCCTCGAGCCCGACACGTGGGTCGACATCACCGACACCCTCGAGGTCAAGGTGGCGGCGCTCCTGTGCCATGCCAGCCAACTCGGCGGCGACGCCGACCTCGCGGCCGACATCGTCCGGCGGCGGGCGGCATCGGCAGGGTCGGCCGGTGGGGTCGCCTTCGCCGAGGCGTACCGGGTCCTTCGCTTCGGCTGAACGAGCGCGCCGCTCCACCTGCTCACGCCGGTCGGTGCGGGCTCGGCGGCGGACCGGGATGATCCGCTCCGTGTTCGGTGCGGGGGTCGGCCGCGGTCGAACGGGCCTGCTGGTCAGCGAACCCGGGGACGGCCCCGGGTCTCGGGCGGGTTCCGACGCTCGCGGGCACGCTGGCGCTGTCGTTCGGCCTCGGGTCCTCCCTGGGACTGGACGGTGCGCCACTCGTGCATCGCCCGCAACGCCAGTTGCACGACGATGCCGACCCCGATCGCGGCGATGACCGCGCCGACGAGTGCGCCGATCCCGGTGTTCACCGTGCACTCGCCGGTGCACTGCAGGTCGGTGACGGCGTAGCCGATGAACGCGCCGGCGGCGCCGGCGACGAGGATGGCGCCGAAGCCGACGAGGCGGGCGAGGGGCGAGGGAAGGGTCGGCGCGAGCTCGCCCGAGTCTCGGGCGATCGCGTCCGAGGTCGAGGTGGCCGCGATCGACCCCGCAGCGGCAGGCGGACGGCCGTCGGGATGGTCGGTGCTCGGATCGGGTTCCATCGGATCCGATGGTACCGATCGTCGCCGTCTCCCACCCCACCGGCCGGGTCCGGGAGGGGTCGGGGACGTGGTCCTCCGGATCGATGGAGCGCCGTGGGGGTGGTTGGGAACCGAGATTGCCGGCGCCTATGGTGACGCTTCGTGAAGGCCCTCGTCGTGCTGCCGACCTACAACGAAGCCGAGAACATCGTCGAGGTGCTCGAGCGGATCCGTCGGGCGTCGTCCGAGCTCGATGTGCTGGTCGTCGATGACGGGAGCCCCGACGGCACCGCCGACCTGGCCGAGAAGTGGGGGATCGAGCACGATCGGGTCGAGGTCATGCGCCGGTCGGAGAAGTCGGGTCTCGGCTCGGCGTACCGCGCCGGGTTCGGTAAGGGGCTCGGTCAGGGGTACGAGATCCTCGTCGAGATGGACTCGGACCTGCAGCACGATCCGGCGATGCTCCCGGCGCTCATCCATGCCGTCGAGGACGGGGCAGATCTCGCCATCGGCTCCCGCTACGTCCCGGGGGGCGAGCTCCCGGGGATGTCCTTCTCCCGCCGGTTCATCTCCCAGGCGGGCAACCTGTACGTCTCGTTCGTCCTCGGCATGCACGTCCGTGATGCCACCGCCGGGTTCCGGGCGTTCTCCGCCGACGCGCTGCGTGGCATCGACCTCCCGGCCATCAAAGCTGACGGGTACGGCTTCCAGGTCGAGATGGCCTACACGGTGTCGCGGAACGGGGGTCGGATCGTCGAGGTCCCGATCACCTTCGGCGAGCGTCAGCGCGGCACCTCCAAGATGTCCGGGCGCATCGTGGCCGAGGCGCTCGTGCTCGTCACGTGGTGGGGGATCCGCGACCGGATCCTGCGTCGTCGCCCGCGGCACTCGGTGCCGGCCGATCCCCACCCCGTCTGACGGGGCGGTGACACCCATCGCCCTCGCACGCTGGTTCGCCCCGCCCCTGGCCGGTGCGCTGCTCGCGACGATCGCGGCGACGGGATGCACGTCGACCACCGCGCCGGGACCCGACGCCGGACCACCCACCGATCTCGGCGAGGTCGTCGATCTGCGCCAGCAGGACCAGGTGAGCGTCGAGATGGCCGACAACGTCTACGCGCCGCGTGCCATCGAGGTCGATCCGGGAACGGCGGTCACGTTCCACAACGAGGGAGCGAACGTCCACGACGCGACGCCGACCCTGGACGGGACGTTCCCGGCCGTGACCGTCTCGCCGTCCGAGTCGGCGACGGTCACCGTGCCCACCGAGCCGGGCACCTACCGGTTCTACTGCTCCCTCCACGCCAGTGCCGGCAGCGGGCTCCAGCGCGGCGCCTTCGTCGTTCGCTGATCGGCCCGGTGCAGCTGCAAGACTGTCGTGGATGCACGAGTGGACCGTCGCCGGAGCGGTGATCGAGGGGCCCGACGGCGTCCTGCTGGTGAAGAACCGGCGCCGCAACGGTCGCCACGACTGGAGTCCGCCGGGCGGGGTCATCGATGAGGGCGAGACCCTCATCGAGGGTCTCGGCCGAGAGGTCGTCGAGGAGACCGGCCTGATCGTCACCGAGTGGGCGGGCCCGATCTACCAGATCGAGGCCACGGCGCCGGGGCTGGGATGGACCCTGCGGGTCGAGGCGTTCCAGGCTGTCGTGTTCTCGGGGGAGATCCTGCTCGAGGACCCCGACGGCATCGTCGTCGACGCCGGCTACGTGGTGGCCGACGACTGCCCCGCACGCCTGGTCGGGAACCACCCGTGGGTCGTCGAACCGCTCAGCGAGTGGTTGGTGGAGCGTTGGTCGGGCTGTCGCACCTACGGGTACCGCATCGAGGGCAGCGAGCTGGCGAGCCTCGAGGTCACCCGCGATCGATGACCGACGGAGCGGCGAACGTCGACGTTGGGCTCGCACTCCCGACGTCGGGCGTCCGGCGGGCGGCCACGTACCCTTGTCCCGATGGCTGAACCCGGCATCGTGCACGTCGACATGGATGCGTTCTTCGTGTCGGTCGAGTTGCTCGACCAACCCGAGCTGCGCGGTCGACCGGTCATCGTCGGCGGATCCTCCGAGCGCGGGGTCGTCGCCGCGGCGTCGTACGAAGCGCGTGCCTACGGCGTGCACTCGGCGATGCCGTCGCTACGGGCCAAACGTCTCTGTCCCGAGGCCGTCTTCCTGAACGGTCGCTACGACCGCTACGTCACCGAGAGCGCCGCGATCATGGCCATCTTCGGATCGTTCACGCCACTGGTGGAGCCCCTGTCGCTCGACGAGGCGTTCCTCGACGTCGCCGGGTCCCGTCGGCTGCACGGACCCGCGCCCGTGATCGCAGCCCGGATCCGCGAACAGGTGCGAGACGAACGCGGCCTGACGTGTTCGGTCGGCGTGGCACCCACCAAGTTCGTGGCCAAGCTGGCATCCGAGGCGGCCAAGCCGAGCGCATCACCGTCGGGGACCCGTCCCGGGCTCGGTGTCAAGGTGGTCACCGCCGCGGAGCTGCTGGGCTTCCTGCACCCGTTGCCGGTCGGCGCCCTGTGGGGCGTCGGTCCGGTGACGCTCGCGAAGCTCGAGCGGTTGGGGATCTCCACCGTCGGCGACCTCGCGGCCATGCCTGCGACCATCGTGGTGTCGGCACTGGGGCCGGGGTCGGGCGAACACCTCCACCGGCTCGCCAACGGGATCGATGATCGGCGGGTGGAACCGGACCGCCGGGCCAAGTCGATCAGCCACGAGGAGACCTTCGTGGAGGATCGACGCGACCGGGGCGAGCTCGAAGCGGAGCTGGTTCGCTTCGCCGACGCGATCGGCTCCCGCCTGCGCGCCGCCGGCGTCGCGGGACGCACGGTCAACCTGAAGGTCCGTTTCGGTGACTTCCGCACCATCACCCGATCGAGCACCCTGTCCGTCGCCACCGATTCGCACCAGGTGATCCGGCGCGAGGCCCGCCGGCTGCTCGACGGTGTCGATCCGGGGGCGGGCGTGCGTCTCCTCGGCGTGGGGGTGAGCGGCCTGTCGACCGACCCGGTCCGCCAGCTCACCCTCGACGACGTCGACGGACCCGACTGGACCGAGGCCAACCGGGCCGTCGACGAGATCCGTTCACGGTTCGGCGCGGGCGCCATCGGCCCGGCGGTCACCGCTGGTGACGGCCGGCTGCGACTGAAGGTTCGGGGGACCCAGCAATGGGGCCCCGATCAGGCGCCGATCGACCCGCGACCTTGACACCTCGGCCGCTTTTTGCCTGCACGCGTTGTTGGTGACCGAATGCTGTGCGAGACTGACGCCATCGGTTCTGGTCAGCCCCAAGGGGTTCAGAAGGGGATTGTGGTGCCGCTTTCCGAGGACGAACAACGAATCCTCAGCGAGATCGAGCAGCAGCTGTACGAGTCTGACCCGACGCTGGCGCACGGCATCGCCGACACCACCGTCTACAGCGACGCGTACCGGTACCTCAAGCGCGCCATCCTCGCCTTCGTCTTCGGCGTCGTCGTCATGATCGCGACCCTGCACATCACGGTGTGGCTGGCGGCGCTCGGCGTCGTGATCATGTTCGGTTCTGCGTTGTCCATCGAGGCCAACGCCCGCCGCATGGGCAAGGCCGGGATGGATCAGTTGGCCCAGTCGATGCGGGCCGCCGGCCTGCGCGACTACTTCGGCAACAAGGGCCAGAACGTCCGCGAGCGCTTCCGCAAGGACGAGCCCTGACCGAGGTGTTCCGGTCGCGAGGTTCGGCGTCCATCCGTCGCACCTGACCGCCGGCCCGTCGGGCGGGTGCACGCGCCCGTCAGTCGTTCGAGCGTCAGTCGTTCGAGGAGGCCCGACGGCGGGTGGACGCTCGTCGCTCCGGCAGGTGGGGCCGCGGATCGAGGAGGTGACGCCACCGCTGGGTGGGGGTCACCTGCGCGTTCGCCGCGGCGATCACCGCGCCGGAGGATTCCTCGGCGCGTGACGCGAGGTTCTCCGTCTCGATCGCCGGGGCGTAGGCCGCGGCGTCGACGTCGTGGGCGAGGTCGAGCAGCGCGGTGCCGGTCCCAGCGATGTCGGGTTGCGCCCGGAGCGCGAACTCCTCGTGGGTCTCGCTCGGTTGCGCCGTCGTGCCGATGAGGCCGAGCGCCTCGACGCTCTCCTGCCACGCGACCTGGATCTTGGCCCGGTCGCTCGTGGCCTGCTCCCGGCGTCGGCGGTGGCGGTGGGCGCCGAGCCACACCATCGCCGCGACGTACGCGGCGAGGAGCGCCAGGATCAGCGCTGCGCCGGTTGCGACCCGGACCGCAGGTTGGTCGAGGGCCCCGGAGCGGTCCTCCGCCGCGGCGAGATCGATCTCGCCGGGCGGCACGGTG
>JBBSTY010000070.1:0-20915 GCA_038235385.1 Acidimicrobiales bacterium | reverse complement strand
CGGTCGCCGCGGCCAAGTTCACCGCCGGTGAGGCGGCGATCGAGAACACCAAGACCGCCGTGCAGGTGCACGGAGGCATGGGCTACACGTGGGAGATCGACGCCCATCTCCAGCTCAAGCGGGCCTACGCCCTCGACCCGCTCTTCGGTGGTCGCGACGACCAGGCCGAGACGCTCGCCGACATCCTCGACGCGTTGGTCTGATCCGAGCCTCGCGCCTCGACCTTGCTGCCGCAGGGGTCGCGTCGCAAGTCCCTGGACGACGCGGTCGCGGGTTCAGCCGCCGATGCCGCGGATGGGGACGCCGGCCCACGCCTCGCGGTCGGCGCCCCAGGGGTCGTCCCGACGTTCGGAGGTTCCCCGGTCGAAGACCATGGTGGGACGCCGCTCGATGTCGTAGGCGGGCCAGTCGCCGATGCCGTCGTGGGACGGGTTGCCGTGGCGGGCGAAGGCCAGCCAGGCCTCGCTCATCTCGGCGGCGAGCTGGTGGCGTGACGGTGAGCCGTGCAGGACCTCGCCGCCCACGTTGTCGAACACGAACGGGATCTCGTAGCCGTGCCCCGACCGGAGCGGGCCCGCCGCCCAGGTGAACAGGAACATGAACACCGGCGAAGCGTTCGCGCCCGCCGCCACGCGATCCTCGGCAAGGCCGATCGATGGCACCCGCATGAGCTGGTCGGTGAGGATGGCCAGGTACAGATCGGTGTTGGTGTCGTCGGGCCGGTTGGCCCGGTAGGTGGCGAGGACGCGGTCGCGGTGCTCGCCGAGCCCGAAGCGGTCGAGGCGGCGTTCGAGGGCGGCGTCATCGAGCTTGGTGGGATCGTGGAACGCAGGGTCGCCGGCGACGAACAGCGTGGCCTCGTCACGGGTGCAGCCGATCATGAGCGGCACCGCCGCGGAGCCGTCGCGCAGCACGTCGGACGGGTTGGCCGTGACGGCGATGCCGTCGAGCACGGGGGAGAAGCCCATGAGTCCGCCGCTGCCACCGGGAGCCGCAGCACCCTGGGCTGCGACGATCTGGTCGGCCGGGACGGCCTGCAGCGCAGCCAGGTCGTGGCCCGTGACGCCCAACTCGGCCACGAACGTGCGGGTGAAGTCGTTGGCCCGGTCGAGGGGCATCACCTTGCCGCTCGGGCCGCTCTGCACGACGGCCCGGTGGAACAGGCCCTGCGCCGCAGGCATGGCCAACAGGGTGCAGACCTTGGCGCCGCCGCCGGACTCGCCGAAGATCGTCACGCTGGACGGGTCGCCGCCGAAGGTGGCGATGTTGTCGCGCACCCATTCGAGGGCCTGCACGATGTCGAGCATGCCGTTGTTGCCCGACGTGGCGAACTCGTCGCCCAGCAGCTCGCCGAAGCCCGCGTAGCCGAGCGCGCCGAGCCGGTGGTTGAGCGTGACGATGACGGCATCGCCGCGCCGGGCCAGGTTGGTGCCGTCGTAGAGCGGCCACGACCCCGACCCGATGGCGAACCCACCGCCGTGCAACCACACCAGCACCGGTCGATCGGTGCCCTCCAGCCCGCCCGACCACACGTTGAGCACCAGGCAGTCCTCGGACTCGTTCGTCTCGCCCGTCCACCCACCCGGTCGCGACGCTGGTTGGGGCGCCGAGGGGCCCAGTTCGAGTGCGTCGCGCACCTCGGTCCACGCCTGGACCGGCTGGGGCGGCCGGAAGCGGTTCGTCCCGCCGGTGTCGGCGCCGTAGGGGACGCCCCTGAACGCGTGCACCCCGTCGACGACCCGGCCTCGGATGGGCCCCGCCGTCGTGGTGGCAACGGTCTCGGTGGTCTCGCTGGTGTCGGACATCGGCGTGCTCCTCGTGCTGTGTGTCGCGTTGGCGAACGGCGCGGCGGATCCGGACCCCTCCCCAGGGGGTCAGATCGGTGGTGTCGTGCGACGCATCGCTCATCGAACGATCAATTGATGCGTACGCATGATATCGACGAAGCGACGGTAGCACCTGTGGGTTCGCGCGACGTCCAGCGCCACGACGTGGACGGGTGGCGGAAGGAGGCGGCGGTCGTCGGCTCGTCAAAGCTGACTCGCAGGGTCCTTGCGGATAGTCTGGTTATCGGTATATACCGTCAGCATGAGCGATGAGCTACGAGAACCCAGCCTGCTGATCCTTTCGGCGGTGGCCGCTGAGCCCCGACACGGCTACGCCATCATCCAGGAGGTCGAACGACTCTCGGCCGACGGCCTGCGGCTCCGGCCGGGCACGCTCTACGCCGCGCTCGATCGCCTCGCAAGCGAGGGGCTCATCGAAGTCGCGGGCGAGGAGGTCGTGGACGGTCGTCTGCGTCGGTCGTACCGCATTACGTCGTCGGGTGGGGCCCGACTGGCCTCCGAAGTCTCACGGCTGCGTCACAACGCATCGGTGGCCGCTCGCGGCCTGCGACTCGGAGGGATGCACTGATGGCCCGCACCGCCGAGCAGCGGTACCGACGCCTCCTGCTCTCCTATCCAGCTGACTACCGGCACGAACGGGGCGACGACTTGCTCGCGGTGTCGCTGGACATCGCCGAGGCCGAAGGCCGGGACCGGCCGACGATGGGCGAGCGCTTCGATCTCGTCGGCCACGGCCTCCTCCGCCGGGTCCGCGGATGGCGAGGAGCCGGTCGTAGCTCGCCGGTGGGGTTCGATGCGCTGGCGGCGTTCACCGTGGTCCTCCCGCTGATCCTCGCGGCCCGTCTCAGCCGCGGTTTGGGCATGGGTGCGAGGTGGGTGCTCGTGTGGCGCGACGTCGATCAGCCGCCCGTCGAGGTGTGGCTCGAGCCGTTGATCCGCACGTACGTCCCGAGCGCGATCTGGCTCCTGGTGGCCCTTGTGCTCTGTGCAGGTGCCGTGCGGGTGGCGAGGGTGCTCAGCGTGGTTGCGGTGGTGGTTCAGGTGGTCGTCATCGTCATTTCCGGGGCCGTGCGATCGGTTGATCTTCTCTGGCTGGCGGGCGGACTCGTCGCTGCCGCGTTGCTGCTGATCCCGGGTCTCGCCGCGCGTGGAGTCATCGCTGTCGGGCGGGGTTGGCTCGCGGCGTTGACCGTCGGAGCGGCCGCGGCGCTGGCCATCGCACAGGTCGCTTCTCCCGGAGCACGTCTCGGGAACGGACTGCTCGTGTGGCTGGCTGCCGTCGTGGCGGCAGGGGCGGTCGGCACGGCGGTTGGTCGCCGGCGCGGTCGCGCAGCTCTGGCCGTCGGCGCGCTCGTGGGCTTGTACCTGCTGGTGGCCGGGATCGGGCTCCAGTGGGTCAACCTCTACTCGGCGGGCGCACCCGTCGAGATCACTGTCTGGGGACTCACGAGCCTCGGGGCCGCGCTGGCTCCGACCGTCGTCGTGGCCCACCGCGACCGCCTTCGGCGAGCCTGGGAGGCGTTCGCCTCCTCGGCGGAGTGACCGCCGTGGGTGTGACATGTCGCCGCTGCGCCGCCTCGACCTTCGGCAGCTCCGTGTGGGACGACATCGAAGAAGCCTGCGACGCGATCCGGTATCAGGGCCTTCGTTGTCGCACCCCCAGGGGATGATGGAGGGGTGATCGACCAGGGGGAACTACGGGCGCTGCGGGACGGGGTGCATGCGCTCGCGGTCGACGGGGTTGCCGGGTTGGCCGGCGCCGAGCTGGGCGCGCTGGCGCTCGAGGCTCGCCGGTTGCGCGAGCAGGCCGAGTACCTCGAGGTCCACGCGCTCGGCGCCTTGGAGGACACCGGATACACCGACGCGGTCCACGGCATGTCCACCGCGGGGTGGTTCGCCCGCGAGGCGGGGCTTCCTGGCGGTGCAGCCCGGGCGCAGGTGGCGCTGGCCCGGGTGCTGCGCCGCGACCTGCACGCCACCGACGCGGCGTGGCTCGACGGGCGGCTCACCCGTGAGCACGTCCGGGTGCTGGCCGACGCGGCCAACCCGCGGATCCGCAAGGCCATCGTCGGGGCGGAGGAGCAGCTGATCGCCCTGGTGGCCGGTCGGACGTTCCTGCGCTGGCGTCAGGGCGTGTCGTCGCTGGTGTCGTCGCTCGATCAGGACGGGCCCGATCCCGATGACCCGAGCAGCACCACGGCGACCTGGGCGCGGTCGGGGGCGTTCGGCGAGCTCCGGGCTCGGTTCGGCGGGGCGTCGGCCGAGGTGGTCGAGCAGGCCATCGAGGCCAAGACCGACGAGCTGTTCCGCCGCCAGGCCAAGGATCGGGAGCGCTCCACCGACATCCCGGCGCGGTCGCGGGCCCAGTTGCGGGCCTTGGCGATCGTCGAGTTGCTGCATCTGGGGATGGGGATCGACCAGACGTCCTCGAAGGCGCCCACCACCGGCGTGAGCCTGGTGCTGCGCACCGACGCCGTCACCGAGGACGACGACGACGACGGGTGGCCGCGGCTCGCGTCGTTCGCCGATGCCACCTGGTCGCTCACCAACCCCGACGGGCGCCACCTGGCCATCGAGCACTTCGCCACCCTGCTGTGCGACTGCGCCGTGCACCCGCTGGTGGTCGACGGCGACGGCAACCCCTTGCGACTGGGGCGCACCCGTCGGTTCGCCTCCACCGCCCAACGACGGGCGGTGCTGGCCCGCGACGGCGGCTGCGTGTTCCCGGGATGCGACTGCCCGGTGTCGTGGAGCGACATCCACCACGTGGAGGCGTTCGCCGATGGCGGACCCACCGACATCGACTCGCTCGCCGCGCTCTGCCGCCACCACCACGGCGTCTCCCACCGCAAGGGATGGGAGATGGGCGCGGTGGGCGACGGGTGGTTCCGGTGGTGGTCTCCATCGGGACACACCATCGACTCGCAACGCCACGGCCACCAGCGAGCGGGACCGGCTCCGCCCGGTCGGGTCGTCGACGCGGCCTGAGGGGGCCGAGACGGTCCGGGTGGACTTGTCGATCTGGTCTGCCACCATGGGAGCGTGAGTCTGTCGACCGGTGTGCTGCTGCGACGAGGTCTGCGACGCCGCTGTCCGGTGTGCGCGCAGAACAAGTTGTTCCGCCGTTGGGTGTACATGGTCGACGACTGCCCGCGCTGCGGGTTGACCTTCCAGCGCGATCCCGGCCAGTGGTACGGATCCTGGTTCCTCAACATCTGCCTGTCCCAGGTGCTGGTCATCGGCCTGGTGCTCGGCGGCGCGATCATCGCCTACCCGGATCCGCCCCTGCTCGCCCTCGGCCTGGTGGGTGGGGTCATCACCATCTTCTTCCCGATCTGGTTCTTCCCGTACTCGAGGATGTTGTGGGTCGCCATCGACATCGCCATGCGGCCGCTCGAGTGGAGCGAGGGAGTCGATCCCACCTGGGAGCTCCAAGCCGACGCCGAGGCGCTGGCCCAGGAGCGGTCGCAGCAGCCTCCCGTGTGACATCGGTCGGTCGAGGGCAACCGGGTTGTCAACGCCGAACCGGACCGATAGGAAACGGGATGGCCATCGCCGACGATCGCACCTCTGACCGATCCACCGTCCCTCCCGACCACGAGCACGCCGACGCGGCGGACCTGTTGGCCGACCTCGACCTCACACCGGTCGACGGTGTCGATCACCGCTACACCCTCGACATCTCGGCGGACTGGAACGTCTTCTACACCTTCGGCGGCGTCACCATGGCCGCCGCCCTCCGTGCGGCCGAGCGGGCCATCGATCGGCCCGACCTCAACCCGCTCACGGCCCACGCCATCTACTGCGCGCCGATCCAGGCCGGCGCCGTCGAGATCGATGTCGACGTGCTGCGCAACGGCCGGACGGCCTCCCAGGCCAGCGTCGACCTGCGTCAGGCCGGCCACACCGGTACCGATCTCCGGCTCATCACCACCTTCGGTCAGCGCCAGGAATCGCCGCTGGTGTTCGACGGGCTCACGTTCCCCGACGACGTGCTCCCGCCCGAGGCCGTCTCGGGACGTCCCGGCCTCGACGAGATCGGACTCGACGACGACAACCCGTTCGCCCGGATCAACTACCACCAGCAGACCGACTGGCGCCCGGCGCTCGAGGACTGGGACTGGAACGAGGGTTGGTCCCAGCCCGGCGAAGGCCGATCGGCATCGTGGTTCCGGCTCAAGCACGAGCCTCGGCTGCCAGACGGCACCATCGATCCGATCTCGTTCTGTGTGCCGGCCGACTCGGTCGGCGGCGCTGTCGGTCGGGCGGTCGGCCACCTGCTCGACAACAAGCCGTTCCTGATCCTGTCGCTCGAGATCGACCTGCAGTTCTTCGCCCCGACCCGCTCGGCCTGGCTGCTCCAGAACGTCACCGCCCAACACGCAGCCGACGGGTACGCGTACGGAACCACCGAGCTCTGGGACACCGACCACCGCCTCGTCGCCATCGCCACGCAGCGGGCGCGCCTGCGCCCGATCGCGAGCGGCGAGCAGGTCGGCCCGGCGGCGGCGCGACCCGGCGAACCCGCCTGAACCCGCCTGACTCCCGCCTGACTCCCGGCTGGCCCCACCCACACCGGAGCCACGGTCGACACATCTGACGGGGCGTCAGGGATGACGTACCCTGGCTCCTGAGCGACGATCGCCAGGAGACGACGTGGACTTCGACGACACCCCCGACGAGGCGGCCTTCCGCGCGGAGGCCCGAGCCTTCCTGGAGACCCACGCATCGCCGCGCACCGGCACCGATGCCGACTGGTCGCGCGGCAACCTGTCCGAGGACAACGACGCCGCAGCCGTCTTCGTTCGGCGCACCCAGGAGTGGCAGGCCACCCTGTACGACAACGGCTGGGCCGGCATCGCGTGGCCGAAGGTGTTCGGCGGCCGCGGGGGCACCCCGGCCCACTCGATCATCTTCAACCAGGAGCTGGCGAACTTCGACGCCACGGCTGGGTTCATCGGTGCGGCCCAGCAGCTCGTGGGTCCGCCGATCATGCGCCACGGCTCGCCGGAGCAGCAAGCGCGCTACCTCGGTCCGCTGCTGCGGGGCGACGAGATGTGGTGCCAGCTCTTCAGTGAGCCGGGCGCCGGGAGCGACCTGGCGGCGCTGTCCACCCGGGCGGTTCGTGACGGCGACGAGTGGGTGGTCGACGGCCAGAAGGTGTGGACGTCGAGCGCGCAACACGCCGACTTCGGGATCCTGCTGGCCAGGACCGATCCCGATGCCCCCAAGCACAAGGGCATCACGTTCTTCATCCTCGACATGCGCACGCCGGGCGTCGACATCCGTCCGCTCGTGCAGGCGACCGGGCTCTCGCACTTCAGCGAGGTGTTCCTCAGCGAGGTGCGCATCCCGGCCGAGAACGTCGTGGGCGAGGTCAACGGCGGGTGGGCTGTGGCCCGCACCACCCTGGCCAGCGAAGCGGGGATGATCGGCGGCGCCGGCCAGACAAGCACCTTCGACGCGATCGTGTCGTTGGCCCGCGAGCTCGACCGAACCGATGAGCCGATGGTGCGCCAGGCTCTCGCCGACGTGTACACCCGCGAGCGCATCTTGAAGTTCCTCGGCATGCGCATGCAGACCGCCATCATGCACAAGCGGGGGACGCCGCCCGATCCGTCGGTGCTCAAGAACTTCTTCACCCAGTCGCTGTCCAAGCGGGTCGAGTTGGCCGTGGCGCTCGAGGGCGCCGGTGGCATGCTCGCCGATGCCGATGCCATCCAGGACGGGTTCTGGCAGAAGCAGTGCATGGCCCAGTTCTCGTCACGGATCGGGGGCGGCACCAACGAGGTGCATCGCAACATGATCGGTGAGCGGGCCCTCGGCCTCCCCGCCGAACCCCGCACCGACAAGGACCAACCCTGGCGCGAGAGCACCCGGTCCTGATCGACGCTCGCCATCAGGCGATCAGGCGATCAGGCGATCACCGGCTGACCGACCCACGCGTCGATCACCGTGACGTCGGTGATGGTGACCAGGTCGTGGTCGTGGGGGAGTCCGTAGCCGGCCAGCACCTCGTCGACCGCGGGTTCGACCTGGTCCCAGCGGAACCGATCCCACTGCTCACGGCTCGCCCACACATCGACGTACCGCAGACCGCCCTCGTGCTCGATCACGACGTGGCTGATCAGCCCGGCGGGCGGCTCGCTGGGGAGCTTGGCGCGGATCTGGGCATACATCTCGGCGTTGGCCGGCACGTCCTGGATGAAGGCGTAGGTCATCATCTGCTCCTCGGGTGAAGATATCGAATACGATGGGTTGTATCCGTTACAGGAGCATGGAATGAAAAGTGCAGGACGTCAACCCCGGTCCTACGACGCCAGCCGCCGCCAGGAGCACGCGCGCCAGAACCGTCAGGCGGTGCTCGACGCCGCCCTCGCGCTGTTCGTCGCCCGGGGCTACGCGGGAACGACCATGGCCGCGGTGGCCGAGGCGGCCGACGTCTCGGTCGAGACCGTCTACAAGGCGTTCACCAACAAGGCTGGCCTGGTGAAGGCCGTCTTCGACGTCGCCGTCGTCGGTGACGACGTACAGGTGCCCATGCTCCAGCGCGAGTTCGTCGCCCGCAACATGGCCGAGCCCGATCCGCGCCGCAAGCTCGAGACCTACGGCGAGCACCTCGCCGGGGTCGCCCCCCGGGTGAGTCCGATCCTCCTGGTCGTGCGGGCCGCCGCTGCGTCCGATACAAGCGCGGCGGAGCTGTGGGACCAGCTCCAGGCCGAGCGCCTCACCGGCATGACCGTGTTCGCCACCCACCTCGACGAGCTCGGTCACCTGCGCGCCGGCGTGTCGCGCGCCGAGGCCCGCGATGTCCTGTGGACCCACAACTCGGTCGAGCTCTGGGACCTGCTCGTGCGCCAGCGGGGCTGGACCGATCGGCGCTTCGGTGGGTGGATCGGTCGCCAGTTGGTGGCGGCCCTGCTCTGATCGAACCGTCGGCGCCGGGCCGGGCGTTCAGCCGCCGAACGAGAGGTCGGGGTCGCCGAGGCCCTCGACCAGGGCCGACGGATCGGTCACGGGGACCGCCCCGGCCTGCTCCAGCGCCTCGTTGTCGGGACCGCCCCCGGCGCCGCGCCAGACCGCCACCGGGCCGTAACGGCGTTCGATCGCCTCGGTGGCGCCGGTCCAGGTGGTGTCGGCGTCGATGGCGACGGCCACCACCAGCACGACGGTGCTGAGCCCGTAGATGATCCGGTTGCGACCCCGCGCCCGGACGACGTCGTACGCGAGGTCGGGCCGGTAGGGCGTGCACACGCAGGACTGTCCGCCGATGAGCGCGCGGCGGGTGTCGGCTCGACCGATGGCCTGATCGAGGGACTCGGCCAACACGCTGACGGTGGCGCCGCCGGCCGCGAGCGCGGCGGCCGATGCCGCGTGGTCGATGCCCGGAGACCCGCCGGTGACCACCACGACGTCGTGCTCGACGGCGATGCCGGCCACCGCCCGGGCGACCTCGATGCTCTCGTCGCCGGGCTCCCGGGAGCCGACGATGCCGAAGGTGTCGCTGCTGAGCAACGCCGGTTCGCCGGCGCCGTAGAGCACGGGCGGCGTCGCGTTGCCCAGCCGGTCGTGCAGCCCGGCGGGGTAGTCGGGGTCGAACGGGGTGAGGCACCAGATGCCGCGGTCGTCGAGCGCGCTCAGCTGCGCGGCGAGCGCGAGCCCCGAGCCGAGCAGGGCAGCGATGCGTTCGGCGTCGAGGTCGTCGGGGAGCTCGGACCGCAGGTCGGCCGCGGTCCTCCCGAGCAGCGCCGATGGGTCCCCGACCGCCTCCAGGAGCGGCCACAGCTCAGAGGCTTTGAGGGGGCGGACGCCGACGTCGACGAGTTGGTTGGTCAGGGCCAGCACGGCCTTCGCAGCATCGTTCACGGCGTCATGATGCCCCGCCGTCGGCGACGGCGAGCGGGTGCACCGCGGGGGAGCCCGCGTCGCGGAGGAGGGCGCCGACCTCGGTGATGGTCCAGCGGGAGTCGACGGTGTCGTCGACGAGCAGGACGGGGCCGGTCGGCACGGGCTCGGCGACGGTGAAGGCCCCGAGGACGTTGGCGTGCTGGCGGGTGCTGTTGGCCATGGCCACCTGGGGGTCGCGGTCGGCGATGCGCTCGATGACGGGGTGGAGGGGCAGGCCCAGCGCGGCGGCCAGACGCTCGGCGAGATCGACCAGGAGGGCAGGATCGCGCTGCGACGGCACGAACGTCAGCCAGGTGGGCGCAGGGTCGGGACCCCAGTCGCGGACCAGGTCGGCCAGCGCCGCCACCAGCTCGTCGGCGAAGCGGTGGTCGTCGCGACCGGTGCGGACCAGCGTGCCCCAGCCGCCGTCGCCGAGTCGGCCGAGAGCCCGGCCGATCTCGACCCGCCGCTCGGGAGCGAGCTTGGACCGGTTGGGCAGCTGCTTGCGCGGTTCGATGAAGAACGGTTGCGCCCGCACGAAGGTCGACGCGGCCCCGGCGAGGACCGGATCGGCCTCCTGGGGCAGCGTCGGGCCGATGCACCGGTCGCAGCGGCCGCAGGGCACTGGATCGGGGTCGTCGAGCAGGCGCTGGAGGAACGCCATGCGGCAGTCGGCGGCGTCGGTGCCGTAGTCGTGCATCTGCTGCTGCTCGGTGCGACGCAGCGCGGTGATGCCGGCGACCCGATCCTCGTCGTAGGCCCACGGCCTCGGGGTGCGCTGGTACTTTTGGCCGTCGGCCACGATGGCGCCGTCGACCTCGAGGTTCTTGAGCAGCAGCTCGATGCGGCTCGGGCGCACGTTCACGACCCGTTCGAGCTCGGCGAGCTTGGTGAAGTCGTCGCGCTCCTCGAGGGCGGCGATGACGTCCTCGGACTCCTCCCGGGTGGGGAAGGCCCGCTCGATGAACCAGTTCTGGATGTCGCGGTCCTCGTTGCCGCGCAGCAGCACCCCGATCGAGCGGTCGAGCTGGCGCCCGGCGCGCCCGACCTGCTGGTAGTACGAGATGGGCGAGCCCGGGGACTGGAAGTGGATGACGAACGCGAGGTCGGGCTTGTCGAACCCCATGCCCAGCGCCGAGGTGGCGACCACCACCTTGATGTCGTTGGCGAGGAGGCGCTGCTCGAGCTCCTCGCGACCCTCGGAGGCGCCGGTGTAGCAGCCGGCGTCGATGCCGTTCGCCACCAGCCAGTCGGTGACCAGGGCGGCATCGCGCTTGGTGAGGCAATACACGATGCCGGTGCCGGGAAGATCGGGGACGGCCCGGACCAGCCACGCCATGCGCTGGGCCGGGGTGGGCAGGTCGATGACGTGGAGGGCCAGTCCGTCGCGGGCCAGCGGTCCACGGGCGACGGTGAGGCCCGCACCCAGCTGGGACACGATGTCGTCGACCACGCGGTCGTTGGCCGTCGCCGTGCAGGCGAGCACCGGGACATCGGCGGGGAGGAGGTCGAGGATCCGTCGGACCCGGCGGTAGTCGGGTCGGAAGTCGTGGCCCCAGTCGCTGATGCAGTGGGCTTCGTCGATCACGACCATCCCCGCCGTCGAACCCAAGGTGTCGAGCACGGCGTCGCGGAAGCGGCGGTTGGCCAGGCGCTCGGGCGAGATCAGCAGCAGGTCGACGGTGTCGGCATCGACCTCGGCGAGGATCTCGGCCCACTCGTCGGTGTTGGCCGAGTTGATGGTGCGGGCGTGCACGCCCATCTGGCGGGCGGCCTCGATCTGGTTGCGCATGAGCGCCAGGAGAGGCGACAGGAGGATGGTGGGGCCGGCGCCCTGGTCGCGGAGGAGCCGGGTGGCGATGAAGTACACCGCGCTCTTCCCCCACCCCGTGCGCTGCACCACGAGCGCCCGGCGGTGGTCCCGGACCAGTGCCTCGATGGCTTCCCACTGGCCCTCGTGGAAGTCGGCGTCGGGACGCGAGGTCAGCCGTTGCAACAGCGCCCGGGCCGACTCGTGGAGGTCATCGCTCATGGCGTGCACCTTAGGGAGCACCCGTGACATCCGAGCGATCGCCGCCGGCGTGGCGGCCAGGGGGAGCGATCCGCGAGACTGGTGACGATGGTCGTCCGCTACCGCTTGCGCATGAGGCCCCTCACCCGCATCCTGCGGGCGGGGTTGCTCGGGTTCCTGGTGCTCATGTTCGTTCCGGCGGTCGTCACCGCGGGGGTCGACCTGGAGTGGCGGGTGCTCAGCACGCTCGGTCTGGCGTCGTCGATCTACGGGTTGCGCATCGTGCTCGGCTCGGCGGTCGAGGTGCGCCCGAACGGGCTGCGGGTGTTGGCACGGTGGCCCTGGCGCCGCGACATCCCGTGGTATCGCATCTACGAGATCGAGGTGGTTCCCGGCTACTGGGTGCTCGATCTCGAGCTCAACTCCGGCGAGCAGCTCGAGCTCCCCTGCGTCGAACACGTCGATGATCTGTTCGAGCGCATCGAGACCAACCGCCAGCGCCTCGACCTCGACGTCTGACCCCCGCCCGGCTACGGCGCCGCGGCCACGTCGATCTTGCGTTCGATGCGCTCGACGAGGCGGGCCCAGCCCCGCTCCTTGGCCGGACCGGGGTGCTCCACCGCCCACACCGTCACGACGATCGAGCCGGCGAGGATCACGGCCACATCGATGGCGATGGGGTAGAGCGCGTCGTCCGCCGCCGCGGACAGGGTGACCCGGGCGCGGGTGGTGCGATGGCGACCGTGCGAGGTGGCACCACGCGCCGACGGGTGACCGGTCGTCGAGGCATCGGGCGCGGCCGGCGGGACCGATTCGACGACGGGGCCGAGCAGCTCCATACCCGTGTCGACGTCGGCGGCGGCCACCACCGCCTCGGCGAAGCAGCTGATGAACGCGTCGTCGCCGAGCTGGAGCCACGCCTCGTTCGCGTGCGACGCATCGTCGAAGACCGTCGAGACGGCGTGGACGAGCCCGAACCGGCGTGCCCGGACGAACGTGACGTCGGCATCCGCGAGTCGGGCCGCGTCCGGGAAGGTGGTGGGCAGGCAGGAGTCCGGTGTCCCGGTGGACCCGGCGGTGTCGACGCCGTCCTCGTCGCGGTCCCAGCTCAGACCCCACAGATCGACCGCTCGGGGCAGCACCTGCTCGGCCAGGCGTCGCGCCTCGGTGCTCCGATGGTGGGGGGCCCGGTCAACCACGGGACCATCATGGCGGCACCTGCTCGTGTCCGGTACCTCGGCCGGTCGGATCTCGTGGTCAGATGTTGCGGTCGGCGCCCTCCCAGTACGGATCGCGCAGCTTGCGCTTGTAGAGCTTGCCGCTGGGGTCGCGCGGGAGCTCCGGGACGAAATCGATGGTCTTGGGCCGCTTGAACTTGGCCAGGCGGTCGGTGCAGAACGCGAAGATCTCGTCGCGGAGGGCATCGTCGGGCTCGATCCCGTCGGCCGGCTGGACGACGGCCTTGATCTCCTCGCCCCAGTCCTCGTGGGGGATGCCGAACACGGCGACGTCGCCGATCTTGGGGAACGACAGCAGCTCGCCCTCGATCTCGGCCGGGTAGATGTTGACGCCACCCGAGATGATCATGTCGGACTTGCGATCCTTCAGGAACAGGTACCCGTCCTCGTCGAGCAGGCCCCAGTCGCCGACGGTGAAGAACCCGTCGCGGCGAGCTTCGTTGGTCTTCTGCTCGTCGCCCTTGTACTCGAAGTTGGCGAGCGCCAGGCTCATGTACACGGTTCCCTCGGTGCCAGTCGGCACCTGGTTGCCCTCCTCGTCGTAGATGCGCAGCTCCGACCCGGGCCAGGCGACACCCACCGAGCCGGGCTTGTTCAGCCACTCCTGCGCCGTGATGATCGAGCCGCCGCCCTCGGTGGCCGCGTAGTACTCCATGATGGCGTCGCCCCACCACTCGATCATGCGGCGCTTGACGTCGGGCGGGCACGGCGCGGCGGCGTGCACCATGCACCGCAACGACGAGACGTCGTAGGACCCGCGCACCTCCTCGGGCAGAGCGAGGAGGCGGTGGAACTGGGTCGGCACCATGTGGCTCGTCGTGACCCGGTGCTCCTGGATCAGCCGCAGCATCTCCTCGGGGGTCCACTTGTCCATGAGGACCACGGTGTGGCCCATGTGCAGCGAGTTGGCCGTCCACATGAGCACGGCCGTGTGGTAGAGCGGCGAGCCGGTGATGTGGACGTTGTCGCCGAGCGGCTGCACACCGAACATGCCCTGGAACCCGGCGTAGAGCTCACCCAGGACGTCGGGATCGATGTCGACCAGCGCCCGCTTGACGCCCTTGGGCTTGCCCGTGGTTCCCGACGTGTAGTGCATCGGGGAGCCAGCGGTACGTCCCTCCGGAGGGGTGGACGGCTGCCCGGCCGTGAGGTCGCCGTAGGACCGGAACCCGTCGACCGATCCGACGGCGAACAGGTTGGTGCCCGGGATCTGCACCTCGGTGAGGGCCTTGGTGACCTCGTCGGCGAAGCGCTCGTCGGCGATGAGCACCTTGGCGTCGCTGTCGTTGACGATGTAGGCGATCTCGGGACCGACGAGGTGGTGGTTGATGGGCGTGAGGTACAGGCCGATCTGCACCGCTCCCAGGTACACCTCGAGCATCGGCAGGTCGTTCGGCAGGACCACGGCGACGGTGTCGCCCGCCTCGAGACCGAGCGCTCGGAGCCCGTGGCTCACCTGGTTGGCGGCCGCGTGGAGCTCGCCGGCGGTGCGCGCCTCGCCGTCCTGGGTGACGAGCGCGATGCGCTCCGGATCCTCGGTCGCCACGTTCCAGAACCCCAACGCCATGTGTCCCCTGCTTCCCCTGGCCGACCGATGCGGCCGGACGATGTCCTGACGAACCGTCAGAGGCTAGGGCGATGGGTGGGGGTGGGCAAGCGTCCGCGGCGGACGGACGGGGTGGGCGACGCGCCCGATCATGCGGACCAGCCCGGCTACCGTCGGTGCTCGCGCGGAAGCGGGAGGTGCGCTCGATGGCAACGGATCCGGTGCGCCGCGCGTCGGTAATCGTGGCGCGATCGGTGCGCCTGCTCCTCGCGCTCGGCGTCCTCGCGATGGTGGTCACCGCGTGCTCGTCGTCGGACCCGTCCGGCGCGGTCCGTCCCGGGCAACGACCACGTACCGGTGGTCTCGACGGGCAGACGGTGCCCGGCCCGGAGGGAACGGCTCCGGGTGGAACCGTTCCGGGGTCCGGCCGGACGACCCAGCTCGACCCCGGGGGCGGGTTGCTCGTCGGCACGCCCGTCTACGACGGCGACTTCGCCGATCCGTTCATGCTGATCGTCGGCGACACGAACTACACCTACGCCACCAACACCGACGATGCCAACCTCCCCGTGCTCGTGAGCTCGGGAGGCGACGAGGGCACCTACTACGGCGACGCCTTCCCGACGCTCCCCGCGTGGACCACGCCCGGCTTCGTCTGGGCGCCGGCCGTCTACGCCCACGCCAACGGCTACATCGCGTACTACACCACCACCGACAACGACTCGAAGCGCCAGTGCATCTCGCGTGCGGTCGCCCCGTCCCCGCTGGGGCCCTTCGTCGACGACTCCACCGCGCCGATGGTCTGCCAGGCCGAGCTCGGTGGCACGATCGACCCGAGCATCGTGACCGACGTCGACGGCGCGTCGTGGTTGCTGTTCAAGAACGACGGCAACTGCTGCGACCTGGCGACGTCGCTGTGGTCCCAGGAGCTCGCGCCGGACGGTCTGACCGTGACGGGTGAGCCGGCGGAGCTGATCCGGGCCGACCAGTCGTGGGAAGGAGGGCTCATCGAGGCGCCGTCGATGGTCATCGCCGGCGGCCGGTACCTGCTCTTCTACTCGGCCAACGCGTGGGACACCGCGGACTACGCGGTCGGCTACGCGACCTGCGAGTCCATCACCGGCCCGTGCACGAAGTCCGACGGGCCGTGGATGGACTCGACGGTGTTCGCCAAGGGTCCGGGCGGCCAGGAGTTCTTCGCCAAGGACGGTCTCGTGTGGATGGTGTACCACGGGTGGGAACGTGGCCAGATCGGCTACCCGACGGGGGAACGTCGGCTCTACCTCGACATCGTCGAGGTGCGCGACGGCGCCCCCGTGCGCATCGGGGCGACGACGGCGTGGATCGTGCTCGGAGCGGTGATGGCCTCGGTGGTCGTCGTGGTGGTCGCCCTCGTGGCGCTGGTGATCGTCGTGCGACGCCGCCGACGCCGCCGATCCGACTGAGCGCAGGTCGCCGCCGCAGCCGGCGCGCACGGACCTCGCCCGGAACGAGAATCTGTTCTAACGTGACGCCGCGTCAGATTTCGGGGGACCGAAGCGGCGGGACGACCCGGTACCGGTGTTGCCTGCACGACGACGTGGCACGATGCCGGACCGTTCGCGATCGGGCATCTCGATCTCGAGCGAAGGGGAGACCAGCGCATGGCTGACGGCGAGCTGCTCACGGCAGAGCTGATCATCGAGTACCCGTTCAGTCGCACGACCGGCCCGGTCATCGGCGCGTTCTTCACCGCGCTGCGTGAAGGGTTCATCGTGGGCATCAAGGCGGCCGACGGGCGGGTGCTCGTGCCTCCGTTCGAGTACGACCCCGTCACCAGCGAGGCGCTCACCGAGATGGTCGAGGTCGGCGATGCCGGGAAGGTCGTCTCGTGGGCGTGGGTGAACGACCCGCTCGAGGACCAACCGCTCGACCGTCCCTTCGCCTTCGCCCTGATCGAGCTCGACGGGGCCGACACCCCGATGCTCCACGCCGTCGACGCCGGCGAGGAGTCCGCCATGCACACCGGGATGCGGGTCCAGGCCCGCTGGCGCGCCGAGCGCGAGGGCCACATCCACGACATCGAGTGCTTCGAGCCCGAAGGAGCGAGCGCATGAGCGACATCACCCTGCCGAGTCGCCTCGACGGTGTGGAGATGGTCAGGAGCATCCGCACCCCCGCGAGGCTCGACTACGACTACATGCCGGGACTGGCCCCCAGCCGGTTCCTCCAGGGCGTGGCCCGCAAGAAGCTGCTCGGCCAGCGCTGCCCCCTGTGCCGCAAGGTCTACGTCCCGGCGCGCGGCTGCTGCCCGACCGACGGCGTGGCCATCGACGAAGAGGTCGAGCTCGCCCATGTCGGCACGGTCACCTCGTTCTGCGTCGTGAACGTGCAGTTCTACGGGCAGGCCATGGAGCTGCCGTACGTCAGTGCCCTGATCCTGCTCGACGGATCCGACATCCCGCTCATGCACCTCATCCAGGAGGTGGACGCGCACGACGTGCACATGGGCCAACGCGTCGAGGCGGTGTGGGTGCCCGACGAGGAGATCGGCCCGACGCTCGAATCGATCAAGTACTTCCGACCGACCGGCGAGCCCGACGCCGACTGGGAGACCTACAAGGACAACGTCTGATGCGAGACATCGCGATCATCTCCCTCGGCCAGACCGACCACGCCCGGGCACGCACCGACGTCAATGACGTCGAGATGCTCATGCCGGTGCTGGCCGGCGCGCTCGAGGGCGCCAACATCACCAAGGACCGGGTCGACTTCGTCTGCTCGGGAAGTTCGGACTACCTGGCCGGCCAGGGGTTCTCCTTCGTCACCACGTTGGACGGCTTCGGACCGTGGCCGCCGATCTCGGAGTCCCACGTCGACATGGACGGCGCGTGGGCGATCTACGAGGCCTGGGTGAAGATGCAGACCGGCCACGTCGACATCTCGCTCGTCTACGCCTACGGCAAGTCCTCACCCGGCGACATCCGCCGGGTGATGTCACGCCAGCTCGACCCGTACTACACCGCACCGCTGTGGGCCGATCCGATCTCGCTCGCTGCCATCCAGGCGCGATCGGGGCTCGAGGCGGGCGCGTTCACCGAGGAGCAGATGGCCGAGGTCGTTGCGGCGAGCCGGCGCAACGCCCGGGCCAACCCGCACGCGCAGTTGTCGGGCGACGTGGAACCCGGGGCGTTGCTCGACGAGGACTACTTCGTCTCCCCGCTGCACAAGCACGACTGCCCACCCGTCACCGACGGCGCCGGCGCGGTGATCCTGGCCGCGGGCGACGTGGCCCGCGAGCTCAGCGACCGGCCGGCGTGGATCCGTGGCTTCGACCACCGCATCGAGCCCAACGCCCTCGGCGTGCGCGATCTCACCACCTCGGTGTCCACCCGGTTGGCGGGCGAGAAGGCCGGCGCAGGCCGCGTCGACCTCGCCGAGCTCCACGCACCGTTCAGCCACCAGGAGATCATCCTGGCCGAGTCGTTGGGCCTGGGTGGCGATGTGTCGGTCAACCCATCGGGAGGGGCGCTCGCCGCCAACCCCATCATGGCGGCCGGGCTCATCCGCCTCGGTGAGGCCGCGACGCGGATCAGTCGCGGCGAAGCCGATCGAGCCATCGGCCACGCCACCTCGGGTGTGTGCCTGCAGCAGAACCTGGTCTGCGTCCTGGAGGGGGAGTGATGGGAAAGGAACGAGTCGCCATCGTCGGCATCGGTCAGACGCACCACACCGCGGTGCGCGGTGACGTGTCGATCGCCGGGCTGGTGCGAGAGGCTGCCCAACGGGCCCTCGACGACGCCCAGATGGGCTGGTCCGACATCGATGCGGTCGTGATCGGCAAGGCCCCGGACTTCTTCGAAGGCGTCATGATGCCCGAGCTCTACCTCGCCGATGCCCTCGGCGCGGTGGGCAAGCCCATGTTCCGGGTGCACACCGCGGGATCGGTCGGCGGTTCCACCGCCATCGTCGCCCAGGACCTCGTCGCCGCCGGCATCCACGAACGGGTGCTCACCGTCGCCTTCGAGAAGCAGTCCGAGAGCGAGGCCATGTGGGCCCTCTCGATGAAGATCCCCTTCCAACCACCGATGCACGCCGGTGCGGGGGGCTACTTCGCCCCCCACATCCGTGGCTACATGCAGCGGTCGAAGGCACCGGACCACATCGGGATCCTCGTGGCGCTCAAGGACCGCCGCAACGCGCTCAAGAACCCCTACGCCCACCTGCACGAGACCGACATCAGCTTCGATTCGGTCAAGGATTCGATGATGCTGTGGGACCCGATCCGCTACAGCGAGACCTGCCCGTCCTCCGATGGCGCCTGCGCGCTCGTCATCACGAACGAGAAGGGCGGCGACGCAGCCGCCGCCGCCGGCCGGCCGCCGGCCTGGGTCAAGGGCACGGCGTTCCGCAGCGAGCCCACCATGTTCGCCGGCCGCGACCAGGTCAACCCCGTCGGCGGAACCGAGTGCGCGAGGGATGTGTACGCGCAGGCCGGGATCACCGACCCGCGCAAGGAGATCGACGTCGTCGAGATGTACGTGCCGTTCTCCTGGTTCGAACCCATGTGGCTCGAGAACCTCCTCTTCGCCGAGGAGGGTCAGGGCTGGAAGATGGTCGAGGACGGTGCCACCCAGATGGACGGCGACCTCCCGGTCAACTGCTCGGGCGGCGTGCTCTCCTCCAACCCCATCGGCGCGTCGGGCATGCTCCGCTTCGGCGAGGCCGCCATGCAGGTCCGGGGTCAAGCGGGCGAGCACCAGATCGACGGGGCCCGCACCGCACTCGGTCACGCCTACGGCGGCGGGTCGCAGTTCTTCGCCATGTGGATCGTGGGCGCCGACAAGCCCGAGTCCTGACCCGGGGGCGATGCCACTCGGTGAGGCGCCACCGCTACGGTGGACGGTTGGCCTTACGGGGAGGAATTGCAGGAATGAGCAGGTTCAGACGTCAGATGAGGTACACCGCGACGGTCGTGGTGGCCTTCGGGGCGCTCGTCGCCGTGGGTTGCGCCAAGGACGAGCCCACGGTCGACTCCTCGGCGACCACGCCGGTCACGGCATCGAGCGAGGGCGCGGACACCACCGCCCCGGGCACGTCGAAGCCGGTCGACGGCGACGTGTGCGCCATGATGGACGAGTTCGTGGACCTCGGCGAGGACGAGATGGAGCGAGGCCTCGACCTCATCGCCGACATCCAGGCGGCGTCGCCCGACGACATCGCCGACGAGTGGGACGTCGTCACCGACACGTTCGTCAAGATCAACGAGCTCGACGCCGAGGCCGACTTCGCCGAGTTCGTCGACCTCGTCTCGGATCCGGACTTCCAGGCCGCGGCCGAGAACATCGACGAGTTCGCCGAGGACGAGTGCGGCGAGGACCTTGGCCTCAGCGACCTCATCGACGTCAGCGGCACGACCGACGGCACCGATGGTACCGACGCCAAGAAGGTCTCGATCGACGACGTGCAGGCGTACCTCGAGGACAACTACGACGCCACCGCCTGGTGGCCGGTCTTCGACGACGCCACCTCGTGGACGAGGAGCGGCGTGTCCTCGACGGTCGAGTGGACCGTCACCCTCTCGGCCGACGGCACGAACGGCGTTGCCGCCGATGAGCTGGTCGAGGGGTGCCAGGCCATGGCCGACTACCTCGACGAGAACGAAGGTGCCCCGGTGCGGGTCACCATCACCGACTCGTCCGACAAGCGCATCGTCTTCCGCGTCCCCTTCGCACCGTGCGCCGAGGATCTCTGATCCCACCGAGGACCAACGACCTGGCCGGGACGGCCGGGAACGTTTCGTCGTGAGGAGGCCCTCCACGTCGTCCGGTCGGGCGATGTGGGGGGCCTTCGTCGTTGTTGCGAGGGTCCAGCCTCCGTCGGGGGCAGAAGGAGGAGCAGGAATGGGAATAGGCTCCCGGGAACAGAGGCGGACATCTGGGAGATGCACATGCGAATGACGGCGGGTAGGCGGATGGCGGCGACCGTGGCGACGGCGGCACTCCTGTTCGGCGTGGGGTGCGCCAAGGAGGAGGCGGTCTCCACGTCGGCGGAGGCGACGACGGCGCCGGCGACGGCGAGCAGCAACGACTCGCCCGGGTCGACCCCGGGTGCGGAGATCTGCACGTTGATCGAGGAGCTCGACCGGACCAACCCCGAGGACGTCGAGGCGGCCCTCGACGTCCTCGATGAGATCCGAGCGGTCGTGCCCGACGACGAGGCTGCCGACTGGGACGTCGTGATCGCCATCAACGAGCCGTACCTCGGGCTCGACGAGGACCAGAACTACGAGCTCGGCGCCGAGCTCGTCCACCACCCCGCCTTCGCCGACGCCGCCGCCGACCACAACGAGTTCAGCCCCGACGAGTGCGACGAGGCTCTCGTCCTCCTCATCCCCTACGGCGCCG
>JBBSTY010000069.1:0-20925 GCA_038235385.1 Acidimicrobiales bacterium | reverse complement strand
GTCACCGAAGCCACCAACCGCATCGTGCTCAACGCCATCGAGCTCGACATCACCAAGGTCTGGCTCAGCGACGCCGCCGGCACCCACATCGAGGCCGACGCCATCCTGCTCGACGAGGACACCGAACGGCTCACGGTCGAGCTCACGGCCTCGGTCTCGGTGGGCCGCTGGACCCTGCACACGACCTTCACCGGGTTCCTCAACGACAAGCTCCACGGGTTCTACCGGTCGACGTTCACCGACACCGACGGCGTCGACCAGGTCATGGCCACCACCCAGTTCGAGGCCACCGACGCCCGCCGGGCGTTTCCCTGCTGGGACGAACCCGACTTCAAGGCCACCTTCGGGGTCACGCTCGTCGTCGACGCCGACCAGGCGGCGCTGTCCAACGCCGCCGAGGTCGAGCGGTCGGTGCGCGAGGACGGCAAGCACGTGGTGCGCTTCGCCGACACCATGAAGATGTCGACCTACCTCGTGGCCTTCATCGTCGGACCGCTCGACGTCACCGAACCGGTGACGGCCAACGGTGTGGCGCTGCGCGTCGCCTACCCACGGGGCAAGGGCCACCTCACGAGCTACGCGCTCGAGGTCGGCGCGTTCTGCCTGGAGTACTTCGCCGACTACTACGGCATCGACTACCCCGGCGACAAGCTCGACCTGGTGGCGGTGCCCGACTTCGCCTTCGGAGCGATGGAGAACCTCGGGTGCGTGACCTTCCGAGAGGTCCTGGTGCTCGTCGATCCCGAGACCGCCACCCAACCCGAGCTGCAGAACGTCACCGACGTCATCGCCCACGAGCTCGCACACATGTGGTTCGGGGATCTCGTCACCATGAAGTGGTGGAACGGCATCTGGCTGAACGAGGCCTTCGCCACCTTCATGGAGATGTCGGCCACCGACGCCTTCCGCCCCGAGTGGGACCGCTGGACCTCCTTCGGTCTGTCGCGCACCGCCGCCTTCGACGTCGACGCGCTCGACACCACCCGACCCATCGAGTTCCCCGTCATCTCCCCCGACGACGCCGAGGGGATGTTCGACATCCTCACCTACGAGAAGGGGGCCGCCGTCGTCCGCATGCTCGAGCAGTACCTGGGCTTCGAGGCGTTCCGGGACGGCATCCGCAGCTACCTCGGCGCCAACAGCTACGCCAACACCGAGACCACCGACCTGTGGGACGCCCTCGAGGCGTCCACCGGCGAACCCGTCCGACGCATCATGGACAGCTGGATCCTCCAGGGCGGCTTCCCCGTCATCGACGTCGACCTGATCGACGAGGGCAGCACGCTGCGCTTCACCCAGGAGCGGTTCCGCTACGCGGGCGACATCGGCGAGGGCGCCGGCGACGGGGAACGTGCCACCACCGGCACGTCTGACGATCCTGGCGAACGATGGATCGTCCCGCTCATCTTCAGCCAGTCCTCGAACGGCATCGTCAGCTTCGAGAAGGTCCTGCTCGACGGCGACTCGATCGACATCAACCTGTTCGAGCGGGCCGATTGGGTGCTCGCCAACACCGAGGCGACCGGCTTCTACCGAGCCCAGTACGCCCCCGACCTGCGCGACGCCCTCGTGGCGCACGCGTCGAGCGGCCTCTCCCCCATCGAGCGCTACGGCCTCATCGACGACGCCTGGGCGGCCGTGCTCGCCGACCGCCTGAGCGCACCCGAGTTCCTGGACCTCGCCGGCTCGTTCGAGGCCGAGGACGACCTGTCGGTGTGGGAGCGCCTCGTCGGCGCGCTGTCCGCACTCGACCGGCTGGTCGACGGCGACGCCCGGTCGGCGTTGCGGGTAGCGGTGCGCGACCTCGCACGCCCGGCCTTCGATCGGCTCGGTCCCACCCCGGTGCCCGATGAGGGCGACCGCCGACGGGAGCTGCGCGGCACCCTGTTCGACCTGCTCGGGGTCCTGGGCAACGACGCTGCCCTCCAGATCACGGCGCGCGACCTCTACGCGGCGTCGACCTCCGACCCCGGCTCGATCGACCCGAGCCTCGTCGCCGCGTCCGTCGGGATCATCGCCGCGACCGGCGGCCCCGAGGACTTCGACCTGTTCCTGGCCCGGTTCCAGGCCGCCGACACCCCCCAGCAGGAGCTCCGCTTCCTCACCGCGCTGGCCGACTTCGACGACGCCGACTCGATCGACCGCGTGCTGGCGATGAGCATCACCGATGCGGTCCGCACCCAGAACGCCCCGTACCTGATCCGGCGGGCCATGGGGAACAGGAACCACGGCCCGCGCGCCTGGGAGTTCGTCACCGCGAACTGGGACGCCATCAACGCGCGCTTCCCCTCGAACAGCATCGTGCGGATGCTCGAGGGCGTGCGCGGCTTGTCGAAGCCCGAGATCGCCGACACCGTCTTCGCCTGGTTCGAGGACCACGGCGTCCCGCAGGGCGACAAGATCCTCGCGCAGCACCTCGAGCGGCTCGAGGTCAACGTCGCGCTCCGCACTCGCGAGGCCCACCGCCTCCACGGCCACCTGGTCGGGCGCTGACCGCCGGTCATCGGGCCGCTCGCGCTGACACCAGCGCGCCGCCCCCGTCGGCGAGACTCTGGGGCGTGATCCGGACCCGACCCCCCCGCCGTCGGCGCGCGTTCGACGCCGTGCCCGCACTGGTGCTCGCCGTGGTGGTGCTCGTCGCTGCCAGCGGGTGCTCGCTCTTCGACAAGTCGGTCGACGTGCTCTACATCGGTGATTCGATCATGGTGCAGACCAGCCCGTTCGCCGAGCTCGCCCTGGTGAGCGAGCCCGGTGTCGAATCCGCACGGACCCGGGTCGAGGCGGTGAGCGGAACCGGTCTGCTCACCCCGGGTCTCAAGGACTGGGTCGGTGAGGCCGACGCCCTGATCGCCGAGTACAAGCCCAAGGTCGTGGTCGTGCTCTTCATCGGCAACTACACCGACGACGACCTCTGGATCGACGCCTCCGGGGTTCCGGTCCCGAACGAGTACGGGCCACCGTTCTTCGCGGCGTGGCAGGACCAGGCCGCCGTGCTCTCGACGAAGCTCGCGGCTCGCGGCGCTCGGGTCGACTGGGTGCTCCCGCCTCCGCTCGCCGGCGACGAGGGCGCCCGACGATCGGCGGAGATGCGAGCCACGTACGAGGCGCTGCAGGCCAGCACCCCGTCGATCGGGCTCATCGAAGGCCGTGCCGCCGTCGGCGGACCCGACGGCGAATGGACCTGGCGCCGTGAAGGGGTCGCCGGCGGCGAGGTCACGGTCCGCCAGCCCGACAGCGTGCACCTCACCGACGACGGCGGCCGGCTGATGGCCCGTGAGATCGCCCGAACCGTCGCGCCGCAGCTCATCGAGTCCCGCGCCCGGGCGGCGTGAACCGGATCGCCCCCCTGGACCGCATCCCCCCGCCGGCCCGTCCGTGGATCTTCGCCGTCGAGGACACCGCCATCCAGATCACCTGGCGGAGCCTGCCGGCGGGCGCCCTCACCTTCACGGCGGCCGATTCGGTGGTCGAGGTCCACAGCGACGGCGGTCCGGGTGGCGTGGTGATCGAGGACCTCCCGGCCGGCGAGCTGCTCGAGCTGCGCATCGACGGCCCCGACGTGCCGCGTTCGTGGACCCGCCAGCGGTTCCGCACCCTCGAACCGCCCCCCGGTGAGGAGATCGCCCGGTTCGCCACCATCTCGGACATGCACATCGGGGAGATCTCCTTCGGGACGCGCGCCTCGTTGATGGAGGTACCGGTGCCCGATGAGGCGCATCCGGTCCGCGCGACACGGGCGGCGCTGACCGCGCTCGGCCGATGGGGCGCCGACTCGGTGATCGTGAAGGGCGACCTCACCCACAACGGACGGGCCAAGGACTGGGCGATGATCGGCCAGCTCCTCCGCGACGCGCCGGTTCGCGCCGAGGTCCTCCTCGGCAACCACGACTCCTACGGCGCACGCGGCGAACCGGTTCCCGAGCTCGCACTCGAGCCGTTCGGCTTCCACCCCGCACGAGGTGCGACCACCATCGCCCACCCGGCGCTCAACCTGGTGCTCGTCGAGACGGCCATCGCCCACCACCGGGCGGGCACGGTGGCACACCTGCAGGACGACGTCGTCGAGCGGTTGCGTGCCGACCGTCGTCCCGCGTTCCTCGCGCTGCACCACCACGGCGAGCGCCGACGCGTCCCCGCCTTCCTGCCGCGAGGCATCCCGGGCCACGAGATGGCTGCCTTCCTCGATGCGGTCGGGCCGGCCCGGCCGGCCACCATGATCACCTCGGGGCACACCCACCGACACCGAGCCCGCCGGGTGGGCCCACTCGTCGTCACCGAGGTGGGGTCCACCAAGGACTTCCCCGGCACCTGGGCGGGCTACGTGGTGCACGAAGGAGGGATCCGCCAGGTGGTGCGCCGGGTCGACACCCCCGACGTGCTGCGGTGGACCGACTTCAGCGCCCGAGCCGCCAGCGGCCTGTGGGGCCTCTGGTCCCCCGGCCGGCTGGCGGACCGGTGCTTCAGCCACACCTGGCCCACCAGCTGACCCGCCGCGACGATCCGGTCGATTCCCATCAGGCGTCGCGCCTCTCGTCGTCGGGGTCCGCAACGGGTTCCGTCGAGCGACGCACGGTGCGGAGCGACAGCACGACCGTGGTCGCCAGCACGCCGAGGATGACCCGAGCGAGAGCGCGATGTTGATGTGCACGCCCCAGAACGACGCGAGCATCTTCAAGCCCACGTACACCAGGATCACCCCGAGGCCCTTGTTCAGGTGGACGAGCGAATCCTGGAGCCGGCCAGCAGGAAGTAGAGCGCCCGCAGGCCCAGGATGGCGAAGATGCCCCAGACGGCACGACCAGATCGGCGCCGGGCGGGATCGACGCCGTGTCGGCCAGGAGCATCATCGAGCTTGGCACAGCCCCCCGGGGCCAGCGCGGGAGCGGCGCGTCGGCGGCGCCGTGGTGGGCGGCACCGAGGCAGCGATACGCTCCCACCTCGATCACCGTTCACCCCGTTCACCCCGTTCACCACCGATCCGATCCTGGAGCTCCGATGAGCGACCCCGCGTTCACCACGACGATCAGCACGGCTGGGCTGAGTCCCGAGCAGTGCCAACGGGTCGATGCCCGGCTCCGGGAGGAGACCATCGCGGTCACGTGGCTCGACCAGGCGGTCCAGGTCGACCAGGCGTTCGAGTCCCGGGTCGAGACCATCGTCGGTGAGGCCCGAGACGCTTCCCCGACCACCCCGGCGGCGCCGCCGGCCGGCTTCGCACCGACGGCCGCGTCGACCACCGCCTCGTATCCCACCGCCCAGTACCCCGCCGCCCAGTACCCCACCGGCGGCTACCCGGCGCCGGGTCAGCCGGCGGCGGCGTACCCGGCGCCCGGGTACGGCTACGTGCCCCAGTCGGCGCCCACCAACTCCAACGCCACGATGTCGCTCGTGCTGGCGCTCGTGGGATGGGCGGTCTGTCCGATCGCGTCGGTCTTCGGGGTCATCTACGGCCGTCGGGCACAAGAGGAGATCGCTGGTTCGGGGGGCACCCAGGGCGGCGAGGGCCTGGCCAAGGCGGGCATCATCATCAGCTGGATCGTGCTCGCCATCTGGGGCGTGGTGATCATCGGGTTCGTGATCTTCCTGGTCGCGATCGCGCTGATCGGAGCTACCTCGTAGTCGGCGATGCCGCACGGGGCCAGGCCGCCCCGTGGCGCCCCGTAGACTCACGTGGTGGATCTCTGGCCCGGACAGCCCTACCCCCTCGGCGCGATCTTCGACGGGAACGGCACCAACTTCTCGTTGTTCTCCGAGGTCGCCGACCGGGTGGAGCTGTGCCTGTTCGACAACGGCACCGAGCGGCGGGTCACCCTCCCCGAGGTGAGCGCCCACATCCACCACGGGTACGTGCCCGGCGTGCAGCCGGGCACCCGCTACGGGTTCCGGGTCCACGGCCCGTGGGACCCGGCCAACGGGCTCTTCGCCAACCCCGACAAGTTGCTCATGGACCCGTACGCCAAGGCGTTCGACGGCGCCGTGGAGTGGTCCGATGCGGTGTTCGCCTACGAGGTCGGCTCGGCTGAGGCACCGGCCGGACCACCCAGCGCCAGCGACAGCGCGCCCTTCGTCCCGAAGTCCGTGGTCACCAACCCCTTCTTCGATTGGGGCGACGACCGCCACCCACGCACCCCGTGGAACCAGACCGTCGTCTACGAGACCCACGTCAAGGGCATCACCGCGACGCATCCCGACATCGCCGAGAACCTGCGAGGCACCTACTCCGGGCTGTGCGCACCACCGGTGATCGACCACCTGCGCCGCCTCGGCGTCACGGCCGTCGAGCTGATGCCGGTGCACCAGTTCATCCACGACCGCCGGTTGTTCGACCTCGGACTGAGCAACTACTGGGGCTACAACTCCATCGGCTACTTCGCTCCGCACAACGACTACGCGAGCTACCCGACGGTGGGTGCGCAGGTCAGCGAGTTCAAGCAGATGGTCAAGACCCTTCACGCCGAGGGGATCGAGGTCATCCTCGACGTGGTGTACAACCACACCGCCGAGGGCAACGGCCTGGGCCCGATGCTCAGCTTCAAAGGGGTGGACAACCCGGCGTACTACCGGCTCGATCCGGCCGATCTGTTGCAGTACGTCGACTACACCGGCACCGGCAACAGCCTCAACATGCGCCACCCCCACGTGCTGCAGCTCATCATGGACAGCCTCCGCTACTGGATCCTCGAGATGCACGTCGACGGGTTCCGCTTCGATCTCGCCGCCACGCTGGCTCGGGAGCTCCATGACGTCGACAAGCTCTCGGCGTTCTTCGACCTCATCCAGCAGGACCCGGTCATCAGCCAGGTCAAGCTCATCGCCGAGCCGTGGGACATCGGTGAGGGCGGGTACCAGGTGGGCAACTTCCCGCCGCTCTGGTCGGAGTGGAACGGCAAGTACCGCGACGAGGTGCGCGACTTCTGGCGCGGCGCGGACAACACGGTGGCCGAGTTCGCGTACCGCTTCACCGGTTCCAGCGACCTGTACGAATCGAGCGGACGGACACCGAACGCGAGCATCAACTTCGTCACCTGCCACGACGGGTTCACCCTCACCGACCTCGTGTCGTACAACGACAAGCACAACGACGCCAACGGCGAGGGCAACCGCGACGGCACCAGCGACAACCGGTCGTGGAACGGTGGCGTCGAGGGCCCGACCGATGATCCCGAGATCAACGATCTGCGACGTCGCCAACGGCGCAACTTCCTCGTGACGCTCTTCCTGTCCCAGGGTGTGCCGATGCTCAGCGGGGGCGACGAGCTCGGCCACACCCGGCACGGCAACAACAACGGCTACGCCCAGGACAACGAGATCTCCTGGTACGACTGGGAGCACGCCGACACCGACCTCACCGAGTTCGTCCGACGCCTGGTCCGGCTCCGCCAACGTCATCCGGTGTTCCGTCGCCGGCGGTGGTTCCGGGGCCAGCCCCTCGTGGGTGAGAGCATCGACGACATCGAGTGGTTCACCCCGACCGGCGCATCGATGACCGACGACGACTGGACCGTCAGCTTCGCCCGCTCCATCGCGGTGTTCCTCAACGGCGCCGGCGTCGCTGCGCCCGGCCCGCGTGGTGAGCGGGTCCTCGACCAGAGCTTCTACGCCATCTTCAACGCCCACGGCGGCGAGCTCGACTTCACCCTGCCGGCTGCCCGCTACGGGCAACGGTGGGTCCAGTTGATCGACACCGCAGCACCCGACATCGAGCGATGCTTCCCCGACGAGCGACGGGTCCGGCTCACGAGCGTGGGTGCCGGCGAACAGATCAGCGTCGGTGGCCACAGCGCGGTGCTGCTGCGCCACGCCACGACCGATGACTGACACCACCGATGACTGACACCACCGACCAGCCGGTCGCTCGATCGCCGGCCGCCTCGCACCGAACCCTCCGCCTCGTCATCATCGGGCTCGTCGCCGTGCGGGTACTCGCACTCGTGCTGCTGCTCGCCTCCGATCCGGCGTCGCAACCAGGCGGGCTGACCGGTGACGTCCGGCGCTACCAGGAGATGGCGACCTCCGACGGCGTGGCGTACCGCGACTTCCAGGTCGAGTACCCCCCGATCACCTACGCCGCGATCTCGGTGCTGGCCAACGACGACCTCGTCCGGTCGATCGCTGCGGTGGCCCTCTCGCAGTTCCTCTGCGACCTCGGCATCGCCGCCATCCTCTGGCGGGTGTGGGATCTGCGCACCACGGCGGCGTACCTGGTGCTCGGGCTGCCCCTCATCCTGTGGCCGTTCATCTTCGCCCGCGTCGACCTGCTCGCCGTGCTGCTGGCGGTGGCGGGCATGGCCCTGATCCGACGCGGGTCGTCGTCGCTCGGGGCCGCCGGGTTGGCGGCGGCCGTGCTCACCAAGATCTGGCCGTTCGTGCTCGCCCCGATCCTGGTGGTCGAGCGCCGGTGGCGAGCGGTGGTGTCGTTCGTCGTCACCGGGCTCGTCCTCGCCGCGGCGTGGATCGCCGTCGCCGGGGTCGACGGGGTCCGCCAGGTCGTGTCGTTCCGCGACGCCACCGGATGGCAGGTCGAGAGCCTGCCGGGGGTGCTCTGGCACCTGCGCGACCCATCTCGGGTCAAGTTCGAATCGGGCGCGTTCCGCACCGGCATCATGCCGATCTGGGCTCGTCCGCTCCTGACCGTCGTGAGCCTCGCGTTCGTGGCGCTCGCCTGGTGGTGGGCCGATCGACGACGCCGTGAGGGTGCCGGCGACCACGTGATCTACGGCTGGGCCCCACTGGCGAGCGTCCTCGCCATGTTGCTCTTCGCCCCGATCCTGTCGCCGCAGTACGTGGTGTGGTTCCTGCCCTTCGCCGCGATCGTGGTGGCGCGCGGCGATCGCCTCGTCGGCGGCCTCACCCTCGCCGTCACCGCGCTCACCACCATCAGCTACCCCCTGGTGGTCACGGCGTCGGAGGGTGCGGTGTGGGCGGTGCTGCCGGTGCTCGCCCGCAACCTGACGCTCGTCGCCCTGTTCGTGGTGGCGCTCTCGTCGCTCGCCGGTCACCGCACGGAACGGGAGCGGAACCGGACGGCTACAGCCAGCGCTTCCGCTTGAAGGTGAGGTACAGCGCGATGGTCAGGACGAACATGGCCGCCAGCGCGCCGTAGTAGCCGAACCGGAGGTGGAGCTCGGGCATGTCGGTGAAGTTCATGCCGTAGATGCCGGCGATCAGGGTGGAGCCGAGCAGGATGGCGCCCCACGAGGTCATCTTCTTCATGATCTCGTTCATCTGGTTCGACACCAGCGCCAGGTGGGCATCCACCGCGTTGCCGATGAGCTCGCGTTGGTTGTCGATCTCGTCGGCGATCCGCAGCAGGTGATCGAACACATCCTGGAGGTAGACCCGGGTCGCCTCCTCCACCCACACCACCTCACCGCGGAGGATGCTCAGCACCACGTCGCGCAACGGAACCGCACGTCGACGGAAGGCGAGCAGATCGCGGCGCAGGCTCAGCATCGACTGCTGGATGGGCCACTCGTCGCGTTCGGAGTCACCGACATCGAAGATCTCGTCCTCGATCGCCGCCAGCCGTTCCTCGATGTGATCGACGGCACTGAAGTAGGAATCGACCACCTCGTCGAGGATGACGTAGACGAGGAACCCGACGCTGTAGGTCAACCCGACCGTTCGCTGGTACCGCCTCCGAACCGAGTCGATGTCGAAGTGGTCGGTCCTGCCGTCGTGGTGGTGGACGGTCACGATCCATTCCGGACCGATGAAGAGGAACACCTCTTCCATGACCCCATCGCCGTTGCGGTTGGCGTACACCACCAGGAAGGCGTGGGTCGGGTAGATGTTCAGCTTCGGTCGTTGGTTCCGGTTGGTCACGTCCTCGAGGGCCAGCGGGTGCAGGCGGAACTCCCGCTCGAGCGCGTCGAGCTCGTCGCGTGACGGGCTCACGGCGTCCACCCACACGACCGTTCCCGGCTCGGCCACGGCCGCGGGGATGGACGACGGATCCTCCAGCACCCGGACGCCGCCGGATTCGAACGAGTAGGTGCGCAGCACCCCGACAGTGTGGCCTCGCTCCGGACCACCTTCGGCCATGGTCCCGGCGCGCTCGACGATCAGGCGACGCCGACCAGGATGATGGCGAAGATCAACGACAGCGCACCGATCAGGTCCATCGACGAGGTGAGCAGCGGGATCCCGTAGTTGTCCGGATCGAACCCGAGCCGATAGGTCACGATCGACCCGTAGTACGCGACGACGACCGCAGCGGCCGTTGCCATGGCCCCCCCGATCACGGCGATCGCCACCATGGAGAGCGCTCCGGGGCTGGCTTGACCGAACGCCCATGCGGCGAGGTCGGCGGAGAGGGCGACGAGCACGAAGACCGGCACGGCGAGCAGGGCGATGATGGCGAAGTCGTCGCGTGCAGGACGTTGGGGTCTCGCCACCGGATCGATGATGCCGAGGTGCAGCTTGGTCGACAGCCGACTGCTCAGGATGCCCCCCAACGCGCCGGTGTCCTCGAGGAACGGCGGGATCAGGATGAGCAGCGCGCCGTACTGCACGAACTGATCGAGGCGCGCCTCGATCGTGAGCCCGGCGACGACGTCGATCGTTCCCGCGACCAACAGCACGGGGAGCGACTCGCGCACGATCCGTTGCATCATCGGCAACTTGGCGCGGAGCCCCACGACGAGCGAGCCGATGGCCACCGCCGCCGAGATCAGGGCGATCGTCACCGTGACACCGTGGATGCCGACGAGGAAGGTCGCCAGGAAGAGGGCGGGAAGGGTCACCATGTCCCCCGCTGCGGTCACCAGGGGTGCGGCGACGTTGTCCATGTCCCATCCCCTGCGGACCGCGATGGCGGCGACCCCGACCGTCAGCCCGAGGACCACCAGCGACGAGAGCACCCCGCCGAGGATCGAGATGACCACGAAGTCGGCGAGCGAGATCGTCTCGGAGACACCGAACGCGGAGGCGACCGTCTTGGCCAGCACCGCCAGGGCGAGCGAGATCGACAGGGTGAGCACGACCGACGCGAGGACGTTCTGACCCATGAGGCTGGTGCGCCGACTCGAGACGCGGAACGTTCCGGTGTGGATCGCGGTCCCGAACCGGCTCCCGAGCGCGCCGAAGATGTTGCCCCGCATGCCGATGGCCGCGGGGACCAGCACGATCAGGCCGGGCAGGTCCTCGAGGGTGTGGGTGATCGACGCCAGCGTGAGGCCGGCGATGAGGTCACCGCCCGATGACACCAGCAGCGCGGCGAGCGACTGGCGGATGCCAGCCGCGTCCGAGCCGATCGCTGCTCGGATGCGCGCGACGAACCGTCGGTGGGGACGCGGTGCAGCCACGACTCGGAGGCTCCATCGGAGGTCGCATCAGCCTCAGCCGACCGTGACGAGCGGAGCCGACTCGAGCGGTTGGTCCGCCCACTCGTGGTCCTCGTCGGCGCTTCCGCACAGGAGCGGCTCGAAACCGCGCTCGGCGCGGAAGCGCTCGATCCGGGAGGAGAGGTACTGCGCGGCCAGGCAGGCGACGGCGATCAGGACGACCACGCCGAAGCCGAGCCAGTGCTGATACGGCGTGAGGGCCGACACGGAGTTCACCGACGTCGGCCAGACCAGGATGCTGGACGACACGACGAGCACGATGAGCGAAGGTCGGAACCGCTTGAGACCCGACGCCGCCAGGAGGGCGAACGCGGCGGGCAGGTACCAGGGCCACACCACCGGGCTGCACAGCACGAAGACCAGGAGCGAGAGCCCGACGGACTTGGTGACGCCGATCTTCGGGCTCTTGACCATCAGCAGGAGGATGACCCCGGTCGCGAGCAGGAGGCCGCTCATGCGAACGATGTTGACGACCATCATCTGGTCGACGCCGAGACCCACCGCGTTGAGCAGATCGGAGCTCAAGAAGCCGAGCTTGGTGAACACCGCGAAGGTGGAATAGATCTTGCCGGTGTTCTGCAGCGCCAGGATCCAGCCGATGCCCACTCCCGCGACGAGCGAGAGGATCCCGATGGTGCCCCCGGTGATGGCGCCGACGATCGCGCTGTCGCGGATCTTGCGCTTCCACGACGCATCAGCGGGCGACCAGTTCCAGGCCACGAACGCCAGGGCGATGACGGCCGGGAGCTTCACGGCGACGGCCAGGGCGATCAGCACGACGGCGAGGACCTTGCGACTTCGCTCGAACGCCGCCATGCCGACGACGAGCAGACCCATCATGATGGCGTCGTTGTGGGCGCCGCCGACGAGGTGGATCAGCACCACCGGGTTGGCGACCGCCAGGGCGAGCGCCAGAGGCGGCGACACGCGCCGACTGCGCGCGATGACGAACACGCCGATGCCGGTGAGCACCACACCGCCGATGGCGAGCCACCGGAAGCCCAGCGCTGCGTTGGCGACGTCGTAACCGGTGACCGAGAAGTTCGCCCGGGCCAGACCGATGGCCACCGGGCCGTAGGGGGCGGGCGCATCGCGCCAGATCGGATCGGCGGCGCGCCAGAACTCGTTGGTCGAGTGGTTGGGCAGCGCGTTCGGACCGACCGAGGTGGGATCGAGGCCGAGGTCGGCGAGCGCCCCCTGGGCGTTGTAGCTGTAGACGTCGGTGCTCAACTGGATCGGCCCGAGGAGCAGGGGGATCGACCACAGCGTCGCCGCCGCGATCACCCACACCATGCGGCTGCGGCTGGTGCCGACCCGTCGGCGGGTGTGGCCCACGAGCCCGACCCAGCCGAGGCACAGGAGCACCACACCGAGCACGAACGTGATGGCCGAGTACAGCGGGTCGCCGGGGCTGAGCAGGCCGGGCACCGTGAGGCGCCACGACACCGGAGCGAGGTACCACACCGGTGCGGTCCCTGCGAGCACGAGCGAGCCGGCCAGCCCGGCGAGGGTGGCGAGCGCCACGCGGACGGAGGCGGCCCACGACGCCGCGGACGGCGGCCCGACGTCGGGAGACGGCGCGGGCGATCGGAGCGGCGACACCGGCTCGACGAGCGATCCGCGGGCGGCCGGGCGCAGCAGCTGCACCCGGGCGCGGGACAGCCGTTCGCGGAACGGGACGTCGACAGGTGCCACCTCGGGGGGGGCCACGACGACGGAACCGTCCGCTTCGGTGCTCAGGGGGTTGGGGGGGATTGCCATCGCGCGGTTCGTCCTCTACACGCCAACGGGTGCCCGGAGCGTCGCGGCGTGCCCGGCGCCGGCGCAATCCGGGGTGATCGATTGCGAACGAAGAAGGCCAGGTGCCGGGGGCGCGACACGAGGAACATCCTGACCGTAGCCCACATCGTCATGAAACCGCAGCATTTGGTTCGGCCAGGGGTCACATCGCCGGCGACGGTTCGCCGCGCTCATCGTGTGACCCCGCTCGGCGACAGCATGACGACCGCCAGCGGGGGCAGCACCAGGGGGAGGTGGAACGGACGACCGTGCATGGGTGCTTCGACGGTGTCGACGCCCCCCAGGTTCCCCCAACCCGAACCGCCGTAGATCTGCGCGTCGCTGTTGGCGAGCTCGGCCCATCGGCCCGCAATCGGGACGCCGATCGCGTACCCCTCGCGCGGAACCGGGGTGAAGTTGGCCACGACCAGCACCGGTCGGGCCCCGGGGTGGTCGTGGTCGGGGGTCGACCACCGGAGGAACGAGATCACGCTCGCCCCCTGGTCGCTGGCATCGACCCACTCGAACCCTGCGGGATCGGTGTCGAGCGCGTGGAGCGGGCGCTGGTCTCGGTGCAAGCGGTTGAGGTGCGCGACCCAGGTGCGGACGCCCTCGTGACGGGGATCGTCGAGCAGGCCCCAGCTGAGCTCGGTGTCGTGGTTCCACTCGGCGACCTGGGCGAGCTCGTCGCCCATGAACAGCAGCTTCTTGCCCGGCAGCGCGTACTGGTAGCCGAACAGCATCCGGAGGTTCGCGAACCGCTGCCACTCGTCGCCGGGCATCTTGGTCAGCAGCGATCCCTTGCCGTGCACGACCTCGTCGTGGGACAGGGGGAGCACGTAGTTCTCGGTGAAGGCGTACACCGCTCGGAAGGTGAGCTGGTCCTGGTGGTGGGGGCGGTGGATCGGATCACGCTCGAGGTACGCCAGGGTGTCGTGCATCCACCCCATGTCCCACTTGTACCCGAACCCCAACCCGCCGACCGAGGTCGGCCGCGACACCATCGGCCAGGCGGTCGACTCCTCCGCCACGGTCTGCACGTCGGGGAACTCGCGGTAGATCGTCTCGTTGAGGCTCTTCAGGAAGCGGAGGGCGCCGAGGTTCTCGTTCCCGCCGTGCTCGTTGGGGATCCACTCGCCTTCCTTGCGGGAGTAGTCGAGGTAGAGCATCGACGCGACGGCATCCACCCGGAGGCCATCGACGTGGTAGCGATCGAGCCACGAGCACGCGCTCGACAGCAGGAACGACCGCACCTCGTGACGGTCGTAGTTGAAGATCAGGCTGTTCCAGTCGGGGTGGAAGCCCAGGCGCGGGTCCGCGTGCTCGAAGAGGTGCGTGCCGTCGAAGTAGCCGAGCCCGTGCTCGTCGCTCGGGAAGTGCGAGGGGACCCAGTCGAGGATGACCCCGATCCCGCTCCGGTGCAGGTGATCGATCAGGAACATGAGGTCCTGCGGGGTTCCGAAGCGAGAGGTCGGGGCGAAGTACCCGAGCGTCTGGTACCCCCACGATCCGTAGAACGGGTGCTCCATGATCGGCAGGAGCTCGACGTGGGTGAAGTGCATCTCGGTGAGGTAGGCGGCGAGTGGCTCGGCGAGCTCGCGGTAGTTGAGCGACCGGTGCTCGTCGGCCGCGTGGCGCCACGAGCCCAGGTGCATCTCGTAGATCGACATGGGCGCGTCCTGGCCGTTGCGCACGCCCCTCCCCGCCATCCACTCGTCGTCGTCCCACTCGTGGTCGAGCCGGTGGAGGACCGACGCCGTGCCCGGGGACTGCTCGGCCCACACCGCGAACGGATCGGCCTTGTCGACCACGTAGCCGTCGACGGTGGAGGAGATGCGGAACTTGTACCGGTCACCTGCGGCGGCTCCGGAGACCTCGCCGGTCCACACGCCCGAGCTCGCCTGGGCGACGAGTGGGTCACGATCAGGATCCCACCCGTTGAAGTCGCCGACGACGCTGACCGCCGCGGCGTTCGGTGCCCACACCGCGAACCGGGCGCCGGATGGCCCCGGATCCAGGTGCGCGCCCAGGACCTCGTACAGGCGGCTGTGGGTTCCCTCGTTGAACAGCCACAGGTCATCGGATGGGATCTCGGTTCGGCTCACGCCTCGGGTCCTCCTTCGACGGCTCGCAGGTGCGAACCGAGTCGGCAGTCCTGCACGGCGCGCAGGAGCTCATCGACGGTCGGCTCGGAGAGGAGCTCGTCGAGGGTCCGGGGACCGCGCTGCACCCAGTTCGGTCGGTCGACCGGCGTCCCGGGGATGTTCTGCGGGTTCGGCTCGAGCCAGAGGTCGTCGAGCGCGACGATCACCGCCGGTGCATCGCTGTCTCCCAGGAAGCGCATGGCCGCCTCCAGGAGGGCGTGATCGTGATCGATCGGCGACGCCTCGTCGCCGATCTCGGCCGACAGGCCTCGGGCCCGGAGGAAGGCGCTGAGCCCGGCCACCTGCTCGCGACGACGGTCTCGGGCGTCGATGGCCTGGTCGTCGTCGAGCAGCTGCAGCTCGTGGCGCTGATCGATGTCGAACCCGTGGATCCAACCGGCGAAGGTGGGCGTGTCGTGGGTGCCGAACGACGACAGCTGGTCGTGGCCCGGTCCGGTCGGTTCGGCCCCGGGCCAGTCCGGCTGGTTGAACTCGAGCACGTGCATCCCGAGGAGCCCGCGTTCGCGCATCGTCGCCGTGACCTCGGGCGGCACGGTGCCGAGGTTCTCGCCCACGATCACCGCTTCGTGCCGGTGCGCCTCGATGGCGAGCACCGCGTGCAGCTCCCGGTGCGGATAGCGCACGTAGACGCCCTCGCGCGCGCTGGCGCGCTCGGGCACCCAGTACAGGCGATGGAAGCCCATGACGTGATCGAGGCGCAGCACGCCCGCGACCGCCAGGTGACGCCGGAGCACCGACGCGAACGACGCGTGACCGCTGCGCCGGGCCTCGGTGGGCAGGACCGGCGGCAGGCCCCAGTCCTGGCCCTCGGTGAAGAACTCGTCGGGTGGCGCTCCGATGCTCGAACCCCACCCGTACCGATCGGGATCGATCCAGGTGTCGTAGCCGTCGCCACCGACACCGACGGGCAGGTCGAGGTAGAGCCGCTGCCCACGAGCGCCGAGGTCATCGGCCAGACCGGTGAGCTGACGGTCCATGGCGTACTGGGCGTAGGTGTGGAACCGGACCAGGTCCCGATCGACGTCGGTGTCTCGGAGATCGCCCCCACGTTGGCGTTCGGGCCATCCTCGCCATCCGGCGCCCGACCGGGACGCGTAGGCGCGGAAGCGTGCGTAACGGTCCACGTCGGATCGCTCGGCCCGCCAGTCGGCGAAGTCGGACCGCAGGCGATCCGGCCACCGGTCCTCTGCTGCGATCAGGTCCTCGAGCACACCGCGTACATACCCGTGCTGGTGGCGATAGTCGAACAGTCGGCTCTTCGCGTTCGCCGCGTGACCGATGGCGGCGAGACCGTCGAGGTTGGATCGGGCATCGTCGAGCGCGCCGAGCTCGGGGAGGGCGGCGAGGTCGACGAACAGCTCGTTCCAGAACATCCGGCTCACCGGCGCGTACGGGCTCGGGTCGAAGGGCTCGTCGAGCCAGGCTGCGAGGAGGGGCAGCGTGCCCACGAGCTTGGCGCCGTAGGCATCGATCCGCTCCGCCAACGACCGGAGATCACCCAGGTGGGCGCCGATCCCCGAGCCGCCCGCGAGCGCGTAGACCGGAGCGAACACCCCCCAGAGACGATCGGTCGGCGCGAACCGTGGCACCTGACGAGGCGCCACCAGCAGGTGGGCGGTGGCCGCCTCGGCGCCGACACCTCGCACCTCGAGGCGATGGGAGCCGATCGGCAACCCGACCACGGCCGAGGATTCGAGGACCACGCGGTGGTCGACGACCCGGTGGGGTCCGATGTCGATCGGGTGCCCGGCGATCGCACCGAGATCGACGGGCAGCACCACCTCGTGCGTCGTCGATTCGACGGCGATCGCGACCTCGATCCGGCTGGCCGGGGTCGACGCCGGTCGGCGCACCACGAGCTCCAGGTGCGACCCGTGGTCCATGACCACCACCGGCTCGACCACCGCCGTGGATCGATCCTCGAGGTGTCGGGCCCGCGCCGCGGCGACATCGCCGAGCCGGTGCACGTCGTGCCCCATCGAGCGCAGGACCCCCAGCAGCGACTCGGTGCCCGCGACGTGGAGCTCACCCTGGACGTCCCAGTACTCGAGCTCGACACCGAGGTCCGACGCCAGCCCCCGCAGCTCGTCCCCCTCCGCGCCGTCAGCCCGATCGGAGCGATCGGCGTTCACGTGTCGGACTCGAGCAGGGCGACGATCCCGTGGAGCGGGATCGATGCCCACGTCGGCCGGTGGGCGAGGTCGTAGCGGACCTCGTAGAGCGCCTTGTCGAGCGTGTAGGCGGTGAGGAGCGCCAATTGGTCGCCGTCGTCGAGCGGGAGGAGCGCCGTCCCGTCGGCCTCGCCGAGGTAGCCGGCGAGGAAGCGGGTGGTGACCCACAGGTGCCACGCCTGCGCCCTCGCCTCGAACGCAGCCCACTGATCGTGCGGGACGAGACCCCGATCGGCGTAGGCGCGCAGGCCGGCGTGGGCGGCGTACTGGAACGAGCGGATGATCCCGGCCACGTCGACGAGCGGCGATCGCTTGATCCGGCGCTCGGTCGGCGACCGGGACGGCTCCCCCTCGAAGTCGATGATCACGAAATCGCGACCGGCGTGCAGGACCTGCCCGAGGTGGAAGTCGCCGTGGACCCGGATCCGGGACGTCTCGATCCGATGACGGGTGATCGCGGCGAACCGGGCGACGATCTGGCTCTCGAGGTCGAGCACCCGCTCGCCATCGGCACGTCCGCTCTCGTCGAGGTCCGGGAGCACCCGGCGCAGCAGTTGCAGCGTCGGGCGGATCTGCCCCTTCATCGACTGGAACACCGACCGCTGGTACAGCGTGGTGAACGGCTCGGGCCGGAACGCATCGGTGTCACCCGCCGCCAGCGCGAGGTGCATCTCCCCCGTTCGTCGCCCCAGCAGCTCGGCGGTCTCGAGGTACGGCCCCACCGCCGCGACCACGTCGTCGGGAACCGGCCCGCCCGCCAGCTCGCCGATGTCGGACCACCGCGGGATGGCCAGCGGCTGATCGGCGACCGCGCTCGCCACGGTCTCGTAGAACAGGCCCAGTGCATCGAGCGTGTAGTGCCAGGCGTCGCCCTCGTTCACGACGTACTGGTTGACCACACCCAAGGTGCGCGGCTCGCCGCGCCCGCGCCGGTACTCCATCGCACCCAGCAGGGGCGAGATGTTCGGGAAGGCCGCGACGTCGGTGAGGTACGCCCCCATCTCCAGGTCGGGGTTGATGCCCTCCTGCGCCCGCCGGAAGGTCTTGACGACCACCGCGTTGCCGAACACCACCGAGGTGTTGCTCTGCTCGACCGACAAGATGTGCGCGCCGAGCTCGTCGGTATCGGACCCATCGAGCAGGCGACGGAACGCTCCTGTGGTGGACAGCGTCAGCTCGCCACCCGAAGGCGACGTGAAGACCCGCTTGCGGCGGAAGGCCGCCAGGATCGTGTCCGAGTACGCCGGATCGGCCAGCGCGTCGTGGAGCAGCAGGGAGTCGCTGCCGTCCTTGGGGTCGAGCCAGGCGATGCCGGCGTTGGGGTGGTCGGCCAGGAGCGACTCGCCGTCGGCCCGGGTGGCGACCGCCATCGGCACGACGTAGGTCTCCGATTCGCCGGCGGCGTACTCCACGTCGATCAGCGTGATCATCGCGGTCGGGCGTGAGGTCTTGGTGCGGCGGACGGGGACGGCGTCATCGATGACCGTCGAGCGGAGCACCCGCTGCCGGCCGGCGTACCAACGGTTCTGTCCGAGGAAGTCGGGGAGCACCCGTTCGAGCGACGCCTTGGCGCGGCCCTTGAACAGGGTGGACCAGTCGTCGTTCAGTGTCAGGTGCGGGAGGTCGGCGGCGGGATCGTGCGACGCGAAGCGCGCCTCCTGGCGGTTGGGGTCGAGCTGGAACCAGAGGAACCCGTGCACCCCGACGTTGAGGTGGTAGGGGCCGTCGGCGACCGGCGGGAACTCGGTGCCACCGGACAGCTCCACCGGGATCGAACCCCGGTGCTCGTGCAGGTCGAGCAGGACGCTCTGGGGGAAGCGCGAGAGGTTGGCGACCACCAGCACGGTCTCGTTCTCGTCGTAGCGCAGGAACGCCAGGACCTTGGCGTTCTCGGGGTACAGGAACTCGATCTCCCCGCGTCCGAACACCGGATGCTGCTGGCGCAGCGCGATGAGGCGTCGCATCCACCACAGGAGCGAGCTCGGGTTGCGATCCTGGGCCTCGACGTTGACCGACTCGAAGTGGTAGTCGGGGTCGATGACGACCGGCAGGTAGAGCTGTTGGGGGTTGGCGTCGCTGAAGCCGGCGCTGCGGTCGGGGCTCCACTGCATCGGGGTGCGGACCGCGTCGCGATCGCCGAGGTAGACGTTGTCGCCCATCCCCAGCTCGTCGCCGTAGTAGATGACCGGGGTGCCCGGGAGCGAGAAGAGCAACCCGTTCATCAGCTCGATCTTGCGACGATCGTTCTGCAGCAGCGGGGCCAGACGGCGCCGGATGCCGACGTTCACCCGCATCTGGGGATCGGTGGCGTAGGAGCGGTACATGTAATCGCGCTCCTCGTCGGTGACCATCTCGAGGGTGAGCTCGTCGTGGTTGCGCAGGAAGATCGCCCACTGGCAGTTGGATGGGATCGGCGGCGTCTCCTGGAGGATGTCGATCACCGGGTGACGGTCCTCCATCCGCAGCGCCATGAAGAGGCGCGGCATGAGCGGGAAGTGGAACGCCATGTGGCACTCGTCGCCGAGGGCGTCGGGGTCGAAGGTGGCCACCGAATCCCGGTGGGCACCCGGACCTGCGGGGCTGGCGGGCGGTTCCGCCTCGACGTTCGCGCCCGATGTCGTTCCGTCGCCGAAGTAGGCAACCGCGTCCTCGGGCCATTGGTTGGCTTCGCCGAGCAGCATCCGTCCGGGGTAGTTGGCGTCGATGTGGGCGCGGAGGTCCTTGAGGTACTGGTGGGTCTCGGGGAGGTTCTCGCAGTTCGTGCCATCGCGCTCGAACAGGTACGGCACCGCGTCGAGCCGGACGCCGTCGACGCCGAGGTCGAGCCACATGTCGACCACGCGCAGCATGACCTCGCGGACCTCGGGGTTGTCGTAGTTGAGGTCGGGCTGGTGCGAGAAGAACCGGTGCCAGTAGTACGCGCCGGCCACTGGATCCCAGCTCCAGTTGGAGCCCTCGTAGTCCTCGAAGATCACCCGGACCTCGGGGTAGCGCTCGGGGTTGTCGCCCCACACGTAGTAGTTGCGCCACCGACTCCCGGCCGGCGCCCGCCGGGACCGCTGGAACCACGGGTGCTGGTCGCTCGTGTGGTTGAGCACCAGTTCGGTGATGACGCGCAGCCCGCGGCGATGCGCCTCGGCGAGGAACCGCTTGAACGACCGCATGGTGCCGTACACCGGGTTGATGCCGCCGTAGTCGGCGATGTCGTAGCCGTCGTCGCGGAGCGGCGAGGGATAGAACGGCAGCAGCCACAGGGCGGTGACGCCGAGCTGCTGGAGGTAGTCGAGCCGGGCGGTGAGACCGTCGAAGTCGCCGATCCCGTTGCCGTCGGAATCGCCGAACGCCCGGACGTGGATCTCGTAGATGACCGCGTCCTTGAACCAGAGCGGGTCATCTGCGGTCGTGTCGAGATCGGCCATCCTGGTCGCTTCCTGGTGGGGTCGTGGTTCTGCTGTCCACTGGGTC
>JBBSTY010000068.1:0-21068 GCA_038235385.1 Acidimicrobiales bacterium | reverse complement strand
TGCTCGACCCCGACGAGGTCGCCGAGATCGTGATCGCGCAGCTCCCGAACACGGCGATGTTCGCGTCGCGCTTCCGCGAGTGCGCGGCCCGCGCCCTCCTGCTCCCGCGCCGGCGCCCCGATCGACGCACGCCGCTGTGGCAGCAGCGCCAGCGCGCCGCCGACCTGCTCACCGTCGCCGCCCGACACCCCGACTTCCCGATCCTGCTCGAGGCCACACGCGAGTGCCTCAACGACGTGTTCGATCTGCCGGCGCTGCGAGAGGTCCTCACCGATCTGCGGTCACGACGCATCCGCATCGTTCCGGTCGATACGCCGCGGGCCTCGCCGTTCGCCCAGTCGCTGCTGTTCGGGTGGATCGCGGTGTACATGTACGAGGGCGATGCCCCGCTCGCCGAACGGCGCGCGGCGGCGCTGTCGCTCGACCGCGACCTGCTCCGCGACCTCCTCGGGGCCGAGGAGCTGCGCGAGCTCATCGACCCCGCGGTCCTCGCCGACCTCGAGCTCGAGCTCCAACGGCTCGCCGACGGTCGTCGGGCCCGCGATCCCGACGAGCTCCACGATCTGTTGCGCACGCTCGGCCCGTTCAGTCCGTGGGAGCTCGACGCCCGCGCCGAGGCCCCGAGCCAGGCGTGGGTCGACCAGCTCGTCGCCGAGCGCCGGGCGTTCCGGTGCACCGTCGCCGGTGAGGAACGCCTGGCCGCCTCGGAGGACGCCGCCCGGCTCCGCGACGCCTTGGGCGTGGCCCTGCCGGTGGGGCTCCCCGCGGTGTTCACCGATCCCGTGCCACGGCCGTGGGACGACCTCGTCGCTCGGGTCGCCCGCTCGCACGGCCCGTTCGTCACCGCCCAGGTGGCCGACCGCTACGGGGTCTCGGTGGAGCGGGTCCTGCCCGTGCTCGACGCGCTCGAGGCCGAGGGCCGAGTGGTGCGGGGCGAGTTCCGGCCCGATGGCATCGAGCGCGAGTGGTGCGACGACGACGTCCTGCGCCAGCTCCGGCGCCGCTCGCTCGCCGCCCTGCGGCGCGAGGTCGAACCCGTCGAGGCGGCGGCGTTCGCCCGGTTCCTGCCCGAGTGGCAGGGGATCGGCGCACCCAACCGCGGGGTCGATGCCCTGATCGAGACCGTCGGCTTCCTCCAGGGCGCCGCCATACCCGCCTCGGTGCTCGAGACCGACATCCTCCCGGCCCGGCTCCCCGGTTACCGGCCGGTCGACCTCGACGAGCTGTGCGCCACCGGCGAGGTCGTCTGGGTCGGCGCCGGCTCGGTCGGACCACGCGACGGTCGGGTTCGACTCCTGTTCCGCGATCAGGCCGGGCTGTTGGTGGAGCCGGTCGGCGGCGGCGAACCCGGCGCGCCGGCGGGAGGTGGCGCAGGTGCCGGCCGTCCGGGTGACCACCGTGCAGGTGCGTCGGGCGGCCCCGTGCCGGTCGGCGGTTCGGTCGTCGAACGCGAGACGGCGACGCCCGCCACGAGCAGATCGACGCCCGGCTCCCAAACGGAACCGCCCTCCTCCGCCGACGTCGGACACCCAGCCACCACGCCGGATAGCGAGGGCCTCGGTCCGTCCGTCGGCTCGTCGGTCGCGGGTCCACCCGACGCCGCCGCGCCGGCCCCTGATCCCGACGTCTGGACCGTGGTCGGCACCGACGCCGAGCGCCGGGCGGCCGCGGCTGGTCGAGACCGCGCCGATGAGCGTCCCGACGGCGACGGACCCTCCGATCCCATCCACCACGCGCTACGGGCGCACCTGCGACGCGAGGGCGCCTCGTTCTGGCCCGCGCTGGTCGGCGCCGCGCAGGAGGCCGGTCTCGGGTACGACGACCCCGCCGTGCTCGACGCACTGTGGGATCTGGTGTGGGCGGGGGAGGTCACCAACGACTCGCTCGCGCCGCTCCGGGCGATGGTGTCGCGCCCCGGCTCGAAGGCCCGGTCCGGCGGTGCACGCGCCACTCGAGCGGCCAAGATCCGCGCCCGCCGCCCGAACCTCGGCCGTCCCGCGCTCGGGTCGCTCAACCGGTTGGGTCCGCCCGCGGCGGCCGGCCGATGGTCGCTGGTGGCGCCGCTGCTGCTCCCACGCCCGGTCCCCACCGATGCCGTGCACGCCCAGGCCATGCAGCTCCTCGAACGCCACGGGGTGCTCACCCGCGAGGCGGCGCTGGGCGAGGGCATCATCGGTGGGTTCGCCGGCATCTACCCGGTGCTCAAGGCACTCGAGGAGCGGGGTCAGGTGCGTCGCGGCTACTTCGTCGCCGGTCTCGGGGCCGCGCAGTTCGCGCTTCCCGGCGCCGTCGACCGCCTGCGAGCGGCCCGCGAGGTGGGCGAGGACGACCTCACCCCGGTCGTGCTGGCGGCCACCGACCCGGCCCAGCCGTTCGGTGCGGCCATGTCCTGGCCCGACTCCGCCGGCCGACCCGCCCGCGTCGCCGGCGCCTACCTGGTGCTCGTCGCCGGCGAACCCGTCGCCTTCCTCGATCGTGGCGCCCACAGCCTGGCGACCTTCGCCGCCACCGAGCACCACCCCCACTGGGCGGAGGGTCTGGTGACCCTGGTGAAGGACGCCCGCCTTCGCAAGATCGAGCTCACCAAGATCGACGGGCAGCCCGCCAACGAGTCCCCGGTCGCCGACCACCTCCGGGCCGCCGGCTGCGCCGACGGCTACCGGGGCCTCACCCTGCGAGCCTGACCCGACCGTGCGCCGCCCAGGGCGGCGCCGTCACGGTGGTGTGGGGTCGTCCCGGAACAGGGCCAGGCTGATGCCGTCCGGATCCTTGACGTTGACGATGGCGCCCGGCGGGAACTCGATGACGCCGGAGTGCTCGACGACGAGGCCATCGACATCTGGCGGGTCCTCCACGCCCGACGCGATGTCCCCGCCTTCCTCACCGCCGAGCTGCCTACCTAGCGAGGCGCTCTGCCCGGGCGGCAGCAGGCGGTCTCGACGTGTTCAGCGTCTCGCACGACGGGCGGCATCTCGCACGGGGTGCGGCGACTCAGATGCCGCTCACGCAAGGGTGGGGACGACGGCCCGGTTCGCCTCCTCGGCAGGGCAACGGAAGCGGATGGCGCTCGTTTCCTGATTGTCGTCGTTCTGCGATGTCGGGCGAAACCTCGGGCGCTCGTGCCTGCTGGTGCTGACAACATGAGGTCATGGCTGCCTCAGCGTCGCGTCGGACTCTGCCCGGATGGGCGCTCCACGAGGTGGCTGGCGCCGGGCGCGAGAACCTCGACGCCCAACACGTCGCTCGCTACGACGCCAAGGAGGATGGCGGCGCTGCGGAGGAGGTGGCCATGCTGCGCAGGAACGGTCTCGACCCAGACGCGAGTGTGGTGGACCTCGGCGCGGGCACGGGGCAGTTCGCCTTGGCGGTCGCCCCTGTCTGTGGGCAGGTCGCGGCAGTCGACGTCTCGCCGATCATGTTGGCGCGTCTGCGGGTCAAGGTTGAGGCGGCCGACCTGCGCAACGTCGACGTGGTCGAGGCTGGGTTTCTCTCCTACGAACGGGAGGGTCCGCCGGCTGATCTCGTGTACTCGCGCTTGGCTCTGCACCATCTGCCCGACTTCTGGAAGGGAGTGGCGTTGCAGCGGATCCGCGACATGCTGGCCCCCGGTGGCGTGTTCCGGCTCTCCGATGCCGTGTACCACTTCGACGCCGCCGAGGCCGACGAGAGGATCGAGGCGTGGTGTGCCACCGCTGGCGCCCCGGTCGACGACGAGTGGACCCGAGCCGAGTACGAGGAGCACGTCCGCGACGAACACTCCACGTACACCTGGCTGCTCGAGCCGATGATCGAGCGTGCCGGCTTCGCCATCGAACAGGCGGAGTACGCCGACGACGGCATCTTCGCTCAATACCTCGCCAGGGCCACCTGAGACCGAGCTGAGAGCAGGGGGCCTCGACGGGTCGCGCACGGGGCGCTGGGGTGGCGCCTCCGACGTTCCGAGGGCGTGTGCCGCGGGAGGTGCCAGAGCCCGAGCGGGCCGAGTTGGAGGGCGTCGCGTTCCGGCGCCGTACGCGGCCGTGAAGGCTCGCCGCTTGATCCGGTGAGCAATCCACATGGCTGCCCGCTCACGCGAGTCACTCACGACAATGAGCTACGATGTAGCTCATGAAGACGGTGGGAATCCGAGCACTGAAGCAGAACGCGTCCGCGGTGGTGGCCGATGCTGCCTCTGGAGAGATCGTCACCATCACCGACCGCGGACGAGCCGTCGCCCAGCTCATCCCGCTCCCTGCGAGTCGCGTCGAGGCTTTGGTTGCCGGTGGACGCGCCCGCCCACCGAAACGGTCACTGGCCGGGCTGGGACCCGTACCCAAGCGGCGACGTGGTCAACCGACGCTCTCGTCGATCCTGGCCGAGATGCGCGACGAGGAACGGTACTGACATGGCGTACTACCTCGACACATCCGCCGCAGTGAAGCTCGTCGTGTCCGAGCCACAATCGAAAGCCATGAGCTCGTGGGCCGACGCGAACTCCGATTCGGTCGTCTCGAGTGACCTGCTGCGCACCGAACTGCTCCGCGCGACCCTCCGAGGCGCACCCGACCAGATGTCCAGAGCCCGCGCCGTTCTCGACTCGATCACCATCGTCACCCTGCCCACTTCACTGTTCGAGCGCGCTTCAGAGCTCGAACCGGCGCTTCTGCGAAGCCTCGACGCGGTGCACCTCGCTGCCGCGCTCGATCTGGGTGATGAGCTCGACGGCATCATCACCTACGACGACCGATTGACCGAGGCCGCCGACCTGCACGGTGTGGCCGTGATCGCCCCGAGCTGACGAACGCAACGCCAGGCGGAGGGGCCAACGCCCTGCCCCGCGAGACCCCTCGTGATCCGGCGCGCTGGGGCACGGCCCGGCCGTGGTCCGAGGTGTTGCCGGAGTGCTCGACGAATCACCTCGGATACCGGCACGCCTTCTTCTTCGGCTCGGCGCACAAGCCGTGACTCGAGCTGCGGGTCGAGTCGAACAGATTCGACGGTCGAAGCTCCGAGCCGAGCCGGGGACGTCCGCGTTTGCCGCGCCGGGTGATGAGCTCGCTGCGTCGATCGCCGCGTGCCTGACGTTCAAGGGCGCGGCATCGACGGCGTCACGTCGGCCGGGCAAGTGAGTCGCCGACGGGGAGCCCGATCGGGTTGGCGACCGGAATGCGGCCGGTCCGGACCACGCAGTCGCGCAGCGGTGCCAGCAGACGGGCCAGGCGCTCGGTGCGCGTCGCCCCGAGTCGGAGCCACGGTTCGGCGGCCAGATCGTCGGTGGTGGCCTCGATCCGATCGCAGAGCGCCCGGCCCGCCGTGGTGAGCTGACCGTCCTCCACGACTCCTCGCACGGCGAGCCGTCGTTCCGCGGCCTCCCATTCCTCGTCGCTCCACGAACGCGCGTCCTGCATGAGCTGGCGTGGGAGCCGGCCCGAGGCCACGACGAGCACATGGGCTTGCAGGCCATCGACGCCGTTGGCGAGCAGCGCCGCCACGTGGCCGTCCCCCCGGTGCTCGCGCAGCAGCGTGGCGGCCCACCACAGGTGCAGGACCGGGTCGTCGGGAACCTCGAGCGTCAGATGACCGGCGAAGAGCGCCCGCCCGTCCACCGCCGCGTGCTCGATCGCCAGGGTGGCGAGCTCGGTCGCCTCCTCGATGGTCTCGCCGTCGAACATGTCGGCGAGGACGGGTTGGAGCGCCTCGGAGCGGGCCCGCAGCACGACCTCAGGTGAGGCGACGCTCCAGGCCGAGGGGAGGGCCCGGCGCACCATCTCGGGGTGGAAGTTGTAGAAGACGGCGGCGCACACCTCGGCGCCCACCGGGCCCATCGGTGCGACTCGAGAGGCGAAGTACCCCTGCCAGAACCCTCGGAGACCCACCGAGCGGTACGCCGCCGTCGTCTCCTCGCTGAAGTAGGTGACGGCATGGATCGGTTCCACCAGGTGCCACAGGTTCCGGGCGGTCCGACGTCGCTGTTCGGTGTCCACGAGCGCTCCTTCAGGGGGTCGGTGGGCGTCCGCACCACGGGTCCGGTCGGACCATCGGTCCGAGACCCGGGGTCGAGGCCCGTCCTCAGCCGAGGCCGAGCTCGGCTCGGGCGCGTCTCGCCCAGGCGGGATCGGCTCCGTAGCGTTGCGACGGGATCAACCGGCCGTGCGCGCTGTCGTCGATCAGCGCGACGAACCGCTTCTCACGCGTCTCCGCCCGCTTGGCGCCGAGGACCCACCGGATCGCGATCCGCCGGTACGAGGGCGTGGCCGCGTCGATCCAGGCGGCGGCCCGCTCGTCGGCACGAAGTCGCGCCTCGAGCTCGGGCGGGAGCACGGCCTCGCCGTCCTGCTCGTAGGAGTAGATGCCCTCACGATCGGGGCGTCGTCGTTCGTACGCCGCCAACCCGGCTGCGGTCATCCGGCCTTCGGCGACCAACCTCTCGACGAGACCGACGTTGACCGTGCTCCAGGTGCTCGCCGGGCGGCGAGGGGTCCAGCGCTGGCGTCGCGAGTCGTCGTCGATGGGCTGCGACACCGAGTCGATCCACCCGAAGCAGAGCGCCTCCTCGACCGCCTCGGCCCACTGGATGCCCCGGGGCTCGACGTGCTTCTTGAAGAGGCCCATCCACAGCTCGGCGGCCGTCTCGTGGTGTTCCTCGAACCAGCGCCTGAGCTCGCCCGGACCGCTGAAGAAGGTGGCCGGACGCTCGTCGGTGCCACCCGGTGTGCCGATCATGGCCACAGTCTGGTCGTTCGTGCGCATCCATGGCTGCGCACGGTGCTCCGAGCTCGACCGGGACCCGGTGAGGGATCGCCGAGAACACGGGGATGCGTGGTCATCGCGTGCGTCGGTTCCGGGCGCAGCTCCGGCGACGACGGGTCAGGGTCGGACCACGCCGGGGGCACGGACCACGCCGGACGCACGGACGACGTCGTCGACGATGAGCCAGAGCAGGAGGTCGCCGGACGGGTCCACGGCGGAGACGAGCGCCACCGCGTCGCCGGGTTCGATGCCGTCGGCGTACTCGAGCTCGGCCCAACCGGCCGTGAGGCCACGGCGATGCAGCTCGTCCTCGACCGGTTCCCAGGTGGCGGCGTTGTTGACGTGGCCGAGGGCGTCCAGGTCGGTGCTGCGCAGCGGCCACGCGCGTCGCTCGGCGCCCTCCACGACGGGCCCGTGACGCAGGCGCGCACCCACCTTGCGATCACCCGTGAAGTCGGCGTAGTGCTCGACGAACGAGGCCGGGAGGCGTGCAGGGCGGAGGGTCTCACGGTCCACGTGGACCCACAGGGCCATGGCCTCCACGTGGCCACCCTCGTTCCCGATGATGGTGGTTCGCCGCTCGGCCCATCGGGCCCCGAGACCTCCGTTGAACGTCGTGAGCTCGACCACCTCACCGGTGCGCGGCGGGTGGCGCACGTCGATGGTCGTCCGCCGCACGACCCACGGGGCGCTCGGGTTGTCGCCGCCGTCCCGCGTGTCGTCGTTGGCGACGTCCTGGAGGTAGCGGGCGATGCCGTCGAGGCGGAGGCGACCCTCGAGATCGGTGTCGCCCCACCGCACCCGCCGGGTCGCGGTGAACGACCGCCCACCAGCGAACGAGGGCATGCTCCCGGTGGAGGAGTCGACGTCGACCATCGGAGGTGACCCTATGTCACGTGCTTCGAACCTCGACACCCAGCTCGCCGCGGTTCACGACGCGGGCGACGGCGAGATCCTCGGGCACCGGCACCATCACGACGTGCAGCCAGATGAGGTGGCCCGAGGTGAGCGCGTCGTCGACCAGGTCGGGCTCGGCCGGCGCGCGGTCTGCTCGCCGGGGTGCGTGATCTCAGAACGGGTCGACGACGAGCGCCCAGGTGCCCAGGGCGCGGATCGCCTCGGCAGGGACCGCTCGGTCGGCACCGTGGCCGTCGAGGAGCACCGAGGTGATCTCGCCGGTGTCGGCGTCGAACTCGAAGTCGGCGACGGTGCCGTGCTCGAAGCCCTGCGTATCGAGGACGCGCGCACCGAGGACGGCGACATCGCCGCCGAGCACCTCGGCGTCGCGGTCGTCCTCGCGATCGTGCACGCCGTCGACGGCCGGGATCATCACCGCGTCGGCGCCGAAGCTGGACAGGTCGGACCACTCGACCATCTGGGCGTTCCGCGTCCTGCCGGCCACCTGCACCCGCTCGATTCGCCGGCCCGATCGGCCGACGACGAAGCGCTTGACGGCACCCACCTCGTCGGCGGTGTCCTGGGCGATGACCCGCCGACCGATCGATGCAACCATGCTCGTCGGCTCGCTCATGATCGGCCCTCCGCCCCGTGTTCGTGGTCGTGGTCGTGGCTGGCCCGGTCGAGCTCGGCTCGGAAGGAGGCGATCGAGGCACCGAACCCGGCGAGGTCGTTGCGGACGAACGAGGTCGACGCCTCGGGCAGGATGAGGTGGGTGCCGGAGACGGCCATCTGCGCCGAGATGGGCACGAAGACGGCATCGCCTCGCTCGTCGACGAGCTCGTAGCCGACTGCGGCTGGATCCTCACCGGTGCTGATCACGACGCCCGTCACCTCGCCGAGGTCGTTGCCGTCGCTGGACATGACCCGGTTGCCCATGACATCGCGCTTGGACTCGGGCACGGTCAGTGTGGCTCCGGAAGGGGCGCTGTCGGTCAGCGCGTCGTCGGCGGCGACCATCACGGCGTCGCCGCCGATCGCATCGATGTCATCGGCTGCCAGGACCGCCTTGAGGGTGCCTCGGAACCATCCCCGCTTGTTGAGGGTGAACCCGATCAGTGCATGGTTCGACGCGTCGTAGACGACGTCTCGGATCTCGGCGATGTCGTCGCCGCCGGCGATGGTGACGACGGGCAGCCCGATCACGTCGGTCGCCCGCACCAACCGGTCGGGCACGGCGACGGTCATGAGGGTCCACCGCCGCCCTTGCGGGCCTCCGCAGCCAGGATCGTCCCCGACCGTTGGCGCATCCTCGCCACGACGAACCCCACCGCGACGACGATGACCACCACCACGGCAAGCACCAACCACATCCACAGTTCCATGGCGTGTCCCTTCTCGGACGTTCGGGCACCATCGGGAAGCGGTCGAGGTGACGCGACCGACGGTGCACCGTCTTCCTTCCCGCAGGCGGCCCGACCTAGACGGGACCGAGACGGGGCGGTCACCTCGCAACCTGTCGAGACCCCGGTCGCGGCCATCGTGACGACGGGTGGGACCCCGGTGGATCGAGAGGCGGGGGCACTAGCGTGGAGCCATGCCCGAGGGCGACACGATCCACAAGGTCGCGGCGAGGTTGGCCCCGGCGCTCGAAGGGGCGACGTTGGTGCGGTTCGCGACCGCGCGCGGCGCGGGTGCCGCGCCGCGACCGGGGACCACGATCACCCGGGTCGAGGCACAGGGCAAGTACCTGATCGTGCGGTTCGCCGATGGCCACCTGCTGCAGACCCACCTGCGCATGACCGGCCGCTGGGACCTCTATCGCACCGGCGAGCGCCGACGGCGCCCCGCCCATCTGGCGCGTGCGGTCATCGAGGTCGACGGCTACGTCGCCGTCTGCTCGTCGGCGCCGGTGGTGCGCGTCATCCGGGTTGCGCCCGACGAACGCTCGCACGACCACCCCGGGGAGCGTCCACAGCCTGACCCGTCCGAGGCGCCGACGAACACATGGAACTGGATCGATGCGGCGTCGGTGGCGGCGTCGGCGAACGGGGCGGCCGACGCCGTGGCACCACCACCGGGAGACGGCCTGGATCTCCACCGCGACCAACGCTTCGCCACCCTCGGGCACCTCGGGCCCGACCTCTGCGTGGTCGGCGCCGATCTGGACGGTGCCGTGCGTCGCATGGCCACCTTCGCCTCACCGGACGACGAGATCGCCGATGTGCTGCTCGATCAGCGCATCGCCGCCGGCATCGGCAACGTCTACAAGAGCGAGGTCCTGTGGAGGTGCGAGCTCCATCCGCTCACGCCGCTCGGCCGGGTCGACGACGCGATGCGCAGGCGGCTGCTCGAGACGGCGGCCGCGCAGCTCCAGGCCAACCTCTCGACCCGCCGCCGCACGACGGTGGCGGGACCGCCAGGTTCACTCGCCGTGTACGGACGGTCTCGTCGTGGGTGCCGGCGATGCGGCGCCGCCATCCGCTCGATGCGCTCCGGCCGCGATCGGCGCAGCACCTACTGGTGCCCACGATGCCAGCCGGCACCGGCACTGGCACCGCCACCGCCACCGCCACCGGGCTGATCCGCCGCGCTCGGCGCCGGAGCCCCTCCACCCGCGACCTCGGCCGTGGTGCGGTGCTCCGTGCGAACGGGAGGATCAGGCGTCGTCCGCACGGCGCGCGGCGATGCCCCGGAGATCGCCCTCCGGGTCCCACCACGGTTCGACGACGTCGAAGCCCCGCCCGTCGAGATCGCCGGCGATCAGCTCGTCCTGGACCCCGCCCAGTTCGGTGAGCAACCAGCCGCCGCCGCGGAGGATGACGGCCGCTCGCGCCACGACGGCGCGCACCAGGTCGAGGCCGTCGGTCCCGCCGTGGAGCGCCAGGAGCGGCTCGTGGCGCAGGACGTCGGCGGGGAGCAGGTCGAGATCGCCGGTGGGTACGTACGGCGCCACGGCGGTGACGATGTCGACCCGCCGGTTCGGTGCGATGGGGAGCGGGCGGGCGATGTCGGCGACCACGACCCGGACGCCGTACGCCCGGGCGCAGCTCGCGGCTCGTCGGTCCCGTTCGACGCCGACCACCGTGGCGCCGGGCACCTCGGCGGCGAGGTGGGCGGCGATGGCCCCGGCGCCGGTGCACAGGTCGACCGCCCGCCCGGTCGAGGGGAGCAGGAGCGCGGCGCGTCGAGCGAGCTCCTCGCTCTGGACGCGCGGGACGTAGACGCCGGGACCGACCTGGATCGGCCGGCCCCCGAACGTGGACCCGCCGGTGATCCAGGCCAGGGGCTCACCCCGCTCGCGCCGCCCGATCATCAGCTCGAGGGCGGCGTCGTCGGTGGCGACCGCCAGGATCTGGGCGGCCTCGTCGGTCGCGGCGACGCATCCGGCGACGACGAGGCGGTCGGTCACCTTCTTCAGCACATCCCCACCGACATCCACGCCCAAGTGTCGCCGAATCGACGCCGCGCCGTCCGTCGTGTCCGCCAACCCCCGGTCGGATCCGCGCCCCACGATGGTAGAAACGAAGCCATGGCTGATCGACCGCAGGTGGTGATCGTTGGTGCAGGCTTCGGCGGGCTCAACGCCGCGAAGCGGCTCGAGAAGGAACCCGTCGACGTGATCCTGATCGATCAGCACAACTACCACACGTTCCAACCGCTGCTCTACCAGGTGGCGACCTCGGGCCTGAACCCCGCCGATGTCGCGTACACCACGCGCGGCCTCTTCCGCCGCCAGCGGCGCGTGTTCGTGCGCAAGGGACGCGTCGTCGGGGTGAACTGGGACCGCCACGAGGTGGTTCTGCGCGACGAGGATCCCGTGCGCTTCGACTACCTGATCATGGCGGCGGGTTCGGCCACCAACTACTTCGGTCTGCCCGGCGCCGCCGAGTTCGCGTTCCCGCTGTACAGCCTCGAGGACTCGATCCGTCTCCGCAACCACATGCTCAGCCTGTTCGAGGCCGCCGACGCCGTGCCCGCGCTCGTCGACGACGGCATCTTGAACTTCGTCATCGTCGGTGGGGGACCAACCGGGGTCGAGGTCGCCGGGGCCATGGCCGAGCTCATCGACAAGGTGCTCGTCGGCGACTTCCACGACCTCGACGTGCACCGGGCCCGGATCATCCTGGTGGAGATGGGCTCGGCGCTGCTGGCGCCGTTCCGTCCGAAGTCTCGCGACTACGCCCGGTCGACGTTGCGTCAGCGCGGCGTGGAGGTGCGGTTGGGGACCGCCCTCGAATCGCTCGACGCGACCCAGGTGGTCCTGGAGGGCGGCGAGGTCATCCCGACCCGCACGGTCGTCTGGGCGGCTGGGGTGCGCGCCGGCGACATCGCCGGTGAGGTCGACGCGGTGCAGGGCAAGGGCGGCCGCATCACGGTCGAGCCCGACCTCTCGGTTCCGGGCAGGCCGAACATCTTCGCGGTGGGCGACATCGCCGACATCGACGACGGCGACGGTGGGCGTCTGCCCCAGCTCGCCCAGGTCGCGATCCAGGGGGGCAAGCATGCGGCGGATCAGGTGATGCGCACGATCGAGCGACGGCCGCGCACCGACTTCCACTACTTCGACAAGGGCACGATGGCCACCATCGGTCGCCGTGCGGCCGTCGCCGAGCTGCCGACGGGCATCGATCTCACGGGTGCCGTGGCGTGGCTGGCCTGGCTCGGCCTGCACCTCGTGTACCTCCTCGGCGTGCGCAACAAGGTGTCGGTGGTGTTCAACTGGGCGTGGAACTACTTCACGTGGGATCGAGGGCCCCGTCTGATCCTGCGCCCGGAGGAGCTGCCGCACACGCCCCATCCCCACGCCGACGGCCCCGAGCCCCGGCCGACGAGCTCGCCGCCTCCCGTCGGCCGTTAGTGTCCGACGGGTCCCAGGTCGAGCGCTCCGCCGACCGGTCCGAACGAGGAGAACCCGTGGCTGCCACACCAGATCAGATCCGTGCGACCATCGGCGCGTACTTCGAGCGGTTCAACGCCCACGACCGCGCCGGGTACGTCGGGCTCTACGCCGAGGGTGCGACCCTCGAGGACCCAGTGGGGTCCGATGTCCACGTCGGTCACGAGGCCATCGGTGCGTTCTGGGACGCCGTGCAATCGATGACCGAGAACGTCGAGCTCGTCCCCGTCGGCGAACCGTGCGTCGCTGCCGGTGAGGCGGCGTTCCACTTCACCATCGTCAACGTCCTCGGCGGCGACCGCTACGTCATGGACGCCATCGATGTCATGACCTTCGACGATGCGGGCGCCATCACCTCGATGCGCGCCTACTGGGACGCTGCCGACATGAAGCCGATGGCGGGCTGATCCGCAACCGCCCGGCCCTGTCCGCTCCGGTCGGCGCATCGTCTCCGACGCCGCGTGGCCGACCGTCCCATCGGCCGTCGATCGGCCCGCGGTCAGGCGCCGATGGCCACCGCTTCGTCGGCGATCGCCCGGGTGAGCTTGATGATGGCGTAGCTGGCGTGGATCCTCACCGCGTGCACCGCGACGATGTGGCGATCGGCGATGGCCTGGGGGGTCTCGCCGTCGCGCAGACGCTGGAGGACCTCCCGCTCGGTGGGCGTGAGCCGCGGGATGGGGACGAGGCGGGTGTCCTCGATCGCCTCGAGCTCCTCGTACCGGGTGAGGATGCGTCGGGCCCACCCCGGGGTCGGCAGGGCCTCGCGGCGCATGGTGCCGCGCACGGCGTGCAAGAAGCGCATCGACGGCTGGTCGGGGAGGAAGCAGCCGCACGCCCCGGCGAGGAGGGCCTCGAAGCAGTGGTCGTCGTCGTGGTCGGCGACGACCAGGATGCGACACGCCGGGAGCTCGCTCCGCAGGGTTCGGCAGAGCTCGGTGGCGTCGAGGTCGGGGAGCTCGGCGGCGATCACCGCGACGTCGGGGACGACCCCGAGGATCTGCGTCAGGGCGTCGGGACCGGTTGCGGCCCGGCCGACGACGGTCACCCCCGTCCCGGCGAGCTCGTCTTCGAGGTGCTCGCGCCGAGCGCGGTGGGGGTGCGCCATGAACACGTTGATCGGGGGCCGGAACCCGGTGGCGGTCACCGGCGGATCATCTCATCGGGCGGACCCGGTGCGCCTGGTGCCGGAGCGGCCGCAGCGCCCGACGCCGCCCCCGTCCGTCCGCGGCGGCTCGGATTCCGATCGGGTGCGCTCACGCCCGTCCGAGCACGCGGTCCACGGTGATCTCGATGGCGACGCGGTCGTCACGCTCGCCGGGCTGGCGGTAGCGGTCGGCGTAGCGTCGCACGGCTTCGGCCACCTCGGCCGGGGCCTGGGTGAGGTGGGCGGCGCCCTCCATGGTGAGCCACCGACCACCGTCCACCTGGCACACCGCGGCGCGCGAACCTGGTCGGGCGAGGACGTTGCGGGCCTTCTGGCTGGGGGCGAAGGTGATGACCCGGGCCAGCCCGGCCTCGTCGTCCCACGTGAACCCCACGGCAACCACATGGGGCGATCCGTCGGACCGGAGGGTGGTGAGCGTGGCGAGGTGACGCTCCTGGAGGAAGAGCTGCACCTCGTCGGGGAGGTGGGCGGGGTCGTAGGCCATCGGACGGTTCCTGGGTCGGGGGGCGGCGTGGGGCGTCGGGCCGGAGCCGACGTCGGGTGACGGTACCGCGACACCCGCATGGAGGATCAGTCGGTGGCGATGGCCTCGAGCACGTTCATGCGCGACCCGATCACCGCCGGGATCACCGACGCCAGGAAGCCGAAGATCAGCGCGGCGAAGATCATGGCGACGAGCTGGCCGACCGGCACCGCGAAGGTGACCTCGGTGCCGGCGTCGATGGCGCTCACCACCGCCCACGCGAACCCGAACCCGATCACCGCGCCGATGAAGGTGCCCTGGAGGGAGAAGATCATCGACTCCCAACTGATGGTGGCCTTCACCTGGTTGCGGCTCATGCCGACCGCTCGGAGCAGGCCGATCTCACGCGTGCGTTCGTAGACCGACAGCAACAACGTGTTGATGATGCCCAGCACGGCGATGAAGACGGCGATGACGAGCATCACGGTGATGATCGCCAGGAGGACGTCGAAGATGGCGGTCTGGCTCTGCTTGAACTCGGTGAGGTCCTGCACCGTGGCGGTGGGGAACTCGGCCTTCACCAACGTCTCCACCTCGTTCTTGACTGCGGCGCCATCGGCCCCGGGCTCGAACTTGACGTAGATCTGGTTGTCGAGCTGCAGGCGCGGCGGGAAGGTCGCCTCGAAGGCGGACAGATCCATGAAGAGGCCGCCCTGCCCACCCTGGCCCCCGAAGTCGTAGACGGCCGCGACCGTGAACGGTGTCGGGGTGCTGCCCGCCGAACCGCCGCCGAAGGTGGGCGAGATGGTGTCGCCGACCGCGAGGTGGTCGGTCTCGGCGAGACCCTTGGTGATGGCGACGCTGGTGGCGTCGAGGTCGTCGAAGCTGCCGCTGACGACGTCGAACTGGATGAACTGCCGGAGCTCGCCGATGTCGCCGCCGAGCACCACCGAACCTTCGCCGTTGAGCTCGGCGAAGCCGAACCGGATCCCGGTGGCGCTGGACACGCCGGGGACCTGGCTGATGGAGCCCTCGAGCGAGGGGTCGATCCCCGTCTGGCCGAACGATCCGGAGTCGACGATGAGGTCGCTCCGGAAGGCGTCACCGATGGCGCTGTCGACGGTGGCCTTGATCGAGCTGACGAGGATGGCGAACATGACCACCAGACCCACCCCGATCATGAGCGCCGATGCGGTGGCCGCGGTGCGTCTCGGGTTGCGCATGGCGTTGGCGCGGGCGAGTCGGCCGGTGACCGTGCGCAGCGGGGAGCCGATCGCCCGGCTGAGCGGCTTGGCGAACAGTGGTGCGAGCACCACGGCCGCGATGATGATGCCGGCCACCCCGACTCCGACGAGCGCCAGGGCGTTCTCGGCGTCGGTGAACAGCCCGACGTAGAGGCCGGCCGCGCCGATGAGCGCCAGGATCCCACCGATGACGAAGCGGACGACCGATCGCCCGCCGGTGTCGATCGCCACGTCGCGCATGGCGGCGACGGGCGGGACGCTGGCCGCCTTCCACGCCGGGAGGAACCCCGACCCGACGGTGACGGCGGTGCCCACGACGAACGAGATGATGAACGCCGCCGGCGGATAGGTGAGGGCCTGGTCCTCGGCCCCCGCGCCGACGGCGGCCAGGGCGGCGGTGAGTCCGTAGGCCAGCAGGACCCCGAGCCCGAGGCCGAGCAGCGACGAGATGACCCCGACGATGAAGGTCTCCGAGACGACCGATCCGAGCACCTGTCGCCGGCTGGCACCCATCGCCCGCAACAGGGCGAGCTCACGGGTCCGCTGGGCGACGATGATCGAGAAGGTGTTGTAGATGATGAACGCACCCACGAAGAGGGCGACGATGCCGAACACCAACAGGATCGTGCCGAGGATGCCGAAGATCTGGCGGAACGCGTCCTGTGACTCGGCGGTGAAGGTGGCCCCGGTGATGACCTCGTCGCCGCTGGGGAGCACCTGGCTGATGCGGGACTGGATCTCGTCCTGGCTGACGCCGTCCGAACCCGACACGTTGATCCAGGTGAACTTGCCGGGCTCGCCGAGGATGGTCTGGGCGGTGGCCGTGTCGAAGAGCGCGGCGGAGCTGCCGGCGTAGTTGGGCGTCGTGCCGAAACCCCCGATGCCGACGACGGTGAACTGCTGCACCCCGGTGTTCACCTGGATCCCCACGGTGTCGCCCACGACGTACCCGGCGGTCTCGGCCGACTTGGAGTCCAGGACGACCTCGGTGGGCCCGGCGGGCGCCCGACCCGACGAGAGCACCCAACCGTTGAGCGACGGCTTGGTGAGCCAGTTGAGCCCGAAGGTGGGCGGGCCGGCGTTGGGGTTGCTGATCGGCTCACCCTGCTTGTCGAGGATGGCGAGCAGGGACTGCACCTGACCCTCGACCTCGTCGACGCCGTCGACCTGTTCGACCGAGGGGATGACCTGGGCGTCCACGAGGCTGCGCACCTCGCCGAACCCGGAGTCGACGACCTCGCTGTTGCGGACCACGGCGTCGATGTTCTGGTAGACGTCGGCGAAGACGTTGTCGAAGCTCGTCGTGATGGTGGCGGTGAGGATCTGGGTGCCGCTCATGAACGCCACCGACACGATGACGGCGAGCGCGGTGAGGATCAGGCGGAAGAAGTGCGTGAACAGTCCGCGGACGGTGACCTTGAACATCGGGTTCCTTCGAGGCTGGCAGTTCGGTGCGGGAACGTCATCGTCCGCAGGCGGAGCGCGACCCGGTTCGGGCTCGGCGCCGGTGGGGCTACCCGCCGAGCAACTTCATCTTGTCGAGCACCTTGACGGAGGTGGGCTCGAGCATCTCGTCGACGATCTGGCCGTCGGCCAGGAACACGACGCGGTCGGCGTAGGCCGCGGCACTGGGATCGTGGGTGACCATCACGATGGTCTGGCCGAACTCGTCGACGGCGCGGCGCATGAACGTGAGGATCTCGGCACCGGTGCGTGAGTCGAGGTTGCCCGTCGGTTCGTCGGCGAAGATGATCTGGGGCCGGCTGGCCAGGGCTCGGGCCACGGCCACCCGCTGCTGCTGGCCACCCGAGAGCTGCGACGGGCGGTGGTCGAGGCGGTCGGCGAGACCCACGGCCTGCACGACGGTGTCGAACCAACCGTCGTCGGGCTTCCGTCCGGCGAGATCCATCGGCAGGGTGATGTTCTCCGACGCCGTGAGGGTCGGCACCAGGTTGTAGGCCTGGAACACGAACCCGATGCGGTCGCGGCGCAGTTGGGTGAGTTGCTTCTCGTTGAGGCGACTGAGGTCGACGTCGCCGATGAGCACCTGGCCGTAGGTGAGCGAGTCGAGGCCGGCGAGGCAGTGCATCAAGGTGGACTTGCCCGACCCGGATGGGCCCATGATGGCGGTGAACTTCCCGGTGGCGAACTCGACGGTGATGTTGTCGAGGGCCTTCACGATGGTGTCGCCGCCGCCGTAGATCTTGCTCGCCTGCCAGGAACGGGCGGCCGCGTCGGACGGCGGGGCCGGTGGTGGCGAGGCGGCGTGATCGGTCATCGTCATGTCGGGTACCTCGTCACGTCCGGATCCTCCAGGGTCACGACGCGCACCCCGGGTCGGGCGGCGACGGACAGCCTACGGTTCGACCGCGCCCTCCGACGCCGTTTTCTCGGCACCGTCCTGTTCGTGTCCCCTGTGACCCACGACTCATTGACACTTGCAACTGTCACAGTCAGCATGAGAACCATGCTCGCCACCCTGACCTCACCTGCGGTCGCCGACAAAGCGGCTCGCCTCGTCACGGCGTCGGCTCGACAGAGCGCCGACCCCTTCACCGCCATCGACTGGTCGGTTCCGATCGACGACTCGGCCTTCTACCTGCCGCCCGAGCTCCTGCCGCTGTACGGCACCGCCGCGTGGGATGCGATGTCGCCGACCGAGCGCTTCGCGTACAGCCGACACGAGTGCGCGGCGCTCTGCGCCGCAGGCATCTGGTTCGAGAACATCTTGATGCACCTCATCGTGTCGCACCTCTACGACCTCCCGGCGACCGACGGGGCGTTCCGGTACCTGCTCGTCGAGACCGCGGACGAGTGCCGCCACTCGTCGATGTTCTCCGAGTTCGTCCGGCTCGCCGGCACGCCCGCCTACCCCGTCAGCGCCCTGCTCCGCCACGGCGGCCGGTTCCTGAAGGCCACCACCCGGGGTCCCGAGGCCTACCTCGCCATGTTGGCGGCCGAGGAGCTCCTCGACGTCACCAACCGGGCGACCATGAAGGACGAACGGGTGCACCCGACGTCCCGGGAGATCGCCAAGCTCCACGTGATGGAGGAGGCCCGGCACGTCGCGTTCGCTCGGGCGTACGTCACCGACGTGTGGCCCACCCTCAGCCGGTTCCGACGGATCGTCGCGACCATCCGGGCTCCGTTCGTGGTGCGGTCGATCGCCGACGCCCTCGTCAACGCGGAGGTCTACGAGACCCTCGGGATCGATGGCGGCGCTGCCGCTGCCCGGGGGAACCCGCAGCACCGGGCCCGCGTGATCCGCGATCTGGAGAAGGTCACGGGTCTGCTCGACACCATCGGGGTCATCAACCCCGTCACCCGGCCCCTGTGGCGGCTGCTCGGGCTCGTCGGCTGAACGTCGACGAACGTCGAGGTACGGGCGACAGCCACGACATCGATCGGCCATGATGAGCCGATGGCCGGGACCGATGTCTGACGCGCCCGAACCGACCGACGGGGTCGCGCCGGACCCGGGGTCCGATCGGTCCGAGGTCGATGCCGGCGGGGTGCCCGATGCGGCGCTCTTCACGATCGACGAGTTGGCGGCGCACAGCGGGGTGCCCAGCCGCACGATCCGCTACTACCAGTCCAAGGGCACCCTGCCCGGCCCCGAACGGCGCGGCCGCGTGGCGTTCTACCGGGACGAGCACGTCGAACGACTGCGGGTGATCGCCGAGCTCCAGGACCGCGGCTTGCGTCTCGATGCCATCGGTGACGTCCTCCAGCGCTTGGGGGAGGGTGGCGACTCGTTGCAGGACTGGCTCGGCATGGGCGATCAGCTCCAGGCCCCCTGGTCCGACGACCGCCCCATCGTGTTGAGCGAAGCCGACCTCTTCGAGCGGATCGGCAGCCGTCGGCCAGGCGCCCTCGCCGAGCTCGCACGTCTGGGTCTGATCGAGCGCCAGGGCAACAGCCGCCCTGCCACCTACATCGTCCCGAGCCCGGGGTTGCTGGACATCAACGTGCAGCTGGATCGGGCCGGTGTCGAGCCGATGGTGGCCGGCGAGGCCGGCGAGATCATCCGTCGCCGCATGGGGCGGCTCGCGGACGAGCTCGTGGACTTCTTCGTCGAACGGGCTGGCGCCGGCTTCGGTGGAGCCGGTGAACCCGAGGGCATCGCCAGCTCCTTCGTCGCGTTGCGACCGCAGGGGATGCGGGCGGTCCAGCTCTTCTTCGCCCAGGAGATGGAGCGGGCGCTGCGCGAGCTCGTGGAGCGCGGTGGCGCCATCCCGCCCAAGCAGCGCGAGCGGTCGTCGGGATCGAGCTCGGAACACAAGTCGTCTCGCAAGGGCGATCGCCGACGCCATCGCTCCGAGGGTTCGACCCCCTCCCGCGAGAAGCACGACGGCTGACCTCCCGTCCCGTCCCGTCTCGTCAGCGGTCGGGCTCGCCCAGGCCGAGGTAGGGACCGAGGAACTGCGGCTCCGGACGGGTGACGTGCGCCTCCACCAGGGCGTTGACCCGGGCCAGCCACTCCCGGGCCATGTACGAGCGTGCGTCGACGCCGGGGTAGCAGCACCAGGTGAGCCGCTCCGGGTTGTGCTGCCAGTCCGGGATGCGCAGGCCGACGACGTCGATGCCGAGGTCCGCGCACGTGTAGAGCGCTCGCGGCAGGTGGTAGTCCTGGGTCACCAGCACCGCGGACCGCACGCCGAACACGTCCCGGGCGCGGTAGCAGCTCGATCGGGTGTCGAAGCCGGCGTGGTCGCGGGTGATGGCCTCGGCGGGAACGCCCTCGGCCATGGCCAGCTCGCGCATGGCGCTCACCTCGTCGTAGTCGACCCGGCTGTTGTCCCCGGTGAGCAGGAGGTGGTGCACCCGTCCCTGGCGGTACAGATCAGCGGCGCCACGCACGCGATCGGCGAGGGCGGGCGTGGGCTTGCCGTCGACCACCCCGGCGCCGAACACGATGGCGGTGGGTCGTTCGGGGACATCGCCGACCTCGTCGAACGCCAGACCTTCGGCGGACCGGGTGACGAAGACGTTCGCGCCGACCAGCACGAGCACGATCGCCAACCCGACGGCGCCGGCACCGATGACGAGCCTCCGGGTCAAGCGCCCGAGGGCCGATCGTGGTCGGCGGTCCGGTTCGTGCCCGACGTCGTCCGGTTCGTCGCCGGGCCCGGGTGATCCGGCGGACGGGTCGAAGGCCACCAGGTGATTCAAGCACGGCTCGGCGGGCGGCTCGTGCCGGTCGCGTCGGAGTCGTCCGGGGCGGGGCGGAGCGATTGTGGCCCTCCCGATGAGACACGTACATTGGTCGACCTATGGAGCACCTGATGCAAGCGCGGCTCGACGACCTCAACAAGCGCAAGGAAGAAGCGCTGCAGCCCGGAGCTCAGCGCTCGGTCGACCGCCAGCACGAGAAGGGCAAGATGCTCGCGCGCGAGCGCATCGAGTACCTGCTCGACCCCGGTTCGTTCCACGAGCTCGACATGCTCGCCCGTCATCGAGCCCACAAGAGCGGGATCGAGGAGCGTCCGCTCACCGATGGCGTCATCACCGGATGGGGCACCGTCGACGGCCGCAAGATCTTCGTGTTCAGCCAGGACTTCACCGTGTTCGGTGGGGCACTCGGCGAGGTCTTCGCCGAGAAGATCCACAAGGTGATGGATCTCGCCCTGTCGGTGGGCGCACCGCTGATCGGGCTCAACGACGGCG
>JBBSTY010000067.1:0-21337 GCA_038235385.1 Acidimicrobiales bacterium | reverse complement strand
TGCTCAGGCCGCTCGCGCGCGAACACCCCTCTCTCGACGTTTCGCGTTCACCGACTACGCGCACACCACCCACGACGCGCGCGCGTCCTGCGCCCGGCCGCCCGACAAGACCCACGGCCGGCGCGCCCGCAGCGAGCGATCGCGCGAGGCCATGGTCGATGCGCTGCTCGAGCTGTTGCGCAGTGGCACGGGGCGCCCCTCGAGCGCCCAGATCGCCGAGCGCGCCGGGGTGACCCAACGAACCCTCTTCAACCAGTTCGGCGACATGGACTCGCTCATCAGCGCGGTCGCCGCCCGCCAGACCGAGCACGTGCTCGGGCTGCTCCCATCGGCCGGAGCGGGAACCCTCGAGGAGCGGGTGGAGCGCTACTGCGACGGGCTGGCCGTGCTGCTCGACGAGCAGATGCACGTGCGGTGGACCGTGCTCACGAGCTACGAGTCCACCCCGGCAGCCACCGAGGCCGTCGACCTGGCGCGCGCCGTCGTCCGGCGTCGCACCTCCGATGCCTTCCGCGCCGAGCTCGACCGCGTCGGCGATGCGGTCGCCCACGCGCTCCTCGACGCACTCGACATCGAGACCGATCCGGTCGTGTGGCGGATGCGGCGGATCCAGCAGCGCCTCACCACCGACCAGGCCCGCGCCATCGTGGCCCGGACGATCCTCGCGCTCGTGCGCGACGCCTGCGCCATGCACGTCCGCGGCTGCGACCCGCTCGCGTCACCCTTCCCCCAGGTCGTGATCCACCCGTAGGATCGCCCGCACGTCCGGGCACGTCCCTTCACACCCGGGCGTGGTGATCCTCGTCGCCTCCGGCGACCGTCGGCGCCTCCCGGTGGCCGACCCTCGTCGGAACCGCCACGAAGGAGCACCTGTGCCGACCGCACCGAACCGACCCCGGGGCCGCACCCGACATCGGGTTCCACACCTCGACCCCACCCGAACCCGACGACCGCCGCGAAGACGCCCTCCGGCGCTCGGCCGGCTCCGGCGGTGGGTCGCCCGCCTGCCCGTCGGTCCGGGGTTGCTCGTCGTGGCATCGCTGCTGGCCATCGCGTCGTTGCGCGCCTCGGGCGCCACCGACTCGCCCGGCGGGACCGACACGGCCACGGTCGTGGTGGCCAGCGTCGAGCTCGAACCCGGCACGATCGTCGGGGCCGATCAGGTCGGCGTCCGCGCCGTGCCGAACGTCGCCGTCCCCGATGGCGCCATCGACGACCCCGACCGGGTCGTGGGCCGTCAGGTCACGTCGGTGATCGTCGCCGGCGAACCCGTGGTTCGTGCACGGCTCGCCCCCGACGGCCTGCTCGGCGTGGCCGCCGCGACCCCACCGGGCTGGACGTCCTTCGCGCTTCCGGCCGACGATCGGCTCCCCCCGACCGTGGTCGGTCAGGACGTGCAGCTGTTCGCCCTCCCACCCGCAACCGACGTCTCGAGGCCCGGCCACGCGGCCGACCGCCTGACGGACTCGGCCGTCGTCGTCGCCGTCGACGATCGGCGCGTCACCGTCGCCGTCGACGCACGCGACGCGCCGCACGTCGCCGCCGCGCTCGTCGCCACCACCGTGGTGCTCGCCGTGCGCGGGCCCTGACCACCCCGGTGGGCGCGCCACCCGGTGGACGGGGGTGGATCGGGTGGGTCGTCGGACCTAGACGTGACGTCGAATCGGTCCCGGTAGGTTGGAACGATGTCCGCGCGCCGCCCGACCGCTCCGACCGCTCTCGTCGCGCTGTGCGTGACCGCGTTCCTCACCCTGTTGCTGGTGTCGTGCGGGTCCGACAACGGCGCGCCGGTCGAGAACGGCACCCTGGTCGACGGGTCGCCGGCTCCGGCAGACGGTGCGACCACCACCGCCGCACCCCGCACGATCACGATCGCCGGCTCGGGCGACATCTTGATGCACACCCCGGTGAACGCTGCGGGTCTGGCGAACGGCGGCGGGCAGGTGCACGACTTCGATCCCATGTTCGCCGAGGTCACCGATGAGATCAGCGGGGCGGATGTGGCGATCTGCCACATGGAGACGCCGATCTCGCCGGACAACACCGACGTGGCCGGGTACCCGATCTTCAACGCCCCCACCGAGATCGCCCAGGCGCTGGCCGACGCCGGCTTCGACGGGTGCGACACGGCCTCGAACCACACGCTCGACAAGGGCGGCGACGGCGTGGTGAACACCCTCGACGTGCTCGATGCCGCCGGACTCCGACACACGGGCAGCTTCCGCACCGAGGCCGACGCCGCCGATGGCGGGGCGGTGCGCTACGAGGCCAAGGGCGTCACCGTTGCCCACCTCGCCTATGCCACCGACACCAACGGCATCCCGATGCCGGCCGGCAAGCCGTGGATCGTCAACATCATCGATGCCGACAAAGTCCTCGCCGACGCGGCCGCGGTCCGAGCCGCGGGGGCCGACATCGTGGTCGTGAGCCTCCACTGGGGGGCCGAGTACCAGGCCCAGCCAACGTTCTTCCAGACCGACCTGGCGAACCGCCTCCTCGCGTCGCCCGACATCGACCTGATCCTCGGCGACCACGTCCACGTCATCCAGCCGATGCAGAAGATCGGCGACAAGTACGTGATCTACGGCATGGGCAACTTCCTCTCGAACCAGTCACCAGCGGCCGGGTTGCTGGCGTCCACCCAGGACGGGGGGATCTACTCCTTCGACTTCGCCGAGCAGGCCGGCGGCCGCTTCGTCGCCACGGCGGCGCGCTACACCCCGACGTTCGTCAGCCGTCCGGGCTACGTGATCATCAAAGCCGGACCCGACACCAACAACGACTCGTTCCTGCGCACCGTGGACGCGGTGAACCTGCTCGGCGCCGGCACCAACGACGCGGTGGCCACGACCGGTGAGGTGACGCCGGACATGATGCCACCGCCGCCGAGCACCACCACGACGGCGACACCTCGCAGCACCCTCCCGCCCGACGGGGCGGGCTGAGGCCGGTCAGACCTCGAGGACGCTCGTGAAGATGAGCACGGCGGTCAGGGCGGCGACGCCGAGGCGGTACCACCCGAAGATCGCCAAGCTGTGGTTCTGGAGGTACCCCACCATCCACCGGACGGCGATCACGGCGGCGACGAAGGCGGTGACGAACCCCAGAGCCGGGTTCCAGAACCCGAACTGCTCGATGATCACGCCGCCGCTCTTGGCGCCGTCGTAGAGCGTGGCGGCCGACAGGGTGACGAGTCCGAGCAAGAAGCTGAACTCCACGGCGGCGCCGAGGCTCATCCCGACGATGATGGCGGCGACCAGCACCACGAGGCTCCGGCTGGTCCCGGGCCACAGGGCGAGGCACTGGGCGGCGCCGATGATCAGCGCCTGACGCCAACCCATGGCCTCGAGCGGGCCGCCCTCGCGCTCGCGCTCCCACCACGAGCTCGACGAGAGCCACAGGAGCGCGACGCCGCCGACCGTCCACGCCGCCACGATCGGCACCGGACCGAAGAGGTGCTCCTTGATCGGCCCCTCGAAAACCAGCGCCACGACGACGGCCGGCACGAAGGCGACCACGAGGTTGACCAGCACACGGCGACCGTCGGGGTCCCGACCGATCAACCCGTTCAGCATGCTCAGCAGACGACGCCAGTACAGGACGACGACCGCCAGGATGGCCCCGGCCTGGATCACGATGGCGTAGGCATCGGCCGCCTCCTTCTCCGCACCGTCGGCGCCGGTACCGATGCCCAGGAGACGGGTGACGACGGTGAGGTGGCCGGTCGAGCTGATGGGCAGGAACTCGGTGACGCCCTCCACCACGCCGAGGATCACCGCGTTCAGGGGGGTGAGCTTGTCGCCGTACCCGCCCGGATCGGTGGCATCGGTCGACGTGGCCTCGAAGCGGGCCGACGCCGTCGCCGCCTGATCGGCACCACCGGGCGTCGACGCAGCGGCCGCGGTCGCCCCGATCGCGCCCACCACGATCGCCAGCAGCACGAGGCAGGCCCCGATGCGAGCCCGCCGGCCGGTTGCGGACAGGCGGTTCGACAGATCGGACATGGGCGGGCTCCTGCGGCATCGGCGGATCGCAACCCTCGCGGCGTGCCGAGGTGAGGGCGGCGCAACCCTACTGGCCCGATCTGCGGCGTCGACGCCACGCACGTCGCCATGCCCACGGCGAGCGGGCCGACCGTGGGTCAGCTGCCGCCGAGCGACACCCCGTCGATCACGAGCGTGGCGCTGCCGGTGCCGCCGGGAAGCCACTCGAGGTCGGCGCCGACCTCGGTGATGTCGAGCAGCAGGCGTTGCAGGGTGGAGGCGACGGTGATCTCGCGGACCGGCTCGGCGATGGCGCCGTGGCGGATCATGAGGCCCTCGGCACCAACGGAGAAGTCGCCGCTCACCGCGTTGACCCCGGAGTGGAGTCCGGTCATGGACTGGATCAGGAAGCCGTGATCGATGGACGCGACGATCTCGTCGAACGAGCGCAACCCGGGGAGCACCGACAGCGCCTGGCACCCGACGCCGGGGGTCGAGCGGGAGCCACGGACGGCGGAACCGGTGGAGGCGGTACCCGATCGGCGCCCGGTGTAGCTGTTGTGGAGGAAGCCGGCGAGCACACCGTGGTCGATGAGGAGGTTGCGCCGACAGGCCAACCCCTCACCGTCGTAGGCATCGGCGCCCATCGACCGGGCGTCGGTGGGATCGTCCACCAGCACCAGCGCGTCCGAGGCGATCTTCTCGTCGGCCCGGTCGGCGAACGGTGAGCGGCCCTTGAGCACCCGCTCGCCGGTGAGGGTGCCGCCGGCGATGCCGATGATGGAGGCGGCCATGCGCGGCTCGAAGACCACGGTGAGGCGTTGCGACGGAGCCGAGGTGGCACCGAACATGCGGGTGGCGCGGTCGACGGCGTCGGACGCCGCCTCGTCGAGATCGAGCTCGGACGGCTCGCGACCGACATCGGAGCCTCCGCCGGTCTTCGTCTCGCCTCCGGCCTCGGCGAGGGCCAGCACCGACGCGCTGCAGTAGGTGCCGCGCCAACCGCGCACGATCCCCGCGGTGGAGGCGATCGCCGCCTCGGCGCTCGAATCGCCGTAGGCCGCCGTGCGCACACCGGTGACGCGCGGGTCGCGACCGACGACGAGACGCTCGAGCTCGAGCGCCATCGCCACCTTGCGGTCGGTGTCGAAGGTGGCGAGCGAGTCGCGCCAGAGGTCCTGCCCGACCGCGGCGATCCCATCGGGGGTGGCCAGCGCGTTGAACTCGTCCGGCTCGCCGAACGAGGCGTTGTCGCGGGCGTCGGCGAGGACGTCGTCGATCACGTCGGCATCGAGCGAACCGGCATGGGCGAAGCCCTGGCGATGGTCGCGGATGATGCGGATGCCGATGCCGGCCGAGGTGGCCGACGTGAGCGACTCGACCTCGCCCCGGTAGGCTTTGACGCTGGTGTTGGTGCCCCGCGCGACGAAGACCTCGAGCTCCTCCCCCGACTGGGCGCGGGCGACGATCTTCTCGGCGATCGCCTCCAGATCGACGGCGTCGCTCACGCCCCCGACACCGTGACGTCGTCGATCACGAGGGTGACGCCGGCGCTGCTCATCGGGAGCCACTCGGTGTCGTTGCCGACGGCGGCGACGTCCCTGAGCATCTTCTGGAGGGTGGAGGCGATGGTGAACTCCCGCACCGGCTCGGCGACCTCGCCGTTGCGGATGCGCAGCCCCTCGGCACCGGTGGAGAAGTCGCCGCTGATCGGGTTGACGCCCGAGTGGAGGCCGGCGACGTCGGCGACGAGGATGCCGTCGGCGATGCCGCCGATCAGCTCCGACTGGCTCCTCGTGCCCGGGCGCAACGACACCGCCTGGGTGCCGACGCCGGGCGTGGACGTGAACCCGCCCCGGACCGCCGACCCGGTGGAAACAGTGCCGGCGCGGCGCGCGGTGTAGGCGTTGTGGACGAACATCTGCAGCACGCCGTCGACGATGAGCTCGTTGCGGCGGGTCGCCAGGCCCTCGCCGTCGGTGTCGGTGGCCGAGAACGCCCGGGTGTCGGTGGGGTCGTCGACGAGGGTGAGCACCGGGCTGGCAACCTCGTCACCCAGGCGGTCGGCGAAGAACGATCGACCCTTCAACATGGCCTCGCCGTTGAGGGTGAACCCGAGGATGCCGAGGAACTGGGCGGTGACCCACGGGTCGAGCACCACCGTCAGCCGCTCGCTCGCAGGTTTGGTGGCGCCGAGCAGCCGGGTGGCGCGCCGGCCGGCGTCGGCGGCGGTGGTCGCAACGTCGAGCACGCCGGGCTCGCGGCCCACCGAGAACCCGAACCCGGTCTGGGTCTCGCCGGCCTGTTCGGCCATGGCGTAGGTGGACAGGTAGCAGACCGTCTCCCGTCCGGCGTTGCGCACACCGGTGGTGGACACGATGGCGCCGCTGAAGTCGGTGTCGAAGTACTCGGCCTGCTCGATCCCCGAGATGCGCGGGTCGCTGGCCAGGACCGCCCGCTCGAGCTCCAGCGCGAGCTCGATCTTGGCCTCGGTGCTGAACGACGCCAGTTCGTGGCGGTACAGGTCGAGCTCGGGGATCTCGACCCCGTCGGGTTCGGCCAGGCCCTGGTACTCGTCGAAGGTGCCGAAGGCGGCGTTGTCACGCGCCTCGCCGAGCGCCTCGACCAGCACGTCGGCATCGAGGGTGCCCGCGTAGGCGAACCCCTGCTTGCCGTCCTTGATCAGCCGGATGCCGACGCCCTGGCTCTCGGCGCTCGACAACGACTCGATCTCGTGGTCGTAGACACGGATCTCGGTGTCGCGGGCACTGACCACGACCGCCTCCACCTGCTCACCGGCCTGCGCCAACCCGACCCCGCGGTCGCCGATCGCCAACAGCTCGTCCAACATCGCTGATCCCCTCTGGTGCCCGGGCACCGCTCCACACTCGTTCACGCTCGTCCCCCGCGGCCCGCCCATCGGCGGACGCGAGGTGCCTCGATCAGGCGGCCGTGCCGCCGATGGTCAGCCCGGTGACCCGCAACGTGGGGACGCCGTCGCCGACCGGCACACCCTGGCCGTCCTTGCCACACGTGCCCGGAGGGCCCATGGCGAAGTCGTTGCCCACCGCGTCGATGTTGCGCAGGACCTCGGGCCCGTTGCCGATGAGGTTGCCCTCGCGCAACGGCTCGGTGATCTCGCCGTCCTCGATGAGGTAGGCCTCGGTCATCCCGAAGACGAAGTCGCCGGTGGCCGTGTTCACCTGACCCCCGCCGAGGTGCTTGATGTACACCGCCTCCTTGGTGGAGGCGATGATGTCGGCTGGGTCGCTCTCGCCGTCGAGCAGGTAGGTGTTGGTCATGCGCACCATGGGCAGGTGCTGGTAGCTCTGGCGGCGCCCGTTGCCCGACGACGCCCGACCCTCCTTGCGGGCTCGGAGGTTGTCCCACATGTAGTCGGTGAGCACGCCGTCCTGGATGAGCACGTTGCGCTGGGCGGGATGACCCTCGTCGTCGATGGCGAAGCACCCCCACTCGCGCGCCATGGTGCCGTCGTCGACGAGCGTCACGAGCGGCGACGCGACCTGCTGACCGACCTTGCCGCGGAACACCGACGCGCCCTTGCCGACCAGATCGGCCTCGAGGCCGTGGCCGCAGGCTTCGTGGAACATCACGCCACCGCCGCCCGCGCCGATCACCACGGGCAGCTGCCCGCTCGGAGCGGGCCGGGCACCGAGCTTGGTGATGGCCCGCTCGGCCGCCCGGAGGGCGAGCTCGGAGACGTCGTAGCGATCGAAGAGCTCGAAGCCGACGGTGTGGCCGATGGACTCGCGGCCGGTCTGCATGCCCGTGTCGCCGGTGGCCACGCACGAGACCGAGAACACGGTGCGCACGGTGTCGTCGCCGGTGAGGACGCCGTCGGTGTTGGCCACCAGGATCCGCCGCCGGCTGTCGCCGTAGTTGGCCGACACCTGGGTGATCGCCGAACCCGCGCTGCGGGCGATGTCGTCGGCCCGGGTGAGCAGCTCCACCTTGGTGGCCTTGGCGACGTCCTCGGGGAAGATCTCGATGTCGTACCCGCGGGCGTGCTCGGTGCGGGTGAGCGCCACGGTGTTGGTGCCGCCGCCACCGCTGCGAGCTGCCGCGGCGGCCGCCTGGGCAGCGGCGGTGAGACCCGCCTCGCTCAGATCGGCCGTGTGGGCGAACCCGGTGGTGTCGCCCACGACGACCCGGATGCCAGCGCCTCGGTCGCGACCGGAGGTGAGCTCTTCGACCTTGCCGTCGTCGAGCATCGCCGACGAGGAGCGCTTGTCCTCGGCGAAGACCTCGGCGAAGTCGCCGCCCGTCTGCATCGCCGTGCCGAGCACCCGGCTGATCACCGCTTCTTCGATCACACGCCCCTCTTCTCTGATTCGTGGACCCGACGCCCGCGACGGGCCGGGCTCGCACCGCCGAACCGTCGCCCACGGCGGTTGGCCCGGAGGGCGAGCGGGTGCCTATCGTACCCCGGTGCCCGTGAAACCCGGTCTGAGCGCCGAAGTCGAGCTCATCGTCGCCGACGCCGACACGGCCGTGTCGCAGCGGACCGGCATCGTCGACGTGCTGGCGACCCCCCGGGTCGTCGCGCTGTGCGAAGAGGCCTCGTTCAAGGCCGTCGAGCACGCCATGGACGACGATCAGACCACGGTCGGCATGCAGGTGCAGCTCGACCACCTCGCGCCCACCGGGGTGGGCCGAACGGTCACCGCCGAGGCCACGGTCGAGAAGGTCACCGGTCGGCGCATCATCTTCACCGTGTCGGTCAACGACGACCGGGGCCTCATCGCCGTCGGTCGCGTCACCCGGGTCGTCGTCGAGACCGAACGCTTCCTCGACAAGACCCGCTAGACGACAGGTCGCGTCGGCGCACCGCGGTCGCCGTCGCCCCGTGCCGGACCGGGGACGACGAAGCCTCCGACCGTACACTCGCGCCACGGTCCGGACGGATCGTCTGCGTTGATCAGCTGCCACCCCGTGCACCGCGACCCCGACCCTCCGCCGGCTCCGACCGGTTCCGACCCCGCCTCGGTTCCCGACCCCGTGTTCGGGCCGGACGACCCCGACACCATCGCCGCCCGACTCGAGACCGACCTGGTCGGGGTCGTCGATGCGCCGCCCAAGCCGCGTCGGTGGTGGGTCCTGCCGCTGCGCATCGCCGTCTCGGCGGCGATGCTCTGGTACCTGATCCACCAGCTCGCCGGTGTCTCGCTCGCCGACCTGGTGCCCGAGTGGAGCGCCCAGGTGGGTGCGTGGTCGGCGATCGCGCTCGCCCTCACCGCGGCCGGCGTCGTGTTGTCGGCCGCACGCTGGCGCCAGGTGCTCGCGGGCATGCGCGTGCCCAACCGGTTCGGCCACCTCGTGAGCTGGTACTTCGCCGGTCAGTTCGTGTCCAACGTGCTTCCCACCACGATCGGCGGCGACGTGCTCCGCATCAGTCGACTGGCCCGTGAGACCGGCGACGCGGCCGACAGCTTCGCGTCGGTCACCATCGAGCGGCTCACCGGCTGGCTCGTCCTTCCGCTGCTGACCTTCATCGGCTTCGCCCTCGACCCCGAGCTCCTGGAGGTCGATCACCGCTCCACCCTGGCGCTCGTCATCGCCGCGGGCACCCTCGTCACCCTCCTGGCGATCGGGATCGTCGCCGTCCACCCCCGCCTCGGCGGGCGCTTCGCCGACCGGCAGGGGTGGCGACGGTTCCTGGGCGCCGTGCACCTGGGCGTCACCAAGCTCCGCCGGTCCCCGCGCGCCGCTGCGGAGGTCGTGGCCGTCGGGATGGCCTACCAGTTCGTCCTGGTCCTCGCGGCCGCCGCTGCTGCCCGAGCGCTCGGCATCGACGGCGTCGGCGTCGGCGTGCTGCTCGCGTTCTACCCCGCCGTGCTGATCGCCCAGGTGCTCCCGGTCGGGATCAGCGGCGTCGGCGTGCGCGAGCTGGCCTTCGTCACCTTCCTCGGTCCCCTCGGGGTGCCCGAGTCCCAGGCCATCGCCCTGGGCCTGTCCCTCTTCGCGCTGAACCTGATCGTGAGCCTCGCCGGTGCACCGGCGTTCGTGCGGGCACCCCCCCGCCACCCCGACCACCCCGATGTCGCACCGTCCGGGCCGACCACCTCACCACGGTGATGTCGGCCACGACCGCCTGTGGAGAAGATTCGCGGCACGTCACGACGTCCCGCCGGCGAGCGGGTACCGTGGACACCTTGCGCACCCCTGGCGAGACCCCCGGGTGCCCTCCCCACCGGAGCACCTGACCTGACCATGATCCTCGAGACCATCGACTCCCCGGCGGACCTCAAGCGCCTCAGCTACGAGGACCTCGCGACCCTGTCGGTCGAGATCCGCCAGTTCATCGTCGACTCGGTCAACGCCCACGGCGGCCACCTCGGATCCAACCTCGGCGCGGTCGAGCTCACCCTCGCCCTGCACCGGGTCTTCGAGTCCCCACGCGACATCGTGCTCTGGGACACCGGACACCAGGCCTACGTCCACAAGATCGTCACCGGCCGGCGCGACGCCTTCGAGCACCTGCGCGAGACCGGCGGCCTCTCCGGATACCCGAGTCGCAGCGAATCCGAGCACGACTGGGTGGAGAACAGCCACGCGTCGACCATCCTCTCCTACGCCCACGGCATGGCCACCGCCGAGGCCTCCAGCCAGGGCAGCCATCGGCGCGTGATCGCCGTCATCGGCGACGGATCGATGACCGGCGGCATGGCGTTCGAGGGCCTCAACAACCTGGGCCACTCGGGCCGGGACTGCATCATCGTCCTCAACGACAACGGCCGCTCGTACGCGCCCACCGTCTCCAAGTTGGGCGACAGCCTCGCCCGCATCCGCAACAACCCCACCTACATGCGCCGGCAGGCGCGCATCGAGAAGATCCTCCAAGAGGTCCCGCTCGTCGGCGCCCAGCTCGAGCGCGGCATCGACGCCACCAAGGCGGCCGTGCGCGAGATGTGGGAGCCACCGGAGTTCTTCGAGACCCTCGGTGTCCGCTACACCGGCCCCTTCGACGGCCACGACATCGAGGCGCTCGAGCGTGCGCTGCGCAACGCCATGAAGATGTCGGGCCCGCAGGGGGTGCACGTGCTCACCGAGAAGGGGCGCGGCTACGGCCCCGCCCTGAACGATCCGATCAAGCGCCTCCACGACATGGGGGGCGCCAAGCCGGGTTCGTACACCGCCGCCTTCACCGAGCAGCTCATCAAGATCGGCGAGGAGCACCCCGAGCTCGTCGCCATCACCGCGGCGATGCCCGACTCCACCGGCCTGTTGCCCTTCGGCGACCGCTTCCCCGGGCGCATGTTCGACGTCGGCATCGCCGAGCAGCACGCGGTCACCTCGGCGGCGGGCATGGCCATGGGCGGACTGCGCCCGGTCGTGGCCGTGTACTCGACGTTCCTCACCCGCGCCATCGACCAGGTCACCTACGACGTCGGCCTCCACGGCCAGCCGGTGATCTTCTGCATCGACCGCGCCGGCGTCACCGGCGACGACGGCGCCTCGCACCACGGTGTGCTCGACATGGTGCTGCTCTCCAAGGTCCCGGGCATGACCATGTTCGCCCCGTCCTCGTACCGCGAGCTGCAGGTGATGCTCGACGAGGCGATGACCATCGTGAACGGCCCCAACCCCGGACCGGTGTCGATCCGTTGGTCGCGCGGCGCGCCGTGCGCCGCAGGCGGCGACGACGTCGGCGTCGGGTCCAAGGGGCGCAAGCTGCGCAGCGGCGACGACCTCTGCATCATCTCGGTCGGCCAGATGCTCGACGCCACCATGGCTGCGGCGGACGCCCTCGAGGCCGACGGCGTGTCGGTCACCGTCTGGGATGCCCGCTGCATCAAGCCGCTCGACCGCGAGATGCTCTTCGACGCCGCCCGCCACCGGTTCGTGCTCACCGCCGAGGACGGGCTCCGCGAAGGAGGGATCGGCTCGTCGGTGGCCGACCAGCTCGCCGAGATCACCCTGGGCTCGGAGCAGTCGCCCTCGGTGCGGGTGCTCGGCACGCCGGTCGCCTACCTCGCCCACGGCAAGCCCGACGCGATCTTCGCCGACCTCGGCCTCGACGCAGCCGGCATCACGGCGTCGGCCCTGTCGCTCGTCCACGCCGACAAGACCAACCCCGCCAACCTGTAGGCGGCGTCCATCTCGATGTCCCGCGACCCCGAGCACGGCAACGCCGACCCGTCACCCGACGCCACGCCGTCGGACGCCTCGAACCACGCGCATGCCGACGGCGACGCTGCTCCCCGCTACCCGCGCGGCAACCGGTTCGACTTCCGCCACCCCCGCCCCACGGTCGTCGTGATCATCGTGGTGCTGATCGGGCTCGGCGGCGCCTTCGCCTGGCGGGCGGTCCAACCCGAGCCGGACCTGTTCTGCACGCTCGCGGGACGGATCGGCTCGCCCGTGGCCGCCACGCCCGACGGGGCGTTCGATGCCTGGTTCACCCAGGGAGGGGCCGTCGAGGCGCAGGCGGCCATGGCTGCCGCCATCGGGCACGATGTCGACGTCCCCCGACCCGTCGACTTCGAGCCGATCGTCGACGCTCCCCGACCCCCCGACGTCGATCTGATGGAGGACGAGGATGGGGGCGATGGCAACCACGCCCGGCGCCGGGCGTGGATGTGGCGGGAGCGGAACTCGGGTGTCCGTGTCGATGTCGGGCCGTCGGCCGGCGGCGACGGGCCGGACTACGTGGTGAGCGGGGTCAACACCTGCGGGTGACCCACGGTCGAGCGATCCGGACCGGCCCCGGACGACGTCGACGCGGACGAGGACGAGTCGTCGGCGACGGTCAGCTGTAGAAGGGGTTCTCGCCGGCCGAGTGGTCGGTGGCGTCGATGACCTCGGTGACCTCGGGGATGGCCTCGTTGATCGCGGTCTGGATGCCCTGGACCATGGTGGCCGCGCTCATCGAGCACCCGTGGCAACCGCCGCCCATGGTGAGGAACACGCGGGTGCCCTCGACCCCGAGCAGCGAGGTGAACCCGCCGTGCATGGCGAGGCCGGGGTTGACGACCTCGGCGAGCAGCGTGGTGACCTTCTCGGCGATGTCGCCGGTGAGCACCAGGTCCTTGACCCCATCCATCGGGTCGGGCCGGTTGGGGTTGCGGATGACCAGTCCACCCTGGGCCGGGTTCGCCGGGATGCCGAGCACCGCGCCACGCAGGCGATCGACCGAGTCGACGGGGATGGCGATGGTGAGGTTGCGCTGGGTGTAGACGTTGTGCTCGCCCTGGAGCCCGTCGATGCGCTCGAAGCCCAGGTCGTAGGTGAAGTCGACGCCGTTCACCCCGATGATCTCCACCCGCAGGCACAGTGACCCGGCATCGTCCTCGGCGTCTCGCACCTCGAGCACCGTGGCCAGGGCATCCACGCTCACCACCAGCACGGCGTCGCCGGCGACGCGAGCGGTTTCCGGCTCGGGCTCGGACCCGTCGCGGTCGGCAACGATCGTGTCGGTGCTCTCGGTGGGGGTGGGATCGGCCGACATGGAGGTCTCCGGGGCTCGACAGCTCGCGCTGGGGACGGGGCGGCGCAACCTGAAAAGCAGGCCGCTGCCGGTTTTTCAGGCTATCCCCCCGACCCGGCCCGCCGAAACCTGCGGCGGGAACCGGGCCGCGGACCGCAATGGGGCCCGTGCATGCCGAGCTCGAGCCGCAGCGCGACCGCAGGTCAGGCCGATGGCGGCTGGTTGAACTCGATCCAGCCGAGGCCGGTGCGCCCGTCGTCGTCGCCTCCGTGCTCGGTGAACCGGGCCAGGGCCCGGGGGAAGCGAGCCTCGCGACCGTCGGAGTGGGTGAGCAGGACCGGCGACCACGCCACCGGCTCGACAGCGAACGAGCGGGCGTTGATGGTGAGGTCGACGGCGATGGGGATGGCTTCGGCGCCGAGCACCTCGTCGGCCTCGAAGGTGGTCACCAGGTCGAAGCCCGGAGCGGCCATCCCCGGTTCCTGGTCGTAGCCGATGGCGAAGCCGGAGCTCGGCTTGGTGGTGACGGCGTGGAAGCGGGCGCCGTCGTCCATCCGGAAGGCCGTCCAGCACCAGCCGCTCGTCCACCAGTCGCGGTGTCCCCACGAGTGGTCGCGCTGGCCGAAGCCGTCGAGCTCGATGGTCTCGTCGCCGAGCAGGATCTCGCCGTGCACCCGACACGGGATCTCGTAGCGGGGAACGGCATCGGGCCAGCGGAACACCTCGCCGTCGCGCTCCCACTCCAGGTCGAAGGCGATCGGGGTCCGATCGCCGAAGCCGACCCCGTACACCTCGGCAGGATCGTCGTGGGCCAGGCCGAACCCCTCCAGCCCGAGCGACAGGTGATCGAACGGCGTCTCGATGTTGTGATCCGCCCACAGCCCGTCGGCTCGGATCTCGAGCGACGCCGGGTTCGCGGGGATCGGAACCGTGTGGTCGATGATCGTGACCAGCGTGCGGTCGGCGCCCACCACGCACGCCCAGTACCAGATGACCCCCAGGTTCGGGTAGCGGCCGACGCGCACGTATCCCCCCACCGAGGCGTCGGGGGCGAAGAAGTCGAGGTAGTGCGACTCGCTCCACAGGGGATCGGCGTCGGGCTCGTGATGGCGCTCATCGGCGGGCGTGGGCACGGGGAGATCCATCCCCGCAGCCTCGCGCGGCCCAGGAGGCCGCGCCGCCCGGTCAGCTCGGAGGTGGGGGTGGCGGTTCGGAGGGGTCGGCCGAACCCGCAGCCGGGGCCTGATCGACCGCACCCGGGATCGGGGGACCGGGCTGCGCGACCGCACCCGGAGGCGGCGGCCCCGGCTGTGCGACCGAACCCGGAGGCGGCGGACCCGGCTGTGCGACCGCACCCGGAGGCGGCGGCCCCGGCGGTGCGACCGAACCCGGAGGCGGCGGGGGTTGGGCGCCCGGCGGAGGTGGGGGCGGAGCGACGGTGGTCTTGAGGGTCGGGACCAACGTCGGGTGGGCGGCGACGTGGGAGTGGAGGTCGTTCCAGACCCGCTCGAGCTCGGCGGGGTCGCTGGGCAGCGACGTGCCGGTCTGCTGACGGAAGACGAGCAGTCCGTAGTCGTGCAGGAGCGCATCGGAGCGGAAGCGGGCCTGGGTGTCGTCGACCGTGCCCGACACCGACTTGGTGAGGTTGCCGGCGCCGCGCTGGAGATCATCGAGGAATCCCATGGCCCCAGCGTACCGTCGGCTCCCGACGCCACGGGTTCCCGTGCCGGGCCGGGGCCGGAGGCCGCCGTGGCGATCGATACGCTGGCACGGCCATGGAACACCTGAGCGACGACTGGATCTCCGCGTTCGACGACGTCGTGCGTGAGCACACCGGGCTGGCCGAGGCGACGGCAGCGACTCGTCTCGTCATCACCTACCTCGTCGAGGATCCCGACGGCGACCACCGCGCCTACTCGATCGTCCTCGATCACGGCGACAACCGGGTGGAGCGCGGAACCCGGACCGACGCGGACGTCACGCTCCGGACCGATCGCGTCACCGCTGCCGACATCGCCCACAACCGCGAGAGCGCCCTGAAGGCGTTCATGGCCGGGCGGCTGCGTCTCGGCGGCGATGTGCGCGCCCTGATCACCCACCAGGCGCTGCTGTCCGACATCGACGACTGCACCGCCGCGCTGCGGCGCGACACGGACGGCTCCGACGCCGGTCCCGAGCGCGGAGCCTGAGCGCGGTGCCGGAGCTCCCCGAGATCCAGGCCCACGCCGAGCGGCTCGCCGACGAGCTCGTCGGGAAGGTGCTGGCCCGGTTCGTCCCGCTGTCGTTCACCGCGCTCAAGACCTTCTCGCCGCCACCGGAATCGGCGATCGGGGAGACGCTGCGCACCGTCGACCGGCGCGGCAAGTACCTCCTGGTCGAGTTCGACTCGGTGTGGTTCGTCATCCACCTGATGCAGGGTGGCCGTCTGGTGCCCGACGCCAAGCAGGCCAAGAAGCCCCGTGGCGGCCTGGCCCGATGGGTCTTCGACGACGGGTCCGCCATCATGTTCACCGAGGCGGGCACCGAGAAGCGTGCCGGCATCTGGGTCATCCCCGCCGGCTCGGACCTCACGGGCACCGAGCCGTTCGTCGGACTCGGCCCCGACGCCGACGACCTCGACCTCGCCACCTTCCGCGGGCTGCTCGCCGCGCACTCGATGCGCATCCACGGGCTCCTGCGCGACCAACGGATCGTGGCCGGCATCGGGCGTCGGCTGGCCAACGAGATCTGCCACCGGGCCTGCCTGTCGCCCTTCGCCGGCGCGGCCAAGCTCAACGACGACGAGTCCGAACGGCTCTTCGTCGCCATGGGCGCGTGCATCGCGGAATCGCTCGCCGACGAGCGCAGCAGGACCGAGATGAGCTCGTCGAAGGACCGCACGGCCGCGGTGCACCGCCGCGCCGGCGAGGCGTGCCCGGTGTGCGGCGACACCATCCGGGCGGTCGAGTACAACCGCTACACCGTCAACTACTGCGCCACCTGCCAGACCGGCGGCAAGGTCCTCGCCGACAACACCACGAGCAAGTTCCTCAAGTAGCCCGGAACGAGCTCGGCCCCGCCGCAGCGGTGGCAAGCGGTGCTCCGACGCGCCCTGCGGACGCGACGGGCGCGCCGATCAGATGAGGCCGAGCTCGGCGACGGTGTCGCGCTCCTCGACCAGTTCGGCCACGGTGGCGTCGATCTTGGTCTGGGAGAACTCGTCGTGCTCGAGGCCGCCGACGATGGTGTAGGTGCCGTCCTCGGTGGTGACCGGGAACGACGACATGAGCCCCTCGGGCACCCCGTAGCTGCCGTCGGACGGGATGGCCATCGAGACCCAGTCGCCCTCGGCCGTGCCGGTCACCCACGTGTGCACGTGGTCGATCGCCGCGTTGGCCGCCGACGCCGCGCTCGAGAGCCCACGCGCCTCGATGATGGCCGCGCCCCGCTGCTGCACGGTCGGGATGAACGTGTCGGTGATCCAGGCCTGGTCGTCGACCAGGTCGGCGGCGACCGTGCCGTTGACCTCGGCGTGGAACAGGTCGGGGTACTGGGTGGCCGAGTGGTTGCCCCAGATGGTCATCTTCGTGATGTCGTTGACCGTGGTGCCGGTCTTGATGGCGAGCTGGGCCATCGCCCGGTTGTGATCGAGGCGGGTCATGGCCGTGAAGCGCTCGTTCGGGATGTTCGGTGCGTTGTTCATGGCGATGAGGCTGTTGGTGTTCGCCGGGTTGCCCACGACGAGGACACGGATGTCGTCGGCCGCGTTGTCCGACAGCGCCTTGCCCTGCACGGTGAAGATGGCACCGTTGGCCTCGAGCAGCTCCTTGCGCTCCATGCCCTTCGAACGGGGGCGGCTGCCGACGAGCAGCGCGTAGTTGACCCCGTCGAACGCCACGTTGGCGTCGTCGCTCTGCACGACGCCGCCGAGCAGCGGGAAGGCGCAGTCCTCGAGCTCCATCACGACGCCCTTGAGCGCGTCGAGCGCCGGGGTGATCTCCAGCAGGTGCAGGATCACCGGCTGATCGGGACCGAGCAGGTGCCCACTCGCGATGCGGAACAGGAGGCTGTAGCCGATCTGTCCTGCGGCTCCGGAGACAGCGACGCGGACGGGATCGGTGGAGCTCACGATCAGACTCCTGGGAAGGGGGACGACGGGCGCCCGGTGGCGGCCCGGAGGCCCGACACCACGCCCCGTCGAATCTACTCACCGCCTCTTCGCCGACGGAAAACGGCGCAGGGTCAGTGGGCTCGGTCCGGTTCGTCGGCGCCGGGCGATCGGGTGTTGCCCAGCCAGCTGCGGTACAGGGCGGCGTAGCGGCCGCCGAGCACAACGAGCTCGTCGTGATGACCCCGCTCGACGAGCCGGCCACCATCGAACACCAGCACCAGATCCGCGGCCTCGGCGGTCGAGAGGCGGTGGGCCACGCTCACCGTCGTCCGCCCGGCGGCCAAACGGGCCAACGCCGTGGCCAGGGCGCGCTCGGTCTCGGGATCGACGGCCGAGGTCGCCTCGTCGAGGATCAGCAGACCGGGGTCCGCCAGCTGCGCGCGTGCCAGCGCGACGAGCTGGCGCTCCCCCACCGAGAGGTTCTCGCCACGCTCGCCGACCTCGGTGTCGAGCCCGTCGGCGAGGCGCTCGACCCACCAGTCCAGACCGAGTCGGACGAACGCGTCGTCGACGTCGGCTGCCGATGCCCCGACACGTCCCATCCTGACGTTGTCGCGCAGCGTCGCGTCGAACAGGAAGCCGTCCTGGGGAACCATCCGCACCGCCTCGTGACGACAGTCCGGCGCCAGGTGCCGGAGGTCGGTGCCGTTCAGCAGGATGCGTCCCGCCGTCGGGTCGGCCAGGCGGCACAGCAGCTTGGCGAAGGTGGTCTTCCCCGACCCGGTCTCGCCCACGACCGCGACGTCGATGCCCGCCGGGAGCACGAGGTCGACGCCGTGGAGCACCCGACCGCCCTCGCGGTACGCGAACTCGACTCCCTCGGCCCGCACCTCGATCGGGCCGGGTGGGAGCACCACCCCCGGATCCGGTTCGATGATCTCGACCGGGATGTCGTTCACGTCGAGAACCTTGCGCCACCCGGCGATGGCGGTCTGGGTCTGGTCCAGGATCTCGGCGAGCTCGGCCACCGGCGACAGCACGAGGTTCACCAGGAACAGGCAGGCCACCAGCGAACCGGCGTCCATCCCCCAGGCGGGACCCCACCACGCGCCGGCGGCGAGCACGGCGGCGAGCGCCAGGGAGCCGAACAGGTCGCCCAGCGGGAACATGAGGGCGAAGTAGCGGGCGGCGCGGGTCTCGGCCCGGGACTGCTGATCGATGGCGTGGTCGAGGCGGCGCCTCGACCGCCCGATGATGCCGTAGGAGCGGATGACACCGGCGCCCATCACGCTCTCGGAGATGGCCGACATGGTGTCGCTCACCCGGGTGCGCTGCACGTCGTAGGCCCGGAGCTGCTTGCGCTGGAGCACCCGCATCAACGGGAGGAGCGGCACGAGTGCGACGATCGTGATCAGGGCGAGGCGCCACTGGTACACGGCCATGACGGCCAGGACACCGACGATCACGACGCTGTTGACCACCCACGCCACCGCGCCCCACTGCGCGAACCGGGCGATGGTCTCGATGTCGCTCGTGACACGCGCCGTCAGGAGGCCCCGCTTGGCCTCGTTGTGGTCGGCCACGCTCAGCCGGTGCACGTGCGCGAAGGTGCGCACCCGCAGGTTCCGCAACATGGTCTCCGCGGCGGTGACCAGTCGGATGTAGGTGACGCGGCTGAGCAACGCCACCCCGATCGTGACCGCGAGGGCGATGCCACATGCCGTGAGCGTGAAGCCCGGTCGGAAGCCCTCGTCGCCGAGGATGCCCTTGTCCAGGATCTGTTGGATCAGCACCGGGATCACGATCCGGCCGGCGGCGGTGAACACCGCCATGAGCACCGTGAACCGGAGCCCGACGCGCAGTTCGGGACTCGCCGCCAGACCGCGCCGCAGCACGTCGATGGCGCCGCCGTCGGCGGCCCGATCGTCGGGAGCGGGTTCGTGGTCGGCCAGGTCGGCGGCGAGATCGTCGACGTCGGCCGGGTGGATCACCTGGGTGCCGGCGTCGTGCTTCTCCTCGGCGAAGGCGGCGAGGCCGCCCTCGGGACCGCGTTCGAGGTCGGTGTCGGCCGTCCGCTCGCTCGGGTCGGGCCCCCCGGCCCCCGAGGGACCGCCCCCGACCGAATCGTCGGGCTCGGCCGGGTGCGAGCCCACGGCGGTCATGTCGGCGCTCCGGTCTCGTAGGCCTGCACGATCCGCGCGTAGGCGGGCTCGGCCTCGACGAGATCGCGGTGGGTCCCGGTGGCCACCAACCGACCCCGGTCGATGAAGATCACCCGATCGGCGAGCTCGATCGTGGAGACGCGGTGGGCCACGACGAGCGTGGTGGTGTCGAGGGTGGCGCGCAGTCCGGCGAGTATCTCCGCTTCGACGAGCGGGTCGACCGCCGAGGTGGCGTCGTCGAGCACGAGCACCCGGGGGCTCCGGAGCAGCGATCTCGCCAGCGCGATCCGTTGGCGTTGGCCGCCCGAGAGCGTGACGCCGCGCTCGCCCACCACGGTGTCGAGGCCCTCGGGCAGCACGTCGACGAACCGCTCCGCCCGAGCGGTGCGGATCGCGGCCCGGATGGCGGCGTCGTCGTGGGGTCCTCCCATGGCGACGTTGTCGCGGATCGACTCGGCGAAGAGGAACGTCTCCTGGAACACCATGGCGACCGCGGCGCGCAGCTCAGCGGGCGCGACCTCGCTCACGTCCACCCCACCGATGCGGACGGTGCCGCTCGAGGGGTCGGCGAGGCGCACCAGCAGGTCGCAGAGCGTGCTCTTGCCGGCACCCGTCGATCCGACGATGGCCACGGTCTCACCCGCGGCGACGCGGAAGGTCAGGTCCTCGAGGACGTCGACCCCCGCGTCGTAGGCGAAGCCGACGTGGTCGAACGAGACGGCGAGCGGACCGGGCGGGAGGGCGACGCCGGTCGTGGGCTCGGGCGAGCGGATCTCGGCCAGGACGCGGTCGATGCGGGCGATCGAGACAACCGCCCGCGGCATCTCCTGGAGGAAGAAGCCCACGACCCTCATCGGGAAGGCCAGGAGGCTGAACAGGGCCACGCCCTGCACCAGATCACCGGTGTCGAGCGTGCCCTCGCTGACCTGCCACGAGCCGATCAGCAGGAGGACGATGATGCCGATGTTGGGGATGGCGTCGATGGTGGGTTCGAAGGTGCCCCGGATGCGCCCCACCTGGATCCGAGCGTCGCGCAGATCGTCGGCTCGCCGGCCCAGACGCTCGATCTCCTGCGGTGCCCGACCGAGGGTCTTCACCACCAACGCGCCGTCGAAGCTCTCGTGCGCGACCCGGGACACCTGCCCGACGCGCTCTTGGACCTGCGCCACCGGAGCCTCGACGCGCGACGTGTAGATGCGATTGACCAGGGCGAGCGTCGGGAAGAGGAGCAGGGCCACGACGGTGAGCCCGAGGTCGACCTGGATCAGGCTGATGACGGCGAAGACCACCAGCACGAGCACGCCGACCGTGAACGGGAACGCGTTGAGGAGCTCGGTGGCGCCGAGGATGTCGGCATCGGCGTGGGCGAGCAGCGATCCGGTGGGCTGCGAGCGGTGGAACCGCATCGGCACCTCGAGGTAGGTGCCGGTGACCTCGCGCCGGAGACGAGCCTGGGTTCGAAACGTCGTGAGGGCGGCGAAGTAGCGACGCAGCACGATCGACAGGGCCCGGACCCAGCCGGCGGCGAGCAGCGCGAGCGCCGCCCCCCGGACCTGGTCTGCGGTCGTGCCGGTGGTGAAGGCCGGCACGATGACGTCGTTGGTGACGTTGCCGAGGATGATGGTCGTGCCGACGGCCGCGAGTGCGTAGATGG
>JBBSTY010000066.1:0-21530 GCA_038235385.1 Acidimicrobiales bacterium | reverse complement strand
GGCCGGGGTCCTCGACCTCGAGATCAGCGATCTCGAGACCTCCGGGTTCCGGGTGCGGTGCCAGGTCGATGACGCCGTGCTCGGCCGCGTCCTCCAACGACTCACCGACGCCGGGGTCACCGCGCTCACCAGCCATCCGCCGACCCTCGAGGACCTCTTCCTGCGTCACTACGGCGCTCAGGAGGTCGTGGACGAACGGGCGCGTCGCGACGAGCCCGCCGATGGGTGACTTCGAGGGCACCGGGCAGCTGATCCGCCTGGGCCTGCGGCGCGACCGGGTGATGATCCCGGCGTGGACGGCGATCCTGGTGCTCGTCGTCGTCGCCTCGGCGAGCGCCGTGACCGGTGTCTACCCGACCGCCGAGTCGAGGGTGACCGCCGCGGAGGCGGTCAACAGCTCCGCGGCGCTGGTTGCCATGTTCGGTCGCATCGAGGACCCGACCTCGCTGGGCGCGATCGCCATGGTCAAGATGACGGCGTTCGGTGCGGCGGCGGTGGCGATCCTCGCGATCGTGATCACCGTGCGCCACAGCCGCGCCGACGAGGAGGCCGGGCGGCTCGAGCTGCTGCGGGCAACCGTGGTCGCCAGCCGCGCCCCGGTCGCCGCATCGGTCACCATCGCCGTGATCGCCAGCGTGGTGATCGGTTCCTTCGCCGCCGTCGGCCTGATCGCGTCGGGGCTACCGGCCGACGGGTCGCTCGCGTTCGGCGCGGCCTGGGCCGGCGCGGGTCTGGCGTTCACCGGCATCGCCGCGCTCGCCGCGCAGATCTCCCGGACGGCCCGCGGGACGACGGCGATCAGCATCGGCGCCCTCGGTCTGGCCTACATCCTGCGGGCGATCGGCGACACCAGCGACCGCCTCTCGTGGCTCACCTGGGCATCGCCGCTCGGGTGGGTGCACGCGGTGCGCGCCTTCGCCGGGGAAAGCTGGGCCGTCCTGTTGCTGCCCATCGGCTTCGCGGTCGTGACGACGGCGGGAGCCTTCGTCCTTGCGGCGCGGCGGGACCTCGGTGCGGGACTCATCGCCGATCGACCGGGGCCCGCCCACGCCAGCCGCTGGCTCCGGGGTCCGCTGGGCCTCGCGTGGCACCTCGAACGGGGCACCCTCCTGGTCTGGGCCGTGGCGTTCGCCATCGTCGGTGTCGTGGTCGGCGGGGTCGCCGGTGACGTCGGTTCGTTCCTGAACACCCCGACCGGGCAGGACGTCATCCGCCGGCTCGGTGGCGAGAAGGGGATCGTCGACGCCTACCTCGCGGCCGAGCTCGGCGTGGTCGGTCTGGTGATCGCCGCCTACGGCGTGCACGCCGCGCTCCGCCTCCGCACCGAAGAGCTCGCCGAGCGGGCCGAGCAGCTGCTGGCCACCGGGGTCAGCCGGACCCGGTGGGTGCTCAGCCACCTCCTGGTGGCCATCGCCGGCACCACAGTCCTCGCGTGTGCCGTCGGCCTCAGCGCCGGGGCCTCCCGGGCCAGCCAGAGCGGTGAGATCGCCGACCTGTTCGCCATCCTCGGCGGGGCCCTCGTCCAGCTGCCCGCCGTGTGGGTGATCGTGTCGATCGTGGTGGCGGCGTACGGGATCGGGCCCCGCGTCGCAGGCGCCGGCTGGGTCGCGCTCGTCGGCTTCGTGCTCCTGAGCGAGATCGGTGCCCTGCTCCAACTCCCCGAACGCATCATCGAGGTGTCGCCGTTCGCCCACACGCCCAAGCTCCCGGGCATCGCCCTCGACCCCACCCCGCTCGTCGTGCTCGCGGCCGTTGCGGTCGTGTTCACCGTCGCCGGTGTCGTCGGTTTCCGACGGCGCGACCTGCACTGATCCCACAACCGGGACCGGGTGCGGCTGTCGTTCAGTCGGCCTTGCGGGCAACACCTTCGGTCATCCAGGTCCACGGCTTCGGCCCGGTGGCGTACCGCGACTCGAGGTGGTCGATCTCGAAGCCGGCGGCGCGTATCAGCTCGGCCGGGTCGCGGGTGAGGTGGCAGCCGTCGGCGAGTCGCTTCTGGATCGGCTCGAGCCGTCGTTGCCACGTGGCGACGGATGGATCGGGTGCGAGCCCGTGCTCGAGGAAGTGGAAGCGCCCACCCGGGCGGAGCACCCGGAGGATCTCGGCGAGGGCATCGTCGACACCCGGGATGGTGCACAGGGTGAAGGTCGAGAGGGCACCGTCGCAGCTGGCGTCGTCGAGCGGGATCGACTCGCCGTGCAGGGCCACGTGCTCGACGCGGATGGAGGTCTCTGCGATGCGCGGCTCGGCGAAGCGCCTCGCCGTCGAGGCCGGTTCGACCGCGTAGACGAGGTCGACCTCGGGCGGATAGGCCGCCATGTTCAAGCCCGAGCCGAAGCCGATCTCGACGACGCGGCCGGACAGCCCGGCCGCGACCTGCGTGCGCCACCGGCGGAGCTCGCCGGTGCCGCACGCTCGGTCGACGAGGTGGGGGAGGATGCGTTCGCGGTAGAAGCTCAACGGTCTCCTCTCCCGGGTGCTCGTGGCCGGGGTCGCGCCGTCGCCTACTTCGGGGCGTCCGCGTAGCGCAGGTAGGGCTTGAGCTCCTCGACGTTGTCGAACGTCGTGCGGGCATCATCGGTCGACATCGCGGGCGAGACGATCACCCGATCGCCGGGGCGCCAGTCGGCGGGGGTGGCGATGGGGTTGGCATCGGTGGCCTGGAGGGCGTCGATCACGCGAACGATCTCGTCGAAGTTGCGGCCGACCGACTTGGGGTAGGTCAGGATGAGGCGGACCTTGTCGGCCGGATCGACGATGAACACGGAGCGAACGGTCGAGGTGTCGCCCTCGCCCGGGTGGATCATGTCGTAGAGCTCGGCGACCGTGTGCTCGGGATCGGCGACGATGGGGAAGTTCAGGTCGGTGCCCGCCACCTCTGCGATGTCAGGGGCCCAACGGTGGTGATCCTCGACCGGGTCGATCGAGATCGCCAGCGCCTTGGTGTTGCGTGCCGCGAACTCGCTCCCGAGCGCCGCGGTGCGGCCGAGCTCGGTGGTGCACACGGGCGTGAAGTCGGCGGGGTGGCTGAAGAACACCGCCCATGCACCCTTCTTCCACTCGCGGAACGTGATCTCGCCGTCGGTGGTCATGGCGGTGAAATCGGGGGCGGTGTCGCCCAGACGGAGGCCCATCGAGGGTCCTTTCATCGGTTCGGGGATCGGAGGCGTTGCCTCCCGATGGTAGGGCACGGATGGTCGAACCGGTCACGGCCCGGGGAGCGCGTCGACGGCGTCGAGCACCGGACGCACGACCTCGCCGACGCCGGTGGGTGGTGGATGGGCCGGCCGGCGCCCACGGTCCGACGGGGCACCGGTCCACATGGGGGTGATCAGGATCGACGTCGCGGCGGACTAGGTTCGCCCGTGGCGGCTTGACCACAGAGTGTGCGTCGGCGCGCGCCGAGGGAGATGATGATGTCCGAAGAGATCGTGCCGTCCCGTCGCCGGTTCATCCAGGGCGGAACGGCGGTGGCCGGAGCGCTGGGGTTGGGGTTCGGTGCCGCTGCCGGGCTGGGCGCCGCCGGGCTGGAGCAGACCCCGGCCGTCGCCGCGCCGCGGGCCGTCCGTCAGACCGTCGACGGCACGCGACCCAACTTCTTGTTCCTCATGTGCGACGAGCTTCGCTACCCGCCGGTCTACGAGGGGGCGGGTGGGCTGGCGTTTCGCAACCAGTACCTGCGGACGCAGCAGGCGCTGCGGGCGACCGGCCTCGAGTTCCACCGGCACTACACCGCGGCGACCGCCTGCGTGCCGAGCCGCGGTTCGGTGTTCACCGGCCACTACCCCTCCCTGCACGGGGCGGCGAACACCAGCGGTGGTGCCAAGGGCACCTACGACGCCGACATGGTCTGGCTGGATCCCGACAGCGTGCCGACCATGGGCGACTACTTCCGTGCCGGCGGCTACCGGACGTTCTACAAGGGCAAGTGGCACGTGTCGGCGGCGGATCTGCTGGTACCCGGCACCCGCAACGAGATCGTCGCCCACGACGCCCTCGGTCAGCGAGACCTCTCCCTCGAGCAGCAGTACATCGACGCAGCCCGGATGGAGGGGTACGGGTTCGAGGGGTGGGTCGGTCCCGAGCCCCACGGCCAGGACCCGATGAACAGCGCGTCGAGCCCGATCCCACCGGCGCAGGGTCGAGATCAGGCGTTCGCCGGTCAGACGGTCGATCTCCTCACCGACCTCGACCGCCAGGGCTGCGATGATCCGTTCCTGATCGTCTCGTCGTTCGTGAACCCCCACGACATCGCGCTGTGGGGCTTCGCCAGTCGCGCCTCGGGCATGTACGACTTCGACATCGAAGACATCGTCCCGGCGTTCAACGAGCTCTTCGACCCCGTGCAGTTCGCCGCCTCGCTGGCCGACGATCTCGACACCAAGCCCAGCTGCCAGAAGAACTACCGCGACACGTACCGGGACTGGATGCAGGGCGTCCCGCCGCAGGACTACTGGCGGCTCTACTACCAGCTGCAGAAGGAGATGGACGACGAGATGTTCCGGGTGTACGAGGCGTTCGAGGCGTCTCGGTACTACGAGAGCACCGTGGTCGTGTACACGTCCGATCACGGCGATCTGCTCGGTTCGCACGGTTACATGCACCAGAAGTGGCACAACGCCTACGACGAGACGATCCGCGTCCCGATGATCATCTCGAACCCGACGATGTTCCCGGGACCCAGCGGGACCGATTCGCTCACCAGCCACGTCGACATCCTGCCGACCATGCTGGGTCTCGCCGGCATCGACGCGGCGGCCGCGCTGTCGACGGTTGCGTTCGGCCACACCGATGCCGTGCCGCTCGTGGGACGCGACCTGAGCGGCCTCGTGCGCGGCGATGTCGACGCGGTCGACGACCCGGTGTACTTCATGACCGACGACGAGATCAGCCGGGGTCTGAACCAGCAGGGGGTGTTCGGTCGGTTCTACGACGCGATCATCCAGCCCAACCACCTCGAGACCGTCATCGCACGGATCGACGGGGACGTGTGGAAGTACAGCCGGTACTTCGACAACCCGCAGTTCTGGAGCAACCCGGGCGTCCCCGGCGATCCGGGTGTGGTGGACGTCCATCTCCGCGAGGACGTCCCCGTGTTCGTCACGCCCGCACCCGGCGTGTACCAGGTCCCGTGCACCCGCACCGTCAAGGACACCCCGGCGCCCGACGAGTTCGAGCTCTACAACGTCACGGCCGACCCGACCGAGCTCCAGAACCTCGCCGGCTCGCCGGCGGCGGCCGCCCAGGAAGCCCGGATGGCCGAGCTCTTGGGCCAGGAGCGGGAGACCAAGCGGCTCTACCCGGTCAGCGGACCGGTGCCGGGTCAGATCGGCCCGTCCGCGCCGCGAGCCGTGCCGCTGCCGTCTCCGGTTCCCACGGCGTGCGACGGCCCGCCGCAACCGCCGCCACCGCCGACGCCCGTCGACCCACCGCCGTTGACCGCGGTGCCGGTGCGCGACCCGGCCCAGCCCATCGTCGCCTCGCCTGTCGTCGCCACCCCCCGGTTCACCGGTTGAACCCGAAGCGCGTGCGCACCGAGTCGACGTAGCTCGCCATCGTCGCGGCCAGGTCGAAGCCGGCGGGATCCATGAGCCACTGCACCTCCAGGCCCATGAGCACTGCGAGGATCTCGTGGCTGAGCTGGTGCGGGTCGACGTCGTGGCGGAGCTCGCCGGTCACCATCGCGTGGTCGACGAGCTGGGCGATGTGGTGGCGGGCCCGCTCGTACCGTTGCACGAAGAACTCGTGCAACGGGTCGGCGGGATCGAGGCTCTCGGCCGCGAGCACCACGTACAGCCTCGTGAGCACGGCGTTGTCCATGTTCTGCCGAGCGATGTCGACGAGCGTGTCGAGCGTCAGCGTGGCCGGGTCGACCTCGCCGTGGAGCTCGGACTCGATGCGGTCACGCTCGGCGACGACCTCCAGCAGGAGGCGCTCCTTGGTCCCGAAGTAGTAGAGCAGGCCGGGATGGGTCATGCCGACGGTGTCGGCCAGTTCGCTGAGCCCGCTGCCGCGGTACCCCTTCGCGGAGAAGAGCTCGACCGCTGCATCGAGGATCTGCTGGCGGCGGGCGTCGCCGCGCGACTGGCGCCGCCGCGCGTCGGCCCTCGCCGCCGGCGGACCGGTGTTCGCCGGCGTGGTGCGAGCCACGGTCAGCGCGTGCCGGCCTGGTCGACGGCGGCGAGGAGATCCCCGATGAACGTCGGAGGGAACCCGGCGTTGACCATGAGGATCATGCGGTTGAGCGGGACCGACGAGACGACCTGGAGGAACTCGCTCGGATCGATGAGGCTGCTCAGGTCGCCCGACGGGCTCGTGGCCAGCGCCTCTCGGAGCACGGCACCGCCGATGGGGTGGTCGATCCACTCCTGGAGCGTCGACATCTCGTGGAGGGGCGCCGGGGCGGGACCGGGATCCACCTCGACCTCGGCTCGACGTCGGATGTCGCGCGACGACGCTCCCACCTCGATGGCGAACGTCCCGCCCTCGAGCTCCCACGTCCCCGAGCGGGTGGACCAGTAGGCGAGGTCGCGACCGGTCAGCTGGAACGTGACCCGCTGCGTTTCGCCGGGAGCGAGGTCGACCTTGGCGAACGCCTTCAGCTCACGCACCGGTCGCGCCACCCGGGCGACGGGATCGCCGACGTACACCTGCACGGTCTCCTTGCCGGCGCGGTCGCCGGTGTTGGTGACGTCGAGGGCGAGCTCGACCCGCGGCTGCTCCAACGGGTCCCGGGTTCCGCCGAGGTCGACATCGAGGACCGTGACCGAGAGATCGCCATGCTCGAAGGAGGTGTACGAGAGGCCGTGACCGAACGGGAAGGCCACCTCCCGACCGACGGCGTCGTAGTGGCGGTAGCCGACGAAGATGCCCTCGCCGTAGCGGACCCGACTGTCCTCGCCGGGGAAGGAGAGGTACGACGGGGTGTCCTCGAGCCGCAGCGGGATGGTCTCGGCGAGCCGCCCCGACGGGTTGGTCCGCCCGGTCAGCACGTCGGCGATCGCCCCGCCTCCCGCCTGACCCAGGAGCCAACCCTCCACCACCGCGGGAGCCTGGTGGATCCAGGGCGCGACGGCGACGACCGATCCGTTGGCGAGCACGACGACCACGCGGTCGTTCGCGGCGGCGACAGCATCGAGCAGGTCAACCTGGTTCGGGGGCAGGTCGAGGTCGGTGCGGTCGAAGCCTTCGGACTCGGCGCTCGCCGGAAGCCCGAGGAACACGATGACCGTCGACGCCGCCCCGGCGAGTGCGACCGCCTCGGCCCGTCGCTCGACGTCGCCCGAGGTGGTGTCGATGCCGTAGCCCGCGGCGAAGTCCACGGTGATGTCGGAGGCAACGGTGTTCATCGCGTCGCGCAGCTCGTCGAGCGCGTTCGTGACCTGGTACGGGTTGACCTTCGAGCTGCCGGCGCCCTGGAAGCGCGGGGAACGGGCCAGCTCGCCGATCACGGCGAGGCGCGACCCCGATGCCGGGTCGAGCGGGAGCAACGGCGTGCCGTCGACCGGGTCGTTCTTCACGAGCACCACGCACGCCGCGCCCACGGAACGTGCGAGCTCGTGATGGGCGTCGAGATCGACCGTGTGCTCGGCCTCGACGGCCGGCAGCGCCCGTTCGACCAGCTGCAGCACACGCGCGACCGCGATGTCGAGCACCTCCTCGGCGAGCGCGCCACGCTTCACCGCGTCGACCAACCGAGCCGCACTCACCCCGCCGGTGGAGGGCATCTCGAGATCAAGACCGGCGGCGACCGCGGCGATGTTGTCGTCCACCGCCCCCCAATCCGAGACGACGAGCCCGTCGAAGCCCCACTCGTCACGCAGCACCTCGGTCAGCAGCCAGTGGTCCTGCGAGGCGTACACCCCGTTGATGCGGTTGTACGAGCACATGATGGTCCACGGCTTCGCCTGCTTCACGACTCGTTCGAAGCCGGCGAGGTAGATCTCGCGCAGTGCCCGGTCGTCGACGTCGGCGCTGACCCGCAGCCGGTCGGTCTCCTGGTTGTTGACCGCGTAGTGCTTCAGCGACGCACCCACCCCTCGACGCTGCAGGCCGGCGACGAGCGCGGCGGCGAGGTCGCCCGAGAGCACCGGGTCCTCCGACAGGTACTCGAAGTTGCGGCCGCACAGCGGGGAGCGCTTGATGTTGATGCCGGGTCCGAGCACGACGCCGACATCCTCGGCCCGCGCCTCGTCGGCGAGGGCGCTGCCCACCTGAGCCAGCAACTCGGTGTCCCACGACGACGCCAGGGCGGCGGCGGTGGGGAAGCACGTGGCCGGGACGCTCCGGCCCATGCCGACGTCGTCGCCGCTCACCGTCTGCTTGCGCAGGCCGTGGGGGCCGTCGGCCACCATGATGTTGGCGATGCCCAGCCGCTCCACGGCGCGGGTGTGCCAGAACCCCGACCCCGAGCACAGCGCCGCCTTCTCCTCGATGGTCAGCTCGGCGAGCAGGGCGGTGACATCGAAGCGGGCGGTCATGCGAGTGGTTCTCCCAGCGGTGCAGACGGCGCGCTCGCCGACGATTCTCCTACAGGTCGGTAGATTTCTACCGCTCCGAGAGCATCGGGCTTCCGGCAGGGGGTGTCAAGCGGTTCGGGCGTCCCGATCAGCCGCGAACGAGCGCGGTGATCAGGACGTAGTGGCACAGCACCGCGGAGATGACCAGGGCGTGGAAGACCTCGTGGTACCCGAACACGAGCGGCCACGGATCGGGTCGCTTGCGCGCGTAGACGACGGCGCCGACCGAGTAGAGGGCACCGCCCCCGGCGAGCAGCGCGAACCGCGCCGGTCCGAGGGCGCTCCAGAGCTGGGGGAGGGCGACGACTGCGATCCAGCCGGCGCCGAGGTAGCACGCCACCGTGATCCAACGCGGCGCGCCGATCCAGAACACCGTCACGGCGACGCCGAACGCAGCTGCGATCCACGCGGCGGCGAGGATCCAGGACGCCGAGGACGACGGCAGCGTGAGGGCCACGACCGGCGTGTAGGTGCCGGCGATGAAGACGAAGATCATGGAGTGGTCGAGCCGACGCATCCACGGATGGGTCGTGGTCGACCACTGGCCGCGATGCAACAGGGCGCTGCACCCGAAGAGCAGGGCGAGGCACACCGCGTAGATCGACGTCACCACGCGTGCCGTGGTCGTCGTCGCCTGGGCGACGAGCAACGGTCCGAGTGCCAGGCTGACGAAGAACGCGACCTGGTGCGAGACGCCCCGCAGCTTCGGCTTGGCTGCGGGTGGCGTGGTGGAGCTGGCCGCCGAGCGATCGCTCCGGTCGAGCGCCGTCATGGTGATCTCCAGACGTTCGGTTCGGCCGCACGAGGACCGAACCTCGACGTCGCGCGGCTGCCGGGAGGTCACCCGGTGGTCCGCCCACCGGGTGACCCACCACCCTCGGTCGACTCACCCGACGGTGATCTTGCCTTCCATGCCGGCTGCCCGGTGTCCGGGGACGGTGCAGAACATGGTGTACGTGCCCGGCTTGACGCCGTCGATCTTGAGCTCGCCCGTGGAACCGGGATCGACCAGCGCGGAGGTGGCGCTGGTCCCCTCGATGGAGAGGTCGTGCTGGGTGGCACCGGCGTTGGTGAGGGTGATGGTGCCGGAGTCGCTGATCGCCGCCGAGTTGGGCTCGATCGAGAAGTCGGCCAGGGTGACGTCGAGGGTGGCCGGTCCGCCCCCGCCGCCGCCTCCGCTACCGGCGGCGGGCGCCTGGTTCACGGCACGAGCGGCGAGGCCGAGCGCGAAGACCGAGATCATGATGGCGAAGAGGCCGAACACGAACCCGATGAGGGCCAGCGACTCGAAGGTCGTGCCCGACGAACGAGCGGCGCGGCCGGCGCTGGCCGGTGGGGGAGGCGGCGCCGCCGATGGTGCGGCGGCGGCGGCGTTGGTCGTGTCTTCGGTGGTGGTTTCCATGGTTGGCTGCTCCTCAGTGTCCGGCGCCGGCGGGCAGTTCGACGTCGCCGACCTGGAACAGGCCCAGCGCGCCGATCTCGGCCGTGGCGAACTTGTGGGTCACGAACGGGTAGAACCCCTCCTCGTCGAAGCTGAACTCGAGGAAGCCGCCCTGCGACGGCTGGAGGTCGAGCGCCTGGCTGCCGCCCTGGCTCGCGTCGGGGCGCAGGTTGTAGGCGCCCTCCTTGAACACGGTGTCGGCGATCGTGCCGATGACGTGGAACGACGAGTTCTCCGATGGACCGTTGTTCTGCACCCAGGCCCGGATGCGTTGGTCCTTCTCCACTCGGATCGGACGGAACTTGTACTGGTTCACGTAGCCGTTGAACACGACGGCGTCCCAGGCGGACCGCTTCATCTTGGCGTAGTCGGCGACCTGACCGGGGGCCCCGGTGTAGACCTCGGACTGGACGAACATGAACTCGTGATCGACCGGGGCGAGATCCGGCGGGTCGATGACGACGACGCCGTGCATCCCGGCACCGATGTGGTGCATGACGGGCGGTGTGCCGCAGTGGAACATGAAGCTGCCCGAGTGCTTGGCGACGAAGTCGTACTCCAGCGACTCACCCGGGTTGATGGAGCGCATCTTGTTGCTCCACGCCACCTTGGAGGCGTGGAAGTCGACCGAGTGTTGGAGGCTGCCGTCGTTGGTGAGCCGGAACACGAACTTGTCGCCGAGCTTTCCCCGGTAGAACGGGGCCGGCACCAGGTTGTTGAAGGTCCAGAGCTGCTGGTTGACGCCGGCAGCGACGTCGCCGGGGAGCTCGGTCGCTCGGAGCTCGATCAGGTGCTCGGTCTCGGCCGGTGCCGGTGCCAGCACCGGATCGCGTGCGACGAACGCATCGTCGGGCGTGGCCGCGAAGTCGATTTGGGCGGTTCCGGCGGCGGCGCTCTCGGCCAAGGCAGCCGGATCGGGGCCGGCGCTCACGGCCGTGGTGGTCTCGGGCCACATGGCGGCGGTGCCGAGCCCGACGATCGTGGCTGCGCCGAGGCCGCCGACCGCAGCGCCGATCACCGCTCGGCGGTTCACTGCCCCCTGGCCGGGTTGGTCATCACGCGTGGCTGGTTTCTCGCCCATGGATCTCCTCTCTCCGGAGGACCTCGTTGTCCTTTCCGAAATCCTAGCACTAGGTGCGAGGAATTACGATATCGTGTCCCCGTGCGCCTCGGACTGACCAAGCGAACCGGTGATGCCGTCCGGATCCTGATGTACCTGGCCGGCCTGCCGGAGGGGGAGCGGCGCACCTCGGCCCAGCTCGCCGAGGCGTGCCAGGTCAGCGCCGGGAACGTGCCCACGCTCGTGTCGTACCTCTCGCGGGCGGACCTGCTGGCCTGCGTCCCGGGTCCCGGCGGGGGATGCGCGCTGAGTCGTGACCCGTCGGCCATCACCATCGCCGATGCCATCGTGGCCATCGAGGGGTCACTCGAACCCGAGCACTGCGCGGTCGACGACCGCCACTGCCGGGAACGGGAGTTCCCGTGCGGCCTGCACGAGACCTTCGTGGTCCTGATCCGGAACCTGAACCACAGCCTCGGCAGCCTCACGTTGGCCGAGGCGCGACGACGTCACGACGTCAACCGCCTGGTCAGCAGCGGCCAGGCGATGACCGCCGGTCAGCCGTCGGGCGGCGACGGCACGGCGCCGGTCGCCGCACCCGTGTCGTTCAGCTCGCCGGTGCGAGGACCGCGACCAGGAAGTCCGCCTCGGGCGTGAACGGCCGGATGTCCCAGGCGGCGAGCGCCACCTGCACCCCGAGGCCGACCGCGGCCACGTCGGCTCGGAACTCGTCGAAGTCGTAGTCGCGGCCGGCGCCGAACCCGATGACGATGCGTCCGCCGTCGCGCAGGTGGTCGCGCAGGCAGCCGAGGACCGCTTGGCGGGTGCTGGGCGCCAGGAACGTCATCACGTTGCCGGCGCTGACGATCACGTCGAAGCCCTCCTCGATCCCCGCCGCAGGCAGGTCGAGCTCGGCGAGGTCGCTCACGACGTAGCGAGGGCCCGGGTGGTCCGCCTCGGCGGCGGCGATCAGCACCGGGTCGACATCGACGCCGACGACGTCGTGGCCGAGCTCGGCCAACCGCCCCCCGACCCGTCCCGGTCCGCACCCGGCATCGAGGATGCGAGCGCCACGCGACGCCATGGCGTCGACGAAACGGGCTTCGCCGTCGAGGTCGTCGCCCTGGGCGGCCATCGAGCGGAACCGCTCGATGTACCAGGACGAGTGATCCGGGTTCTTCGTCGTGAGATCGACCCACCTGCTCTGTTCCACCATCGCCGGTCACCCTACCGACTTCTCCGGTGCACCGAGGTCGGCTGCAGTGGTGCGACGATGGGATCTCGCAGACGTGGAGAAGGTGGTCGACATGGACCCACGACGGTTCCAACCGGTGCTCGATCTACCGACGGACTGGTCGGGTGCGCTGACGGTGGCCGTACGCAGCGGCGGGGTCGCGGTGCTCGACGATCATCCCGATGCCATCTCGCCGGGCGCGCCCCGCCTGCTGCTGGGCGTGCTCGACGGCGTCGCCTGCTGGGCGCTCGACCTCGATGGCGACGGCGTCATCGATGCCGTCGGTGCCGGTGCGCTCGACGCGGTCCTCGTCCCGCTCATGGCGTTGTACGGGCGCGTCGACGACGAGCGGTGGGCGCTCGCCGGCCGCGCCGTGCAACTGCTCGAGTGGGAGCGCACGCACCGGTTCTGCGGTCGCTGCGCCACGCCGACGGAGACGGCGCCCGGTGAGCGGGCCCGTCGCTGTCCGCAGTGCGGACTGCTCGCCTTCCCCCGCCTCGCCCCGGCGGTGATCACGCTGATCGAGCGTGGCGACGAGGCGCTCCTCGCCCGCGGAGCCGCGTTCCCCATCCCGATGTACAGCTGCCTCGCCGGGTTCGTCGAGCCGGGCGAGACCCTCGAGGAGGCTGTCCACCGCGAGGTCCACGAGGAGGTGGGTGTCCGCCTCAGCGAGATGCGCTACGTGGCCAGCCAACCGTGGCCGTTCCCGCACTCGCTCATGATCGGGTTCGAGGCGACCTGGGAATCGGGTGAGATCGCCATCGACGGCGAGGAGATCATCGACGCCCACTGGTACCGGGTCGACGACCTGCCGACGATCCCGCCACCCATGTCGATCGCCCGCACGCTCATCGACCGCTGGATCGCCCGTCGTTCCTGACTGCCGGACGGGTAGGGTCCGCGCATGAGCGATCGCGAGCCTCCCGAGATCCTCGACCTCCCGATCGGGATCGACGCCACCGGACACCGCACCGAGTCCGACAGCCTCGGCCCGGTGGAGGTCCCGGCCCATCACTACTGGGGGGCGCAGACCCAGCGGAGCCTGGAGCACTTCGACATCGGCGACGACCTGATGCCCAAGGAGGTGTACCACGCGTTCGGTCAGCTCAAGAAGGCAGCGGCCCGGGTGAACGTGGCGTTCGGCGGTCTGGAGCCGTGGCGTGGTGCGCTCATCGAGCGGGTGTGCGACGAGATCATCAGCGGTGCGCTCGACGACGAGTTCCCGCTCTACGTGTGGCAGACCGGGTCGGGGACCCAGTCGAACATGAACGTCAACGAGGTCATCGCCAACCGGTGCGCGCAGCTCCTCGGCGGCGAGCTCGGCACCCACGAGCTCATCCACCCCAACGACCACGTGAACATGGCGCAGTCGAGCAACGACACGTTCCCGACGGCGATGCACCTCGCCACCCACGCCCTGCTCATCGGAGCCACGCTGCCGGCGCTCCGCTCGTTGCGCGACGCCCTCGCGGCCAAATCCGACCAGTGGGCCGATGTGGTCAAGATCGGACGCACCCACCTCGAGGACGCCACCCCGCTGACCGTCGGTCAGGAGTGGTCCGGGTACGTGGGCGCCCTCGACGACGTGATCCCCGAGGTGGAACGAGGTGCCGCCGGCCTGTTGGAGCTGGCCATGGGCGGCACCGCGGTCGGGACCGGTCTCAACGCGCCGGAGGGCTTCGCCGAAGCGGTCGCCGCTGAGATCGCGTCGCTCACCGGTGCACCGTTCGTCACGGCCTCCAACCGGTTCACCGCCCAGGCCACCCTCGATCGGATGGTGCGGGCCCACGCCGCCCTGAAGTCCGCTGCGGTGTCGCTGTTCAAGATCGCCAACGACCTGCGGTGGCTCGGTTCCGGGCCCCGGACGGGGCTCGGTGAGCTCATCCTGCCGGCCAACGAGCCGGGATCGTCGATCATGCCCGGCAAGGTCAACCCCACCCAGGCGGAGGCGATGCTCATGGTGTGCATCCAGATCATGGGATCCGACGTCACGGTCGCCATGGCCGGCGCCGAGGGGAACTTCGAGCTCAACGCCTTCCGCCCGGTCGTCATCGACAACGTCGTGCACTCGGCTCGGATCATGGCCGATGCGACCGATCGCTTCCGGGTCCACATGGTCGAGGGCACCACGCTCAACCGGGCGACCATCGACGCCAACATCGAGCGATCGGTGATGATGGTCACCGCCCTGTCGCCGATCATCGGGTACGACCGGGCGTCGAAGATCTCCCACGACGCGATCGAGCAGGACCTGACGCTCAAGGAGGCGGCCCTCGCCAACGGCGTCGACGAGTCGCTGTACGACCGTGTGGTGGTGCCGCTCGACATGACCCGACCCGATCGAACCGACTGACGGTGCGGGAGGCGCCAGCGGCGACGGCGTCGGGGAGCGGGCGGGATCAGGACAGGTCGTGGGCGAGGAACGCGCGCCACGCCACGATCGCGAGCACGACGCCGACACCGACGAGCACGGCCGCGGCCTCCGCAGACATGCCCTGATCGAGTTGGTTGTCGCCGACCGACCAGTAGAAGAGCGACACGACGCGAGCGGGTTCGAGCCACGACACCAGGGGCGCCATCGAGCTCACGAGGAACGAGGCGGCGGCGACGACCGACGTGACCCCCAGGGCCAGGCCGCGATTGCCCGTCGCGCCACCGATGGCGATCGCGAGGAGACCGAAGTCCACGCCGAGGAGGGCGACGGCGACGGTGGCGGTGGCGAGGTGGCCGGCATCGACGCTCAGATCGAACCAGCGGCCGGCGAGGACGGTCAGGAACACCAGGATCGCGAAGATGGCGGTCTGGACGGCGAGGGCGATGACCTTCTGGGCGACCACGCTGCCCCGGGAGAACGGGAGCGACAGGACCAGTTCGAGGTGCCCGTCCTTCTCTTGGCCGGCCAGGCATCCGGCCCCGTAGCCGACCGTGAGCAGCAACACGATGAGGGGGAAGAAGTTGGCATAGATGTTGGCGTTGAGCCACCCCGTCGGCGAGGTGAGCGAGCCGGAGATGCCGAACAGCGCGGCGATGCCCGGCGAGCTCGAGGTGAGGCTGTCGAGCTCGGCGGAGTCGCGGAACGCCGGATACAGCGCAACCACGATGAGCACGTACACGGCCATCCCGACCGTGTAGCCGATGGTGCTCCTGCGGCGGAAGGTCAGATCGAGCGTTGCGATCTCGAGGTTCACGACCGGTGTCCCTCCCCTGCTGACGCTCGACCGGGGCCGTCGGCGCCGAGGTGGTCGTCATCGTGGCTCGGGCCTCCGGGCGTGCCCCTGTAGTAGGTCAGGAACAACTCGTCGAGATCGGCGTGGCGGGCCGTCAGATCGACGAGATCGTGCGTGAGCGCGAGGTGCAGGACCGGCGCGATCGGTCCGTTGACGGTCAGGTCGAGGTCGTTGCCCGCGGCGGCGACCGTGGTGACCTCGTCGAGCTCGGCGAACGCGGTGGAGTCCACGGGGCGGCCGAAGCTGAGGTGGAGCAGGCGGGGCGCGCGGTCCTGGAGGTGCCCGATGGTGTCGGTGACCTCGAGTCGACCCTCGCGGATGATCGCGACCCGATCGGCGACCCGTTGGACCTCGTCGAGCGAGTGCGAGGAGAGCAGGACGCTGCGGCCGTCGTCGGCGGTCTCGCGCACGAGGTCGTCGAACTGGGCCTGCATCAGGGGATCGAGCCCGCTCGTGGGTTCGTCGAGGATGACGAGGTCGGGGCGGTGGGCGAAGGCGAGCAGCACGCCGACCTTCTGGCGATTGCCCTTCGACAGCTGGTCGACCGCTCGGTCCAGGGTGATCTCGAACCGGGCGACGAGCGACGAGACCAAAGCGGGGTCGTGGCCACCCCGGGCCCGGTCGAACCACCTGAGGTGGTCGGCGCCCGTCATCCGGTCGAACAGGTGGAGATCGCCCGGCAGGTACCCGACTCGGCGGCGGATCGCCACGCTGTCACGGGTCGAGTCGAGCCCGAGCACCCGCGCCGACCCGCTGGTGGGACGCTGGAAGTCGAGGAGGGTGCGGATCGTGGTGGACTTCCCGGAGCCGTTGGGTCCGAGGAACCCGAACACCTCGCCGGCATCGACCACCAGATCGAGGTCCTCGATCCCGCGGGCGGATCCGTAGCGCTTGGTCAGTCGATCGGTTTCGATGACCGGCGCTCGGGGTTCGATCACGGTCATCGAGGGGTCGGAGCGATGCTGCGCAGGGGAACGTCCCGCGGTGGCGATGCCTGATCGTCGGTGTGGGCGGGCACGCGGCGCACCCGGTCAGGCCGACGCGCGCTCGCGGGCGATGCGCCGCAGGGGCGGTTCGGTGGGCGGCGGGTTCTTGCGTGGCGGGAGGTCGGCGAGCAGGGATGTCGCGATCGACGTGATCTCGACGACCGCCTGCTCGAAGCGCTCCTCGGTGACCCTCGACGGTCTGGCGATGCCGGTGATCTTGCGCACGAACTGGCGCGACGCCGCCTCGATCTCCTCATCGGTGGCCTCGGGCTCGAGACCCCGCAGGGTGGTGATGTTCCGGCACATGGACGGCCTCCGATGGGTTGCTCCTCGGGCGCCGTCCATCCTAGGAGCGGTGTCGGGCCGCGGCTCCGCCGGTGGGCGTCGGGGCGGCTCCGATCGATCGAGCCTGCTTGACTGGGGCGATGGCTGATGACGACCTGGCTGACTTCGACCGATCGACCTTCGTCCACCGGGGCAAGGAGCGCGACATCTTCCGCAAGGGGAGCGGTCCCGCCGTGATCGTCATCGCGGAGATCCCGGGCATCACGCCGAAGGTCGCCGGGTTCGCCCGCAAGGTCGCCGACATCGGGTGCACCGCCGTGATGCCGCACCTGTTCGGCGTGCCCGGGCGTGATCCGGTCGGGGGTGGACGGGCGGCATCGGCGATCGACGGCGCCAAGACGCTCCTGCCGTTGTGCGTGAGCCGCGAGTTCACGATGTGGGCCACGAACCGCACCTCGCCGGTCGTCGAGTGGCTCCGGGCTCTCGCTGATGCCGAGCACGAGCGCTGCGGCGGACCGGGCGTCGGCGCCATCGGCATGTGCTTCACCGGCGGGTACGCGCTCGCCATGGCGACCCATCCCAACCTCATCGCGCCGGTGCTGTCCCAGCCGTCGATGCCGGTGTCGCTCACCGCCAGGCAGCGCCGTTCGATCGATTGCTCGCCAGCGGATCTCGAGATCGTCAAGCAGCGCTGCGCGTCGGAGGGTCTCCAGGTCCTCGGTCTGCGGTTCAAGGGGGATCGCCTCGTGCCGCCCGAACGGTTCGGCTACCTGCGCGACCAGCTCGGTGAGGCGTTCATCGCGGTCGAGCTCGACGATGCCGACGCCAACCCCGATGCCGAGATGTGGCCGCACTCGGTGGTCACCGAGCACCTCATCGACGAGGACGGCCAACCCACGCGAGCGGCGTTGGACCAGGTGCTCGAGCTCTTCCGGTCGCGCCTGCTGGCCGTCTGAGCGCATCGTTCCGCGGTGCCGCAGCGTCGGGTGCGTCGACGACCGGGGTACCGTCGCGACGCCACCCGACGAGAGGACCTCATGGGCACCAACCAACGCAGCCAGATCGCGATGACCGACGACGAGATCGCCACGTTCATCGAGCAGAGCCGCACGGCGACCATGGCCACGATCGGCCCGAACGGCATGCCCCACCTGGTGGCCATGTGGTACGGGGTGATCGACGGCGAGATCTGGTTCGAGACCAAGATCAAGTCGCAGAAGGCGGTGAACCTGCGCCGCGATCCGCGCATCGTCGTGAGCATCGAGGACGGGTGGACCTACGACACGCTGCGGGGCGTCTCGATCGAGGGCACGGTGGACCTGACCGAGGACCCCGACCAGCTGTGGGCCGTCGGTGTCGACGTGTGGGAGCGCTACACCGGGCCCTACTCCGACGAGGTCAAGCCCTTCGTCGAGTTCATGCTGGTGAAGCGCTGCGCCGTGCGGGTGAAGGTCGACCGCATCCGATCCTGGGACCACCGCAAGTTGGGGATGGAACCCACCGAGCTCGGCGGCACCACCGCCGAGTTCCTCCCCCGGGCGTGACCGAACGTCGCGAGCGGTCGGGGCGACGGCCAGTGGAGGACCACGGGCGATCGAGTCGCGTCAGCGCGAGAGCATGCGGCCAACCGCGCCCATGAGCTCGGCCACCTGATCGTCGGGGTCGGTCGGGCCCCCGTGCCCGCCGATGAGGCAGTGACGGGCGTGGCCGTCGAGCAGGCCGAGCGACACCTTGTCGAGGGCGGCCTGGATCGAGTTGATCTGGGTGAGCACGTCGATGCAGTAGCGGTCCTCGTCGACCATCTTGGACACTCCTCGGACCTGACCCTCGATGCGGGCCAGCCGGTTCTGCAACTGCTGCTTGCTCGCGGTGTACCCGCGGCTCGTTCCGGCCATCTGCCCGTGCTCCTTCGTGGTCGTCGAGCTCCCAGGATACCCCGGCCGGGTATCGACGCACGGGCAGGGCGACCGATGGCGGTGCCGCCGCGCGGCCACGGGACACGCGCGTCGCGCGGCTGTCAGTCGGTACGGGGGAGCTCGTCGAGCACCAGGTCGTCGCGCTCCACGCCGGCTCGGGCGGCCACCCGGCCCACGAGGTGCGCGCCGGCCGGCACCGTCAGGAACTGGAGCATGACGACGAGGATCAACGTGATCGTCTCGGCGATCGAGGTCACGGCGAGCGCAGCTCCGATGGCGAGCATCACCAGTCCGAGCGTCGCCGGCTTGGTGGCCGCGTGCATGCGCGCCAGGACATCGGGGAGGCGCAGGACGCCGATCCCCGCGATCAACGACAGCGCCGCGCCACCGATGAGGAAACAGGCGCTCAGGACATCGGTGGCGATCATGGGGCGGTGTGCTCCATGTACCGGGCGACCGAGGCGGTGCCGAGGAAGCCGACGACGGCGATCACGACCATCACCACGAGGTAGACCTGTTCGCCCGATCGCGCCGACTCGACCGCCGCCGCGCCCATCAGCAGGGTGAGGAGGAGGTCGGTGGCGACGATGCGGTCGGCCAGGGTGGGTCCCTTGAGCAACCGCACGAGGGTGGCGATGGCGCCGAGTCCGATCAGGCCGAACGAGGTGGCGATCACGATGCTCACCGTTGCTCCCCGGAGATGGTCGGGTCGACGGGGCCGGGCGCACCTGCGGTCGTCTCGTCCGCTCCCGTCCCGGCGGCGGTTGGATCCGCGAGGGGACTCGGCGGCGGGAACGCGGCCGTTGCGAGTGCCTCGAGCGCATGCGCGCCGGCGATGATGTCGTCGGCGGAGGTCAACTTGAGCGCGTGCACGTAGAGGATCCGCTCCTCGCCGGGACCGGGCTCGGGTCCGAGGTCCACCGTGAGCGTCCCGGGCGTGAGCGTGATCCCGTTCGCCACCATGGTGATGATGACGGGATCGTGGGTGTGGAGGGGCACGGCGACGATGGCCTCGGCGAGCGCGAGCTCGGGCCGGAGCACCTCGACCACGACCGACCAGGTGGACCGCACGAGCATCACCGCGAACCGGGCCGCGAACCGGGCAGCGGCGATGGGACGGATCCCGTTGTCGTTCGGCGGTTCCAACGCGCCGAAGGCGAGGGTGACCCCGATGGCGACGACGAGGCCCCAGACCACGTTGGCGACGCTGATCTCCGCCCACAGCGCGACCCAGATGGCGCCGAGCACGAGGATGCGCAGCACGCGGCTCATCCGCGCACCGCCGCCAGGTAGCGGGTCGGGTCGAGCAGGTCGACCGCCGCCCGTTCGCAGAGCTCGTAGATCGGTCCGGCCGCGAACGCGATCACGAGCGTCAGCCCCACGAGGGCAACGGTGGCGCCCTTCATCAGCACGGGTGTGTGCACCGCCTCGTCGGCGAGCATCGCCGGGGTGGGTTCCTCGGCGGATCCCCAGAAGACGCCGTTCCAGATCTTCACCATCGAGAACAGCGTGCCGACGCTCACCAGCAGGCTCACGGCGATGATCACGTACTCCTGCGCGCCGAGGCCTGCGGACACGAGCGCCAGCTTGCCGACGAAGCCCGAGAGCGGGGGGATGCCCGCCAGGCTCAGGGCAGCGACGAGGAAGAGGACCGCTGCGAGGGGGATGCGCCGCACCAGCCCGCCGACCTTGCTCAGCTTGGTGGAGCCGGCGTCGTGCTCCACGAGCCCGCCGACGAGGAACAGGCTGGCCTTCACCGGGATCTGGTGCAGCACGAAGAACACGGCGCCGGCGATCCCGCTGACGGTGAAGAGACCGACGCCCAGGATCATGTAGCCGATCTGGCTCACGATGTGGAAGGACAGGATCCGCTTCATGTCGTCCTGGGCGATGGCGCCGAGCACCCCGACGACCATGGTGAAGCCGGCGATGACGAGCAGGATCGTCGACTGGTGGTTGTCCGGGAACAGCAGCGTCTGGGTCCGGATGATCGCGTAGACACCCACCTTGGTGAGCAGCCCGGCGAAGACCGCGGTGACCGGTGTCCGGGCCGTGGGGTACGAGTCGGGGAGCCAGAAGAACAGCGGGAAGATCGCCGCCTTGATGCCGAAGACCACCAGGAGCAGGAGCGAGAGGGCGGTGCGGAGCTCGGAGGGCACGGTGGCGAGCCGTCCGGCGAGATCGGCGAAGTTGACCGTCCCGGTGGCCGCGTAGACAAGGGCGATGGCCACGACGAACAGGAACGAAGCGAGCAGGTTGATGACCACGTAGGTCATCCCGGCCCGCACCTGCTCGCGCGCCCCGCCGAGGGTGATGAGGACGTAGCTCGCGGTGAGGGTGATCTCGAAGGCGACGAAGAGGTTGAACAGGTCCCCGGTGAGGAACGACAGGGCGATGCCGGCGGTCATCACCAGGTAGACGGGGTGGAAGGACGGTTCCTCCACGTCGCCCCGCTGGCCGATCGCGAAGGCGAGCACGGCGAGCACGGTGGCCAGGCCGATGACGAGCATGAGGCACGTGAAGAGATCGGCGACCAGGGTGATGCCGAGGGGAGCTGGCCAACCCCCCACCTGGGTGGCCTGGGGTCCGTCGCGGTCGACGTGCACGAGCAGCGTGACCGACGCGGCGAGCGCGCCCGCGACGCCGGCGAGGGTGAGCGCCCGCTGGACGACGGGCGCGCGTGTGGCGATGACGGCGAGCGCAGCGGCGACGAGCGGGACCACGATGGGGAGGGCGAGCATGGCGTTCACGCCGGTTCCGCTCCCCGTCCCGCGCCGTCGTCCGCGCGGGCGATGTCCTCGAGCTCCTCGCGCTCCGGGGGGAGCTGATCCGTGTCGGCCTCGAAATACCCGCCGAGCCGGG
>JBBSTY010000065.1:0-21648 GCA_038235385.1 Acidimicrobiales bacterium | reverse complement strand
GCGGGCCAACGAACGCGACCTCGGGGAGCGCTGAGTCCTGGCGCGCGATCTGGCAATCGATCTCGGAACCGCCAACACCCTGGTCTACGCCCGTGGTGAGGGCATCGTGTTGAACGAACCGTCGGTGATCGCGCTCAACAGCCGCACCCAGGACGTGCTGGCGATGGGGACCGAGGCGTGGCAGATGATCGGCCGCACGCCGAGCTACATCGTCGCCGTCCGACCGTTGCGCAAAGGGGCCATCACCGACTTCGAGATCACCCAGCGCATGATCCGCCTGTTGCTGCAGCGGGTGAAGATCTCCCGGTTCAACCGACCCCGCGTGGTGATCTGCGTCCCGTCGGCCATCACCGCGGTCGAGCGCCGTGCGGTGGTCGAGGCGGCGAGGCGCGCCGGAGCGGCCGAGGCGCACCTCATCGAACAGCCCATGGCCGCCGCCATCGGCGCCGGGCTCCCCATCAACGAACCGCTCGGCAACATGGTCATCGACGTGGGCGGCGGCACGACCGAGGTGGCGCTCATCTCGCTCGGCGGGGTCGTGGCGCTCGAAGCCGTCCGGGTGGGTTCGTTCGACATCGATGCCAGCCTGCAGACCTACATCCGCCGGGAGTACGGGATCGCCATCGGGGAACGCACCGCGGAGGAGATCAAGATCACCATCGGCTCGGCCTGGCCCACCGAGCACGAGTACTCCGCCGAGGTGCGGGGACGCGAGCTCATGAGCGGCCTGCCCAAGACGGTCATCCTCTCGGCCGAGGAGGTGCGCGACGCCATCGACGAGCCGGTGTCGGCGATGGTGGATGCCGTGATCGCGTGCCTCGGCCAGGCGCCGCCCGAGCTCGCGCAGGACCTCATCCAGCAGGGCATCTACCTCGTCGGCGGTGGCGGCATGCTTCGGGGCCTCGACCTGCGCCTCGAGCAGGAGACCGAGATCCCCGTGCACCTCGTCGACGCCCCGCTCGAGTGCGTCGTCCTCGGCGCCGGCCACTGCGTCGAGTCCTACGACGACCTCAAGGTCATGTTCATGGAGTGACACGGGCCGATCGGACCGTGGGCGGGGGCCGATCGACATGACGACCCGTCAGGACGGACGGGCCGTTCCCGGGACCCGTGCGAGCGGGTGACGATCGCGCGACGTTTCGGGTTCGCGTGGGCCGCGTGGCCCATCGGGTCGTCGTGAACCGACTAGGTTCGGGGCTGCTCGTGCGTTGTGGGGGCGCCCGGGATCATGCCGGGAGCGATCATCTGAGGGAGGCGATCAGGACATGAGCACACCCGCGGCAACCGCGCCGGTGAGCACCGACACCGTGCTCTCGGTGGCGAACCTCGAGGTCGTCTACAACGGCGTCGCGCTCGTCCTGCGCGGCGTGAGCATGGAGGTTCCCCGCGGACAGATCGTGGCCGTCCTCGGCTCGAACGGCGCCGGCAAGACCACGCTGCTGCGGGCCATCACCGGCCTGCTCGACGTCCACCGGGGCGAGATCACCAAGGGTCGTGTCGAGCTCGACGGCGCGCGGATCGACAACCGTGATCCCGCGTCGACCGTCCGTGCCGGCGTCTCACAGGTCATGGAGGGTCGGCGGATCTTCTCGTCGCTCACCGTCGACGAGAACCTGCGGGCCGGCGCGTACACCCGCCGGTCGAAGTCCGAGGTCGCCGAGAGCTACCAGCGCGTGATGGACCTGTTCCCGAAGCTCGTGGAGCGCCGCAAGTCCACCGCCGGGTACCTCTCGGGCGGTGAGCAGCAGATGGTGGCCATGGGTCGCGCCCTCATGGCGAGCCCGACGGTGCTGCTGCTCGACGAACCGTCGCTCGGCCTCGCCCCGCTGATCGTGGCGCAGATCGCCGAGATCGTCGCCGAGGTGAACCGCCAGGGCACCAGCGTCGTGCTCGTCGAGCAGAACGCCACCATGGCGCTGTCGCTCGCCGACCAGGGCTACGTGCTCGAGAACGGCCGGGTCGTCAAGAACGGCACGGGTGCCGAGCTGCTCGCCGACAAGGACATCCAGGAGTTCTACCTGGGCACGGGCGGGGACGAGCGGCGCTCGTTCCGGGAGATCAAGACCTACCGCCGCAAGAAGCGATGGAGTTCATGACCAACGCATCCACGGCTGCTCCTCTGCTCGAGGTGCGCGACGTCACCCTCCAGTTCGGCGGCGTGCGGGCGCTCAGCGAGGTGTCCTTCGACGTCCACGAGGGCGAGCTCTTCGCGGTGATCGGACCGAACGGCGCGGGCAAGACCTCGATCTTCAACTGCCTCAACGGCGTGTACCGCCCCAAGACCGGAACGATCCGGCTCGACGGGGTCGACCTCATCGGCAAGCGGCCCACCAAGATCGCCCACATGGGCGTCGCCCGCACGTTCCAGAACCTCGGCCTGTTCACCAACCTGAACGTGATCGACAACCTCATGCTCGGTCGGCACCACCTGATGAAGAGCGGGTTCCTGAGCGGGGCGCTCTGGTTCGGTCGGGCCCGCAACGAGGAGCTGGCGAACCGCCGTCATGTCGAGGAGATCATCGATCTGCTCGAGCTGCAGATGTACCGGTACCGCCCCGTCGGCCTGTTGCCCTACGGCATCCAGAAGCGCATCGAGATGGGGCGCGCCCTGGCGATGGCGCCTCGGCTGCTGCTGCTCGACGAACCAGTTGCCGGCATGAACCTCGAGGAGACCGAGGACATGGCCCGGTACATCCTCGAGATCCAGGCGAACCTCGGCGTGGCCATGATCCTCGTCGAACACGACATGCACATGGTGATGGACCTCGCCGATCGGGTCATGGTGCTCGACTTCGGGATCGAGATCGCCACCGGCATCCCTGCGGACGTCCAACAGGACCAGCGGGTCATCGACGCGTACCTGGGCAAGGCCTCATGACCGCCACCGCCGAACGTCCGGTCGCCGACGCGGCGACGCCCGCCCGATCGACGCTGCCGTCGGTGCTCATCGAGCGCGCCCGCAGCACGCCGAACGCCGTGGCGCTCCGCAAGAAGGAGCTCGGTCGCTGGAAGGAGTACGACTGGCAGACCTACGCCAACCGGGCGGCCCGGATCGCGCGCGGTCTCGGCACCCTCGGTGTCGGACCCGGCGATCGTGTGGCGATCCACGCCGAGAACCGCCCGGCGTGGGTGATCGCCGATCTCGCCATCCAGGGCATCGGTGCGATCTCGGTCGGGATCTACCCCACGAGCCCCGAAGCCGAGGTGGCCTACCTGATGGGTCACTCGGGTTCGACGGTGCTCATCGCCGAGGACGAGGAGCAGCTCGACAAGGTGCTCGCGGTGCGCGACCAGCTCCCCGGCCTGCGCACGATCGTCGTCATCAACACCCGGGGCGTCGACATGTCCGACGACCAGCTCATGAGCTTCGAGGAGCTCGAGGCGCTCGGCTTCGAGGCCTCGATCGAGACCTTCAGCGCCGACGTCGCACGGATCGACCCGTCGGCCCCGGCGATCATCGTCTACACCTCGGGTACCACGGGTCCGCCCAAGGGGGCGATGATCAGCCATCGCAACCTGATCGCGGCCACGGCGTCGGCCGCCGAGCAGTTCTCGGTCGCTCCCGGCGACGAGGTGCTGTCGTACCTGCCGTTGTGCCACATCGCCGAGCGGCTCATCTCGGTCATCAACGCGATCGGCGTCGGGTACACGGTGAACTTCGGCGAGGGCGGCGAGTCCTTCGTGACCGACCTCCAGGAGGTGCAACCCACGTTCTTCCTCGGGGTGCCCCGGGTGTGGGAGAAGTTCATGGCCGGCGTCGAGATCCGCATGGCCGACGCGTCGGCCGCCAAGCGCTTGATCTACCGCGTCTGGATGCATCGGGGCGCCAAGCTGGCGCAGGTTCGCATGCAGGGCAAGATGGGGGTCGTCTCCAAGGTCGTCTACTTCCTCGGCTGGTTGATGCTCTACCGGTCGGTTCGCAAGAAGCTCGGCCTGCTCCGCGTGCGAGAGGCCATCTCGGGCGCCGCACCGATCTCGCCGACGGTCCTCGAGTACTTCTGGGCCATCGGGGTGCCGGTCCGTGAGGGGTACGGGCAGACCGAGAACACCGCGCAGGCCACCATCACCCCGATCGACGATGTCCGCATCGGCACCGTGGGCCGGGCCGTTCCCGGCACCGAGATCCGCATCGGCGAGGGTGGCGAGATCCTCACGCGGGGCCCCGGCACGTTCCTCGGCTACTTCGACGACCCCACCGCCACCGCCGCCACCGTCGATGCCGAGGGCTGGCTGCACACCGGCGACGTCGGGGTGCTCGACACCGACGGCTTCCTCACCATCACCGACCGCATGAAGGACATCATCATCACGGCCGGCGGCAAGAACGTGTCGCCGTCGGAGATCGAGAACAAGCTGAAGGTCTCGCCGTACATCCGAGAGGCGATCGTCATCGGCGATCGGCGCAAGTACCTCACCGCACTCGTCGGCATCGAGAGCGACACCGTCGGCAACTGGGCCGCCCGGCGCGACCTCATGTTCACCACCTACGCCGACCTCGCCTCCAAGCCCGAGGTCGTCGAGCTCATCGCCCAGGCGATCGCCGATGCCAACGTCGATCTGGCCCAGGTGGAGACCATCAAGGCGTTCCGCCTGCTCCCCAAGGAGCTCGATCAGGAGGACGGCGAGGTCACCGCGACCCAGAAGGTCAAGCGCAAGGCCATCTCCGCCGAGTTCGAGACGCTCATCGACGCCATGTACCAGGGAGCCTGAGCCGATGACCGAGTTCCTCCAGCTCCTCGTCGGAGGCGTCGCCCTCGGGAGCAAGTACGCACTCGTCGCCCTCGGGTTCGTCATCATCTTCAAGGCCACCGGCGTCATCAACTTCGCCCAGGGCGGCTTCGTGATGCTGGGCGCCTACCTCACCTACAACTTCCGCGTCACCTGGGGCCTGCCGTTCGTCTTCGCGGTCATCCTGGCGGTGATCGCCACCGCCTTCAGCGGTCTCGTGGTCGAGCGGCTCATCCTGCGACGCATGGTGGGTCGGCCGCCCTTCGCGCTCATCATGATCACCGTCGGCATGCTCTTCATCCTCCAGGAGATCGTCACCCTGATCTGGGGCTTCGAGGGCCACGACCTGGGCGATCCCTGGGGCATCTCCACCATCCAGGTCGGCGACGTCTTCATCCGGGTCGCCGATCTCTGGACCGTCGCCATCACGCTGGCCGTGGTGGTCGCGTTCTTCGCCTTCTTCCGGTTCACGTCGTTGGGCCTCGCCATGCGAGCCACGGCGCTCGACCAGGAGGCGGCGCTCGCCCAGGGGATGAGCGCCAAGCGGGTGTTCGCGTCGTCGTGGGCCATCTCCGGTGCGGTCGCGGCCCTGGCAGGGGTCACCATCGCCGCAGGGCTGTCCGGCGGTGTGAACCCCCAGGTGCAGTTCCTCGCCCTGCTCGCCTTCCCGGCCATCATCCTCGGTGGGCTCGACTCGCCGGGTGGCGCCGTGGTCGGCGGCATCATCATCGGCCTCACCCAGAACCTCACGGCTGGCTACCAGAAGGAGTACGCCGCCTTCCTGGGCGACGGCTTCCAGAGCGTCATGCCGTTCGTGGTGATGGTGCTGGTCCTGCTCGTCCGGCCGTACGGGCTGTTCGGCACGAAGGAGGTGAAGAGGATCTGATGCGTGTTCGCAGCAACCCCGAGATGGTCATCGGCTACGGAGATGACCTCAAGCTGTTCCGATCGCGGTTCATGCAGGTGGCCATGATCGTGCTGTTGGTCCTCTTCCTGTTCCTGCCGATGCAGGTCGACGACTTCTGGCTCGGCGTCATGAACTTCGTGGCCATCTTCGCCATCGGCGGCATCGGCCTCAACCTGCTCACCGGCTACACCGGCCAGGTCTCGCTCGGCCACGCGTTCTTCGTCGCGGTCGGCGCGTTCAGCGCCGCGTACCTCGGCGGGCAGCTCGACTGGCCGATGTGGCTCTGGCTGCCGGCCGCCGCGCTGCTCGGCGCGCTGCTCGGCGCCATCATCGGGCCGATCGCACTGCGCCTCAGCGGCAACTACCTCGCCATCGTCACCCTCGGCCTCCTCTTCCTCGGCGAGCACATCTTCAGCAACTGGCGGTCGGTCACCGGGGGTAGCTTCGGCCGCAACGTCAACGCCCCGCTGGCCATCGGGCCGATCGACTTCGCCGACCTCGACCTGTTCGGCACCACCTACAGCCGCCAGCAGGGGCTGTTCTGGCTGCTGTGGTTCGCCGTGGCCGTCACCGCGCTCATCGCCAAGAACATCGTGCGGTCGCGGCCGGGCCGTGCCATGCAGGCCATCCGTGACCGCGACATCGCCGCCGAGGTCGTGGGCGTCAGCCTCCTGCGCTACAAGCTCGGGGCGTTCGCCATCTCGAGCGCCATGGCGGCGGTCGCCGGGGCCTTCTACGGCGCCGCCATCCAGCAGTTCGTCAGCCCGGCGGAGTTCGGTGGCCAGCTCGGCCTGATCCTGTCGATCCAGTTCATCGCCGTGATCATCATCGGCGGCCTCGGCACCATCTACGGCGCCATCCTCGGCGCCATCGTCGTGGGCGCGCTCCCTCGCATCATCCAGGAGTTCTCGAGCTCGCTGCCGTTCCTCATCTCGGGCCCCGGCGACGACGGCATCCTCAGCGTGGCGTCGTTCAACAACATGGTGTTCGGTCTGTTGATCATCGTCTTCCTGCTGGCCGAGCCGTTGGGGCTCGCCGCGCTGTGGATGCGGCTCAAGGCGTACTTCAAGTTCTGGCCTTTCTCGTACTGAGATGGGTTCAGGGTGCGCGTCATCCCTCCGACAGCGCACCATCACCTAGCACACGAGAGAAGGGGGACCATGAGAAACACACGAACGTTCCGAGCAGCTGGCATCGCACTGGTCGTCATGTTGGCGACCGTTGCGGCAGCCTGCGGTCGGAGTGACGACAAGGCAACCAGCGGCGGAGGCAACTCCGGCGGTTCCGGTGGCAACGGCGGCACCGCCGCACCACCGTCGGCCGGACCCGGCTTCGACGGCACCACCATCAAGCTCGGGGTCATCACGCCCACCACCGGGTCCGCGGCGGTGATCGGGAACCCACTCACCGCCGGCAACCAGGCCTACGTCGATGCAGTCAACGCCAAGGGCGGCATCGCCGGCAAGTACAAGCTGGAGCTCGAGGTCCTCGACAGCAAGTACGAGGCACCCACCGCCGTGCAGCAGTACCAGGCGAGCAAGGCCGACGTCGCCATGTACGTCCAGATCCTCGGAACCGGCGTCGTGCAGGCCATCCTCCCGCAGCTCGCGGCCGACAAGATGCTCGCCGGCCCGGCGTCGCTCGACTCGTTCTGGGTCCGTGAGCCGGATCTGATGCCGATCGGCGGCCCCTACCAGGTGCAGGTCATCAACGGCATGGACTACGCCGTCCGTGAGCTCGACGCCAAGAACAAGACCGTGTGCGCCCTCACCAAGGACGACCCGTACGGCGAGGCCGGCATGGAAGGTCTCGAGTTCGCCTCCGAGAAGATGGGCTTCGAGATCGCGTCACGCGCCACGTTCAAGCAGGGCGACGCCGACTTCACCGCGCAGCTCAACCAGCTCCAGGGCGCCAACTGCGAGATCGTCCTCTTCGTGGGCCTGCCCACCGAGACCTCGCCGGTGCTCTCCGGCGCGGCCGGTCGTGGCTTCGCTCCCAAGTGGCTCGGGCAGTCGCCCACGTGGCTCAGCGCCTTCGGCAACCCGGCGGCGGACCTCGCCCCGTACCTGCAGGCCAACTTCCTGCTCCTGTCCGAGGGCCCGCAGTGGGGTGACGAGACGGTTCCCGGCATGAAGCAGATGCTCGACGACATGGCCAAGTTCGCGCCGGACCAGAAGCCCGACATCTACTTCGCCTTCGGGTACTCGCAGGCCTGGGCGGCCTCCCAGATCCTCGAGAAGGCGGTTGCCGACGGCGACCTCAGCCCCGCAGGGATCCTCCAGGCCTCCCACGAGATCTCGGAGCTGACCTTCGGCGGTCTCCTGGGCGACTACGCCTACGGTGAAGCGGCGGATCGCAACCCGCCGCGCACCTCGACCGTCTTCGGCGTCGATCCCTCCGTTCCGGGTGCCCTCAAGGCCCTGGACGCGAACTTCAGCAGCCAGGCGGCCAAGGACTACGAGTTCAACAACTAGTCCACCCGCACTTGACATCACGGCGACGGCCGGCCCGCGAGGGCCGGCCGTTCCCGTTCCCACGACGGGTCGGTTCGTGGGCGGCGCGTCAACGGCGCATGGGCGGCGCGTCGAGGTCCGAGCCCCGTGGGTACGGTGCGTCGAGACGATCGAGGGAGGATCCACCATGGGGTACGAGCACATCGAGGTCGAGCGGTCCGAGTCCGTGATCCGCATCACCATGAACCGGCCCCGACAGCGCAACGCGCTGTCGTCGGCGCATCTGGTGGAGCTCCGCGAGGCGTTCGAGGCGGCGGGGGCGAGCGACGCCACCGGCGTCGTCCTCGGCGGCAACGGTCCGGTGTTCAGCGCGGGTCACGACTTCGCCGACATGGTCGGTGCCGACCTGACCACCATGCGGGCGCTCCTGCGCACCTGCACCGACGTGATGGACCTTATCCAGTCCATCCCTCAGGTGGTGGTGGCGCGGGTCCACGGTCTGGCCACCGCTGCCGGGTGCCAGCTCGTCGCCTCGTGCGATCTCGCCGTGGCGGCCGAGTCCGCCGGGTTCGCGGTGCCGGGAGGCAAGGGGGGCTGGTTCTGCACCACCCCGCTCGTGGCCGTGGGCCGAGCCGTCAGCCGCAAGCACGCGCTGGAGCTGGGCCTCACCGGCGATCCGATCGACGCGGCCACGGGCCTCGCGTGGGGTCTCGTCAACCGGGTCGTGCCCGACGGCGAGCTCGATGCGGCGGTCGACGAGCTGCTCCGTCGAGCGACCCGCGGGAGCGCGGCTTCCCGGGCGCTCGGCAAGCAGGCGTTCTACACCCAGATCGGCATGGATCAGCCGCAGGCCTACGCCTACGCCATCGAGGTGATGGCGGCGGCGAGCCAGACGCCGGCGGCGCGCGAGGGGGTCGCCTCCTTCCTCGACAAGCGACCCCCGGTCTGGGACGCCTGACGGTCCGGCTCACCCCCTGGGTTCGCCCTCGTCGTCGTGGACGTCGTGATCGTCGTCTTCGTCAGGATCGGCGAGCAGGTCCTCGGCCGCCTGGCGGACCTGCCAGTCGCGATCGCCGAGCGCCCGTTCGAGCGCCTCGTCCACGTCGTCGCCCTCGAACGGGGCCAGCGCGATCACCGCCCGACGTCGCACGGTGGCCTTGTCCCGCGTGGCCGCCAGGATGACGGGGAGCGCGGCCGGATCGCCGATCGCGCCGAGTGCCGCCACGGCCGCCTCGCGGCACAGGGCGTCGGGGTGCTCGGCGGTCACGGCCACCAGCGTCGGGACGAGATCCACCGAGGGGAGCTCGTCTTCGGATTCGATGATCGCCCCCACCCACTCGCCCGTGGCCCACGCCGCGACCTCGACCACGGACGGATCGGCGTCGGCGAGCAGGCCCTCGAGCACGACGGCGAGCGCATCGCGTTCGGCCTCGACCGAGTCCGGGCCCTGGGCGACGACCTCGGCGGCAGCCCGGCGCACCTCGGCGGAGTCGTCGTCGGCGGCATGCGCCACGTCGACGATGGTCAGCGTCCCGCGGCGGCGCAGACCCCGCAACGCGGTCGCGCGAACACCGCTGTCCCCGTCATCGAGGAAAGCACGGATCGAGGCACCGCCGTCCCCGTGACCGGCGAGCGCGGCGGCGCGCCGCCGCCCGGAACGTTCCGACATCGCGGTCATGGTCGGGCACGCGGAGCGCACATCGGCGCAGCCGCCGGCCGACGACGTGGTGCTGCGGCCGCCGACGCGGCCTTCGTGGGGGTGGGTGCCATGGCCATGCGCCGCTCCTTCGGCCCTGTTGTAGCCCAGCGGACCTGCGGTGGCGTCACCGAGGTTCCGGCGGGACCGCATGGTCCTGGACGATCCGACCTCGCCATCGGCTCACGCCGACCTCGGATGATGTCGTCACCACCCCGGCCGATCTCTGGTTCCACGCCCTGGTGGGCTCGGCGGGTCCGAGCGGTTGCTCCCGTGGGGCGTCCGCCGGTCGATCCGTTGCCGGTCGATCAGTTGCCAGGCCCCCGTCGTGCCGCATGGCCAGTCCGAGATGGTCTCGTGTTCGTGGATCAGTTGAAGGTGGTGGCGACGAAGACGGCCAGCGCCAGCAGCACCACCGCTACCAGCACGGCGAGGGCGACGCCCGAGATGACGATCAGCGCGCTCATGCCGAGCAGCCCTCGCAGCCGTTCGGTGGCCGTGGGGGAGACCCGCGCGTCGTCCTCGTCGGCGTACGGGCTCACCACGGCGACCACCGGCTCCGGACGCGTGCGGCGGGTGGATCGCCGCGCCGACCCGCTCATCGTGGGAACCTTTCGACGTCCGACGACGTGGAAGAGTCGACGCGTGGCGCGAGGTGCCGCGGTGCGGTGTCGAACCACCGCTCATCGGTGGCATGGTGTGACCGAGCGACGTGCATCAGGAGAGCTCCGGGCCGGCGATGGGCCCGGCCGACGACGAGGACATGGTGGATTCGAGCGTACCGCCGACAGCCGAAGCCGACGATCCACGTCCCGCAGATGAGCTGCCCGGCGGATCCGACGGCGCGCCCGATCAGGCGCGGGTGCGACGGCGACGACGAACGCGCTCCTACGTCATCGGCTCGATCGTCGGGGTGGTCGTGGCGATGCTCGTGGCCGCGGCGTTCATCCGCCTCCCGTACTACCGGTTCGCGCCGGGCACCCTGTACGCCACCCAGCCCCTGATCTCGGTCGACGGGGCGCCCACCTTCGCCGACGACGGGCCGATCGAGTTCACCACGGTGTCCTCCAAGAAGGTCTCCCTCCTCGAGCTCGGACTGGCCAAGCTCGACCCGGCCGTCGAGATCGTCGACGCGGACCAGGTGGAGCGCGGGTCGACCGCCGAGGAGATCCGTCAGCTCAACCTCGAGGCGATGGACGATGCCAAGCAGATCGCCGAGGTCGTCGCGCTCCGCCAGCTCGGGTACGACATCGAGGTGACGGGGACGGGCGCCGTCGTTCGAGGCGTCGGTCCCGACACGCCCGCCGACGGCGTCCTCGAGGCGAACGACACGATCGTCGCCATCGACAGCGCGCCGATCACCACCGCCGGCGAGGCCGTCGCAGCGATCGGGTCGCACCACCCGGGCGACACCGTCACCATCCGGGTCGAACCCATCTCGCCGGAGGGGATCAAGGGTGCACCTCGCGACGAGGTCGTGGCCCTCGGCACGCGTCCCGACGACGACAGCCAGGCGATGCTCGGCGTGTCCCTGGGGACCCGCGACACCCAGTTCGACCTCCCGGTCTCGATCGCCATCGATTCACAGGACGTCGGTGGGCCGTCGGCCGGGTTGGCGCTCACCCTCGGCATCATGGATGTGCTCACCCCCGGAAGCCTGACCGGCGGGAACCGGGTGGCGGTGACGGGCACGATGGACCTCGACGGCAAGGTCGGGCGCATCGGGGGCATCCAGCAGAAGACCTACCTGGCCTCCCGGTCGGGGGTGCGTGTGTTCATCGTCCCTGCCGACGAAGCCGACGAAGCTCGGCGCTTCGCCGAACCCGACCTCCAGATCATCGGTGTTCGGACGATCGACGAGGCCATCGACGCGCTGGCGGGCCTCGGCGGCGACACCGACGTCATCGAGCAGGCGGCCAGCGCGACCGCCGGCTCGACGGCACCGACCGGCCCCTGATCGTCGGGCGAGCGGCGTCGGCGGGCACGCGGTTCGAGACGTCGCGAGGGTGTCGGGGCGCGTCCAGGGCGCACCGAGGGCGGTGGCGGCCCGAGCGGTCGGTCGAGGACGACGGGGTGTTCGGTTCTGCCTATGATCGGACCCCGTGGCATCCGATCCTTCTGCGACCCCTGACGCCACGCGCGATCCCGACGGTGACCGTCGACGCGCCGTGTCGTTCGGTGTGGCGCGCCGCGGGTACGACCCCGATCAGGTCGACGAGGTCGTCGCCGAGCTCGGTGACGAGGTCCTCCAGTTGCGTTCGCTGGTCCAGGAGCTGCGCGAGCGCGAGGCCGACCTCCACGCGGCCCTCGACCATGCCGAGTACCGGGCCAAGGAGGCGATGTGCCGAGCCGACGAGCTCCAGGCCGACCTCGAGTCGGTGGCGTCGCTCACCCCGGACACCCCGCTCACGTCGACGGGTGACGATCGGGCTGACCCCGCGGCCGCGTCCCCCGGCGTCGGTCACGCGCCGATCGCCGAGCCCGAACGACCCGCCGGCGATCCCGACGTGGCGGCGATGGTCGGCGAGGAGACGGTCCGCATCGTCGAGGCGGCCCGCCACGCCGCCGTCGAGATCGGCGTCCGCGCCGAGCAGGAGGCCGATCAGGTCCTGACCGCGGCACGCGAGCAGGCCCGGCTGATCCGTGCCGATGCCGAGGCGCAGCTGCTGCAGCGCACCCGTGACGCCGACGATGCGGTCGCCGAACGACTCCTCGAGGCGGCCGACGCCATCAAGCAGGCGCAGGCACGGGCCGAGGCGATCCTGGCCGACGCGTTCGAGGAGGGCGCGTCCGCCGTGCTGCACGCCCGCAACGAGGCCGCCGCCCAGGTTGTCGCCGGCGAGGAAGAGGCCCGTCAGCTCGTCGACGCAGCGACCGCCGCACGCGACGAGCTGCTCGCCGAGCTGATCCGGCGTCGCAAGCTGCTCCGCCGCCAGGTCGAGCAGCTCGAGGCAGGACGAGTCCGGCTCCGTTCGGCGTACGAGGTCGTCGAGGCCAGCCTGGCGGGAGCCACCGACGAGCTCGACCGCACCCTCGACGAAGCTCGTGCCGCAGCGAGGGCGGCCGCTGAACGCGCCGACGCGGAACGCGATCAGCAGCTCGAGGACGTCGTGATCGCGCTCGGAGCCGATCCGGTCGCCCTGCTCGCCACCTCGCCGTCGAGCTCTGGGCCCGCCGACGACGCTCACGCCGACGCGCAGCCGATCAGCGACCAGGCCGACGTCGCGGGGGTCGCCGGGCGGAGCCACGCCAGCGACGATGCCGGGTCGCGCTCCTCGGGTTCGGGCGCAGGTGCAGACGCCACCGTGGTGCCCGATCTGGGCGACGGCACCGGTGACCACCAGCCGATCGACATCGTCGCCGACCCGACCGACGCCGCCGACCTGTCCGAGCCGGCCGAACCCGCCGCCGACGATGTCGAGGTGTTCGAGCCCGCCGAACCTGCCGGTGGCGATGTCGAGCGGTCCGAGCCCGGCGAACTTGTCGGTGGCGATGCGGTGCCGGTGCTCGATGCCGCGTCGCCAGGTCCGGGTCCGGCTCTGGGTGCGGTGGGCGGCGAGGACGAGCCGGCGGCGTCGGCGGCGCCTGGTGGCGTGCGGTCGGGCCGACGTGCGCCTGATCCGGTCGAGTTCGAAGGACGGTGGTCATCAGCGGTTCGCGTGCTGCCCCCCGGGGCCGAGACCGCACCCGCGGCCAGCCGACATGTGTCTCGTCGCGCCCGCTCGACGGCCTCCGCATCGGACGTCTTCGCACGGCTGCGCTCCGGCGAGTCCCGTCAGCCGTCGCTCTTCGACGCCCCGGCTCCGGGTGCGGCGGAGCTCGGGGCACCGCTCGTCGATCGTGGGGCCGTCCTGCCGGCGCGCGAGGTCGATCTCGAGGTCGTGTGGCTCGAGCGGCGGGATGCCGCGCTGGCGCCGGCGTTGCGAGCCCTGCGTCGACGGTTGAAGGCGGCGCTCGCCGACGACGAGGATGCGTTGCTCGACGCGATCGGTGGGTCGGAGACCCTTCCGGCCCGCGCCGACCAGCTCCATGACGCCGCAACGCGACGTCGTGATCTGGTGGCTGCGGTCACGCCTCCGCTGGTCACCGCTGGGGCGGCGGGAGCTTCACTCGTCGATGGGGGTTCGGAATCGGATCGCACCGCCGACGCGGTTGGCGCCACCGAGATCCATCGAGCCGCTGCCGGTCTGGCCCAGGTGATCACCGAACCGCTCGAGGAGCGTCTCGACCGGGCGTTCGCCCGCTACCACAAGGCACTCGCCGCATCGCCGCAGGAGCCCGCCGGGCCCGCGAGCGACGCCGCGCCGGCCGCTCGCGCAGACTCGGCGCCGATCGATGCGCTCGTGAGCGCGGTCAAGTCGGCGTACCGGGCACGACGTGGCGTGCAGGTCCAGGTGCCCACCGAACACACGGTGCTCGTCGTGGGCCATCGTGGACTGATCGCAGCGGTCGTTCCCGGCACGCCCCTGCGATGGGTGGTGGCGTCCCCCGCTCCCGGAGCCGGGCGCTCGGGCGCATCCGGTTCGGGCCGAACGCCGTCGACGGAGCCCGATGCCGGGCTGCGCTCGTGCCCGTCGTGCGTGGCGGTCGCCGATGTCGGCGCAGGCGACCTGTTCGGGCACGGTCACCGTCAACCCCCGACCCGCCCGGGCTGTCGTTGCGCAGTGGCGCCGGTCAGCGCGGTCGTCCCTCCCCGTCGGTGACCGACCTGCGATCCGAGCCGTGCGCCGCGGTCACCATCGGGTGTCGATTCCCCTTAGGCTGACCACCTCATGCGCGCTCCCTCGGACATGCCTCCCAAGGCCGTGCGGTCACCCGGTCGCGGTCGGATCCTGCTCATCGTCGCCGCGATCGCCCTCTTCCTGATCTTCACGTCGCTGCGCCAGATCGCTGAGTTCTGGACCGACTTCTTGTGGTTCGAGTCGCTCGGCTTCTCGCAGGTGTGGACGCGGACCCTCCTGATCAAACTGCAGCTCGGCGCCCTGTTCACCGCCGGTTTCTTCCTGCTGCTGTGGGTGAACCTGTTCATCGCCGATCGCATCTCGCCGAAGTTCCGTCCGCTCGGGCCCGATGAGGACCTGCTCAACCGGTACCACCAGATGATCGATCGGCGAGCGGGCGTCGTCCGGGTGATCGTCGCCGGCATCTTCGCCTTCATCACCGGCGCGGGCATGTCGAGCCAGTGGAACGAGTGGGTGCTGTTCACCAACGGCGGCGACTTCGCCACCACGGATCCGATCTACGGCGAGAACGTCGGGTTCTACGTGTTCAAGCTGCCGTTCCTGCTCACCGTGACCGACTGGCTGTTCGCCGCGCTCGTCATCGTGTTGCTGGTCACGGCGGTGGCGCACTACCTCAACGGCGGGATCCGCATGCAGTCGCCGTTCGAGCGGGTGACGCCGCAGGTGAAGGCCCACCTGTCGGTGCTCCTCGCACTCCTGGCGCTCGTCAAGGCGGCGGACTACTGGTTGCAGCGCTACGAGCTCACCTTCTCCCAGCGGGGCTTCGTGAACGGCATGACCTACACCGAGGTCAACGCCCAGCTCCCGGCGATCTACCTGTTGCTGTTCATCGCGTTGGCGGCCTTCGTCCTGTTCATCTTGAACATCCGACGCCGTGGTTGGGTGCTGCCGGTGGTCGCCGTGGGCATGTGGGCGCTGGTGCAGTTGGTGATGGGCGCCGCCTACCCGGCGTTCTACCAGCGGTTCATCGTCGAGCCCGAGCAGTCCACCAAGGAAGCATCGGCGATCGACAACAACATCGACGCCACCCGCAAGGCCTACGGCATCGACGAAGTCAATACCGTGCCGTTCGACTACTCGGCTTCTGCCGGCGACGCGGCGACGGCGATCACCGACAACCCCGACACGACACGCAACATCCAGCTGCTCGATCCGCGCCGGGTCACCGACACCTTCCAGAAGCTGCAGTCGGAGACTGCGCCCTACCAGTTCGCCACGCTCGACACCGACCGCTACTCCAACATGCGGGTCACGGGCGGAAGCGAGTCACCGACCCAGGTCGTGCTCGCCAACCGCGAGGTGAACAGCGACACCATCCCCACGCGGACGTGGGAAGGGCTCCACCTCTCCTACACGAGGGGGTACGGCCTGGCGCTGGCCGCCGGTGGGGCGGTCACCGAAGCCGGCGGGCCCGAGTTCGCGGTGCGCGACGTCGACCCGATGACCTTCCCGGGGATGACCGACTTCGCCGTGGATCGACCCGAGGTGTACTACGGCGAGCAGATCCCCGATTACTCCGTGGTGGGCACCAAGGCGCAGGAGCTCGCCCCCGGCGTGGAAGGTGAGGTCGAGCCTGGCTACCTGGGTTCGGGCGGGGTGTCGCTCGACTCGTTCCCGCGCCGGCTGGCCTTCGGTCTGCGCTTCAGCGACACCAACCTGGTGATCTCGAACTTCATCACCGACCAGTCGCGCATCTTGTTCCTCCGCGACGTGCGCGAGCGCGCCCAGAAGCTGGCGCCCTTCCTGACCTTCGACAGCAACCCGTACCCCGCGGTCGTCGACGATCACATGGTGTACATCCTCGACGCGTACACGACCTCGGACTCCTACCCGAACTCGCAGTACTACCCGGGTTCGTCGACGGGCAGCGGCGAGCTGCGGGCCACGCGTGCCTTCAACTACGTGCGCAACTCGGTCAAGGGGGTGGTCGACACCTACGACGGCACCGTCAAGCTCTACGTGGTCGATCCGACCGATCCCGTGATCAACGCCTACCGCGGCGCCTTCCCCGAGCTCTTCCACGACAGCTCGGAGATGTCGATCGATCTGGTGAGCCACCTGCGCTATCCCGAGGATCTCTTCCGGGTGCAGACCGACATGTGGGGCCGTTACCACATCAAGGATTCGAAGAGCTTCTACGATCGCACCGACGCCTGGGAGCCACCGCCCTCACCGCCCGAGTCGCCACCGCGCGAGGGAGCGTCGAGCGCGCAATCGGTGATCACGGTTCCGGCCGGGCCGGGTGGCACCACGACCGGCGTCACCACGAAGTCCGCGCGGATGTCGCCCAACTACGTCATCAACCAGTTGCCCGATGAGGGCGACCCGAGCTTCAAGATCCTGCGGATGTACCAGCCGTACTCCGACGACGACTCCAAGCAGCAACTCACCGCGTTCATGACCGGGGGGAGCGACGGCAACCAACTCGGACAGCTCACCATCTATGAACCGGCGCCCGTCGAGGGATCGACGAAGGCGCCGATCGACGGGCCAGGCATCGCCAGTGCGACGATCCTCAACGACGCCGAGGTGTCCCGACAGATCACGCTGCTCAACACCGAGGGCTCGAACGTGAGCTTCGGTGACCTCTTGATGGTGCCGGTCGACAAATCCATCCTGTACGTGCGGTCGTTCTACGTCTCCGTGTCGGGGACCCAGCGGGTGCCGCAGGTCAAGGGCGTGATCGTCTACTTCCAGGGCGAGACGGTGTTCCGCAAGACGCTGCGAGAGGCGCTCCAGGCGATGTTCCCGTCGTCCAAACCGGTCACCCTCGAGGGGGCGGTCGACGAGTCGTTGCCGATCATCGACGACAACACGATCCCGAGCGACACCACGACGACGACGTCGACGTCCACCACGACGCCGTCGACCACCGGCACCACGACGCCGTCGACCGTCCCGCTCGACCTTCAATCGATGGTCACCGAGGCGAACCGTCTGCTGGCCGAGGCCGAGGTGGCCCGCAAATCCGATGATCCGAACGCCATGGGCAACTACCAGCGTCTGGTGAACCAGGCCCACGACCTGCTCCGTCAGGCCGAGAGCCTGCTCGGTCAGGGCGCGACACCGGGTGGCTCGACCTCGACCACCTCCACCACCACGGCCCCAGAGGGCGCTGCGACGCCGGACTCCCAACCGTAGGTTCGCCCTGATCGGACCGGCGTGCGGGCTGGCGCACGCTGCTCTGTCGGGGAACGGGGTTGGCGAGTCAGCGGTCGCCCCGGTACAGTGACGCCCACGCCGCGGGGTGGAGCAGTCTGGTAGCTCGTCGGGCTCATAACCCGAAGGTCGCAGGTTCAAATCCTGCCCCCGCCACCACCTATAAGTGCAGCTCAGAGGCCCTTTCCGGGGAACCGGGGAGGGCCTTTCTGCTGCCCAGAATGCCCGAACTTCTACACTTTTTCTACACTTTTCAGAGTGACGGGCTGGTAGTCGGTGGCACGGGCTGGTGCTGGACGACACGAGCGACCTCGTTCGAGGGCGACCGTCGGGGTCTCCGGCCCCGCCGGTCCTCGGTACAGCGGTCGACCTTTGCGCAGACGGCGCGTACCCTGAGTGGTGCAGCGCCAGATGCCCAACGGATGCTCGGGTTCCGGTCGTGTTCTGCTGCAGGGCGTCCCTTCCTCCAACCTCTGAGAGAAGGGAATCCGTCATGCACGGAACCGTTACGAAGAAGGGCAACCGCTGGTACGCGGTCGTCTACGAAGGCACCGACGACGCGGGCAAGCCGAAGCGCCGCTGGATCTCCGCCGGCACCCGCAAGGCGGACGCCGAGCGCGTTCTCGCCGACATCATCCGCAAGAAGCACGAAGGCGAACCGCTGGTCGCGCACAAGGGCACGCTCGGCCAGTTCCTCACCGAGACGTGGCTGCCCGTGCAGGAGTCGCGACTGCGGCACAGCACCTACGACTCCTACCGACGCAACATCGACCTGCACGTCCTGCCCGCCATCGGGCAGCGCCAGCTCGCGAAGCTGTCGCCCTCGGATCTGGACCTCTTCTACGCCGACCTCCTGACCAAGGGTCGTCGCGGGAAGGCATCCGACAAGAAGGGCCTGGCGCCGAAGACCGTGCGCAACATCCACGTGATGTTGAACAAGGCGTTGTCGGACGCCCAGCGCAAGGGCCTGGTCGTGCGCAACGTCGCCGAGCTGTCTGATCCGCCGAAGCTCAGCGCTCAACGACGCGAGGACGTCAAGGCATGGGACGCCGACCAGATCTGCACGTTCCTCGACGCGATGGCGGCCAATCGATTCTTCGCAGCGTTCCACCTGTCGGCCCACACGGGCATGCGGCGCGGCGAGATCCTCGGGCTCCGGTGGGGCGACGTCGACGTCGAGGCAGGTCGGGTGGCCGTTCGCCAGGCGCTCGTCTCGGTCGCCTACGAAGTGCACATCTCGGACGTGAAGACCGGGACCGGCCGACGCACGATCGACATCGAGGAGGACGCCATCGCCGTGCTCGAGTCGTGGCGCACGCTTCGTACCGAGGAGCGGGGCGGCAAGGCACCGGCCAAGACCGAACTCGTCTTCAGCCGGCCCGACGGCGCCTGGCTGCACCCCGACCTGTTCAGCCAGATCTTCGATCGTGTCGTGGCCAAGCTCGACGTCCCGGAGATCACCCTGCACGACCTGCGCCACACGCACGCGACCATCCTGCTGATGAACGGTGTGCCGGTGAAGGTCGTCAGCGAGCGACTCGGCCACGCCAGTCCGGCGTTCACCATGAGCGTGTACCAGCACGTGCTGCCCGGCATGCAGGCCGAAGCCGCCGAGCTGTTCGCCGAGGTGCTCCGCCAAGCAGCGCAGCGCAAGCGCGGAGGCGCAAGCGGCGGCTGACGATCGCCGCGACGATGGAACTCATGGACGAGCAGGAGTCTCCCGGCGCCGACCGGCCACTGAACACGATCACGGTGGCCGGTCGCGATCTCCTGCTCGTCGAGGTCGGCGGAGGCACCGAGATCCACCTGGCACTCGAGTACGTGGATAGCGACCGCGTGGCAATCCAGATCGCCGGCGGATTGGACGACGCGACCCTCTGGGAGCAGAAGACGCTGTGCGGTCGAGAGTGGCACCACATGGCCGCCGGCGCCGACGACCCCACGCTGCTGTGGCAGGACGCAGCGTTCGCGCCGACGTGCCGTGCGTGTCTGCGAGTCCTCGACACCTGGTTCCCGAAGTCGACTGCACCGCCAGGCGTTGGGCTTCTCGCCGAGGTCGTCGCTGACGCGGTCGCCGAGCGAAGCTCGACCTTCGTGACCGGCGTGCCGGGCGAGCACCTCGAGACCACCCGGCGAGCGATCCGAAAGACGCTTCGCGATCGAGGCCTCATCTCGGGTACCCGGTCGATCGACGGCACGTTGGTCGTGTGGTCGGACGATGCCTACCACGTCCTCGATCGTGATGGGCTGGGCACCAGCACGGCAGCGGCGATCGGTCGGATCATGGCGGGCGAGGTGAGCGATGCGCTCGCACCGTCGCCGCAGGCGACCATCGCTTGGAGCAGCGAGCTCCATGGCCCGCCTCAACGAGCCGGCGCAAAGCTGAACTCGACCAGCCCCAACTCGCGGGCTGAGCAAACCGAGGATCACACCTCGACCCGACCACTCAGCGGGACTCTGTCGCCCCCTTGCGGATGGTATGGTCGCCGCACCGCCCACAAGGTGCCCCTTGAAACGCCCTGCGGCTGCGTCGCGAGGTTCGCTCCCGCTGTTTTGGAAAGGTCGAGGCATGAAGTCATCCATCTGGGTCAAGCTCGTTCTTGCAGCAACAAGTCTGACCGTGTTGTCCTGCTCGTCGTCAAGCCCGAGCGCAGAGACGAGCGCTGGACTCAGCCTGACTCCTGGCATCTCCGCCACGTGGATGTTTGACTTCGAGAACGTTGAGCAGATGGCTGCCACCGCCGATGCAGTCGTGCTCGCCAAGGTCGTCGGAGAGTCGTTCGATTCGATCGAGCCGGGCTATGAGCTGCGGAAACTGAAACTCGAGGTCCAGGAATACCTAAGCGGCGAGGCCCCCAAGGGAATTGATCTCGTCGACTACTCCGAACGCAACGGAACCGAACTCGTCGTAAACCCGGACCTAGTTACCCTTTATCCGGGCGACACTGCCGTCATCTTTTTGTGGCGTGACCGAACCGACCAAGCGCTCTGGACTCCGGTGGGTGCTCAGGGCATCGTCCGAGTTAATGCTGACAACACGCTGGAGCCTCAAACCTCTGAGGCCAATGAACTCACAGCCACTCTAGCGTCAATGGATCTCGCTGATGTCAAGGCAAAGGTAGAGGAATCCAATGCTCGTGTTGCGAATGGCGAGGAGTTGGCTCTCCCGTCACCTATGGCCGTCGGGGAGAACATCCGTGCGGGATTGGGTGAGACGGTAGAGCTGCAAACTATCGAGGCGGCATCACGCAGCTACGTGCTTCGGGTGGCCCTATCGGGCAAGAGCGGATTCTGCTACCGACTCGCACCGGACGACGGACCACTCACCCAGTGCTCGGTCCTACCGTCAAAGAGCGAGCTTGAGTCGCAGCAACCGCTCTGGTTCTTCTCTATTTCTGACGGCCTGCGGTTTGTGGTGGGACTAGCGGCGGCAGACACCAAATCAGTAGCGGTAACTGTGTCTGGCGAGAAGGAGACGGTAGCGACCGTTGCAGTTCCCCCGGCGATGCAGCTCGAAGCCAACTACTTCGTACATCAGGTTCCCGCCAATGGAAACGTCGACGTCACAATTCGGTAGACAAACGATCGGTACTCCGTGTGCAAACCGAGTCTAATTCGAGGAGCATCTACTATGAGGCGTTCACAGGCAATCAGCGCGGCAGCTGCAGCAGTTTTGGTGCTTATAGGTAACACTCCGCCAGTTGCAGCAGACCATGACGATGAAGTCGGCTGGGGTTGGGGGATGGACGATCGAAGTGCTGAATGGTGGTTCGACGCAAACGGCCCTGCAACAGACGGAGGGTCGACCTGGGGAGCGAACAATCTGGCTCTACGCGTTTGAGTGGGGAGCGTGGCACGACCGGATGCGGCGTGGTCGGGGTCGGGCGGGCCAGTCGATGCCGCCGGTGTGGAGCAGTACGCGGAGCCGGTAGTGCTCGAAGCGGCGGAACCCGTGGCCGCATC
>JBBSTY010000064.1:0-21994 GCA_038235385.1 Acidimicrobiales bacterium | reverse complement strand
GTCGTGGGCATCGTCGCCAACTTCCGCGCGGAGAAGGCCTACGACGTGCTCCTGGATGCCGCCGCCGATGCCCTCGCCACCGAACCCTCCCTTCGGTTCGTCGCCGTGGGTCAGGGCCCCCTCGAGGCCGACATCCGCGCCGCGCACCGGGCCTCCGGCCTCGGCGACCGGTTCCTGCTCACGGGCTACCGGGCCGATGCGCGCCGGGTGATGGCGTCCTTCGACGTGTTCACGCTCAGCTCCCACCACGAAGGGCTGCCCGTGTCGCTCATGGACGCGATGGCCATCGGTCTCCCGGTCGTCGCCACCCGCGTCGGCGGCATCCCCGAAGCCGTCACCGACGGGGTCGAGGGACTCCTGGTCGAGCCGGGCGACGTGGCCGGCCTGGCGTCGGCCTACGTGGACCTGGCGCACCGGCCCGACCTTCGGGTGGCGTTCGGGTCGGCGGCACGACGCCGCAGCGCCGACTTCGACATCGTCCCCGCCACCCGCAGGATCGAAGCGATCTACCGCACGCTGGCGGCGAGCAGGCGCTCGTAGGTCGTGAGCGTGGTGTCGATCACCGTTCGCTGGTCGAAGTGGGTCGACGCCCGGACCCGGGCGGCCGCCCCCATCGTCGATCTCACGGCCGTGTCGGTGGCCAGCCACCCGATCGCCTCGGCGATGGCGACGGCGTCGCCGACCGGGACGAGCACACCGGTGACGCCGTCGTCCACCACCTGACGGCAGCCCCGGATGTCGGTGGCCACCGATGCCAGCCCCATGGCCGCCGCCTCCATCGCCGAGCGGGGGAAGCCCTCACGGTGCGACGCCAACAGGTAGAGGTCCATCGCCGCGTAGAGGTCGGCGACGTCGTCCCGCGCACCGAGGAAGCGCACGTCCCCACGGGCGGCGACCACCTCGATCTCCGACGCCGAGATCCCGTCGTGTTTGGCCGGATCGTCGGGACCGATCACCACGAAGCGGACGTGCGGGAGACGGCGGCGCACGAGGCGCGCGGCCGCGAACACCTCGCGGTAGCCCTTCTCGGCGACGAGCCGGCCGACGAGGCCGACGACGAGCTCTCCCGGCGCGGCGCCGAGCTCGGCCCGCACCCGCGCCCGGTCGGCCGGGACGATGAGGTCGGGGTCGAAGCGGGCGAGGTCGATGCCGTTGCCGAGCAGGACGAGCTTCGAGCGCGGCACCCCGAGCTCCGCCAGCGTCTCGAGGTCCTCGGCGTTCTGCACGAGCTCCGCATCCGAGCACGTCGACGCCAACCGCTCGAGGCCGTACACGAGGCCGCGTCGTCCGAGCGGGTCGCCGGGCCGGGCGTAGAGCCCGTGCACCGTGTTCACGACCACGGGGATCCGGGTCAGGGCACCGGCGACGCGCCCGTACCAGCCGGGCTTGGGGTTGTGCGTGTGCAGGATCGTGGGCCGGAGCCGGTGCAGCACGCCGACGAGCTCGGCCATGGCCCGCACATCTCGCACCGGATCCATGGCGCGGGTCGCGTGCACGAGCGGGACGTGGCGGATGCCACGCGCCTCGAGGGCCGGCACGTGCGGCCCCGGGGCCGACACCCCGATCACCTCGTACCCCGCGGCGGCGAACGCCTCGAGGTGCGGTCCGAGGAGCCAATCGAGGCTCATGTCCGTCGTGGTCAGGTGGACCAGCCGCGTCCGACTCACCTGGAGGCGCCCCGGTAGCGGATCCGGTCGACGGCGGTGCGCGCCGCTGCCTCCAGGCCGAGTCCGCCGGCCGCCTTCGTCGAGACGTCCTCGAGCGAATCGGCGGCGACCACCGGGGTTCGATCGAGCGCCCAACGATCGGCACGGCCCGGCCGGTTCGGTCGGCCGCCGGCGAGCGCGGCGCTGGCGAAGCGCTCGCGCACGACCGCTCGGCACCCCACGCTCGGCGCCAGCGCCTTGGGGTACGCGAAGTGCACCGGCGCGATCCCGATCTCGTCGCGGATGCGCTCGATGGAGCGGTCGATGTCGGCGGCCGCGTCGAGCGGATCGGTGCGGTCGAGGAGCAGGTGCTCGTGGGTGTGCGACCCGATCGTGACCAACCCGGTGGAGCACGCGTCGCGCAACGCTCCCCACGACAACACGGTGCCGTCATCCCAGAACGAGCGACCATCGTCGACGTGGGCGGTCGCCAGGTAGAGGGTCACCGGCACCTCGTGGGCGACCAGGATCGGCAGGGCGTGTTCGACGAAGTCGACCGTGCCGTCGTCGAAGGTGACCGCCACCGCGGCACCGTCGTCGACGGCGCCGCCGAGCCGGCCGATCACCTCGTCGAGATCGACCAGCGGTCGTTCGGCTCGGCCGGCGGCCAGCATGGCGATCTGGTCGGCGAAGTCCGAGGTCGACACGTTGACCGCGCCCGGTTGCGGCGCCCCGACCTGGTGGTAGGCGAGCACCACGATCCCCACCGGCGGCGGAACCACCCGATCGAGCGCCCGGGCCGCCGTGCGGAGCGCACGACGGGAGAACGAGGGGGTGCGCGGCGAGCCGGTCACGGCAGGCGCACCGGTCGGTACCAGGCGGCTCGCTCCAGGATCGCCGTCACGCGTTCGTCGAACCGCTCGGCCGGTCGATCCTGGCCGTCACCACGCGATCCACCGGCCGCCACGACCAGCGCGCCGGGTACCGCCAGGCGGGTGCGATCGTCGTCGGTCGCGACGGTGACGAGGTCAGCGGCTCCCGCCCAGGCCCGGGCGGCCCGTCGATCGCGAGCGCGCCCGAGATCCGTCGAGTGCTCGACATCGACCACCGCCGGAGCACATCGGTGGCGGACCCAGATGCGGGCCATCGCGGTGAGATCGCCGAACCACAGCAGTCGGTGCTCCTCGGGGGCAGCAGCGACGAACGCGTCGGTCAGCATCTCCGAGGCCGGACCCGGGCCGTCGGCCGACGAGGGCCGGTGCAGGTGCACGTCGCGCAGCCGTCCCGAGCGCGGCACCGGCTCGCCGACCACGGCGACGCTGCGGTCGACCAGCCCGGAGGACTCGAGGCCGTCGTGCCAGCGGCGCCGATCCGCCGCTGTGGAGGATGGGGCGTTCACCAGCACGAGGTCGATCGGGCCCCGACGGCGGAGGCGGCGGAGGAACCAGGAGACCCGATCGAGCGGATCGAGCACCACCGACGAGCCCGTCACCACGGCCAGGGTGCGGATGGTCGCCACCGGCGCGCTCCGGTCGTCCCCGTCTTCCCCGTCGTCCCGGTCATCCACGTCGTCCCGGTCATCCACGTCGTCCCGGTCGTCCCGGCCGTCCGGACGACCCGGGAGATCCTCGGCGGCGACATCGCGGCGATCGCTCATGTGTCGGTGGGCGCCAGGTCGAAGAAGGAGCTGGATGCCATCACCTCGGCGGTCGGCCCGGCGAGCTCGACCACCCCCGAACGGAGCACGACCAGGCGATCACAGACCGACAGCGTGGTGAGCCGGTGGGCGATGATGACGACGAGCAGGCGCTCGCGAAGCGCCTCGACGGTCTTCTGCACGATCGCCTCGGAGTGCACGTCGAGCGCACTGGTGGGCTCGTCGAGCACCAGCACCGACGGGTGACCGGCCAGGGCCCGGGCGATGCTGATCCGCTGCACCTGTCCGCCCGAGAGGTCGCGGCTGGTGGCACCGACCGGGGTGTCGTACCCCTGTGGGAGGGCGAGGATCTCGGTGTGGACGCCCGCGTCGATCGCGGCGCGCTCCACCGCCGCACGGTCCACCCAGGGACGGAGGAAGGCGATGTTGTCGGCAACGGTGCCGTGCAGCAGGTGCGCCTCCTGCGGGACCAGCGCGACCCGCCGGTGCCACGACCCGGCGCTGAACCGGCGGGCGTCGATCCCGTCCACCTCCACCGTGCCCTCGGTGGGCTCCCGGAGCCGCAGGAGGATCTGGGCGAGGGTCGACTTGCCGCTCCCCGACGGTCCGACGATGCCAACGATCTGGCCCACCCGGAGGTCCAACGACACGTCGTGGAGCGCGGCCTCGCGCTCGTCGTAGCGGTAGACCACGTTGCGGTAGGCGATCGTGGTGAGCGGTCCGAGCTCCTGGTCGCCCGACGACACCGTGTCGGCCTCGTAGCGGCGGAGGTCGTCGTCGATGTCGACCAGGAACGGCAGGACCTCGTGGACGGCGTGGCTGGCCCGCTGGACCCCCTGGCCGTACCCGAGGCTCCGATAGATGAGCAGCGCGGCGGCACCGAGGCTGGCGGCCGTGACCGCATCGACCCGGGTGGCCACGAACACGACGAACAGGACGAGCAGGATGCCGCCGAACCGGTAGAGCGGGGTGAGCGCCCCCGACAACGTCATCGTCGTGCGCCGCACCTGCTCGTGGCGCTCCACCAGGACATCGAGGCGGGTGTCGGTCTCGGCGGCGACATCGAAGACCCGCACGTCGCGGGCGAAGCCGATCCACTCGGTCATCTCGCCGTTGACCGTCTTGTTCAGCCCGGCCAGCTCCTTGTTGAGCCGCTTGGCCCGGTGACCCAGCGGTCGGAGCATGGCGAAGAGGACGGCCCCGCCCACGAACATGAGCGCGGCGCCCAGCGGGGCGACGAGGAACGACGTGGTGACGAGCACCACGAGGCTGATGAACGACCCGAGCCCGTTGATCAGCTGCGCCAACCCGCCGGCACCCTGGTTGACGCTCTGCACGGTGGTGGTGAGCAGCTTGCTCGTGCGCTCACGAGACTGCGCCTCCCAGCTCGCTGACTGGAACGCACGGAAGAGGCGCATCCGGGTGGAGCGCTGCCAGGCGGCTGCAGCGTGCACCGACAGGCTGTTGGCGATCAGCGCTCCCGCGGCGGTGAGCAGGGCGAGCACGAGCGCGATGAGCAGGAGCCGGTCCGGCTCGGCGTCGAGGTGGATGGGCCCGAGCGCGACCGGTGCAGCGTCAGGGGTGATGAGCGTCTGCGCGAGCGGGACGAGGACGAGGAGGAGCCCGGCCTCCACGAACGAGGACAGGAAGCTCACGGCGGTGCTCGCGAGGATGAACCGGCGCTGCTCCCGGTAGAAGCCGACGAAGGCCCGGATGTCGTTCACGTTGACCTCGGCGAGCTCGTGGCGTCCGTCCAGACCGCGATCACCGACTGGGACCTCGATGATGCCACAGCCCCCATCACCCCCCGAAGACCGCTCGCGATGATCACAGGTAGAGGGTTCGCAAGCGGATGCTCGCCTCCAAGCGCCCCAACCGGATGCCCGCCTTCCAGGCCCAGGCGAGGCGCGACTCGTCGCGGAGCAGGTGGTGCGCGTGCACGGCGAGCCAGAGGTCGGACTTCGCCGCCAGCCACTGCGATCCCCGGTTGGTCGGGTCGTGGCGCCCGTACTCGCGGTACAGCGCGACGTGGGACCGTCCGTACCGGCGAGCCTGACGGAACGCGGCACGTGGATCGTCACGGCGGCGGTAGTGGTACACCGCGTCGGGCACGAACACCGGCTCGATGCCCAGCTCGCGCTTGGCACGGAACGAGAACTCGAAGTCCTCGCCGGTGTCGTCCCACCGCTCGTCGTTCCCGCCGAGGCGCTCGAACACGTGGCGCTGGCACCCGTGCCCGGCCCCGGACAGGTTCGGGAGCCCGTAGAACCGAGAGATCGACGTCGACTGGAAGGCCGACCGTCCGGCCGTCGAGCCGGGCGGGTTGAGCCGTTCGTACTCCAGGCGGCTGCCCACGAGCTCGTGGGAGGCGAGCGCGATCCCGATCGCCGACACCCACCCGTCGCCCACCACGTCGTCGGCGTCGGCGAACGCCACCGCCGCGCCCCGCGCCGCGCGCACGCCCTCGTTGCGCACGTAGGAGAGGTTGTGCGCCGCGTCGGCACGGGTGGACCGGAAGCGAGGATCGCTCGCCACCACCTCGGCGATGATGGCCGGCGTGGCGTCGGTCGAGTCGTTGTCGACGACGACGACCTCCCACGCACCGTCCCACTGCTGCCGGCGAAGCGCCTCGAGCTGGTCGCGCAGGGTGTCGGCGCCGTTGTACACCGGGACCACCACCGTCAGGTCCACGCCGACGCACCCCCGGTCGGGTGGGCTCGGGATCGCTCGGCGCGAGGCGCCGCCGGGAGCTCGGACCTCGCGGACATGGATGGATGATCGTAGTCGTGCGCCCATCCGACCGGCTCCGCCGACCACGCCGACGGCGGGATCGGCCTGACCCTGGATCGGCCGGACCGTAGGATCGGCGTGCCTGTCCGATCGACCCGACCACCAGATCGGGTCGGCCGGCACGAGGCCACATCCATCGTCGAGCCCGAACGGGAGCCATGCGGAACTGCTTCGTGCTGGGGGCCGGGCGCAGCGGCACGAGCATGGTCGCGGGGGCGATCGCCGGTGCCGGCTACCACGTCGGCGACGACCTGATCGGGGCCCGGCCGGCCAACCCCAAGGGGTTCTTCGAGGATCGCGAGGTCAACCGGATCAACGAGGACCTGCTCGATCGCGTCGTTCGCGCCCGACCCGCGGGTCCGGCGGCGGCGCTGTTCCGCCACCGCACGCGCCACGGCCAGCGGTGGCTCGCTCCCCTCCCCCTCGACGCACGGATCGTGACCGACCCGGCCATCACCGCCCGCATCGCGTCGGCCGTGTCCCACCAGCCCTTCTGCCTGAAGGACCCACGCTTCTCCTACACCCTCGACATCTGGCAGGACGCCCTGGCCGTGCCCGCCGCCCAGGTGTGCGTGTTCCGGGAGCCGGGCCGAACGGCCGAGAGCGTGTTGCGAGAGGTGCGCGAGGCCCGGTACCTCCGCGACCTGCGCATCGACCGGAACCAGGTGCTGCGGGTCTGGACGCTGATGTACCGCCACATCCTCGAACGCCACCACCGCCGGGGCGACTGGCTGTTCCTGCACTACGACCAGGTGGTGGACCGATCATCCCTCGACCGCCTCGACGACCTGCTCGACGCGCACGTCGACCGGACGTTCGCCGATGCGGCGGTCGGCCGGTCCTCCGACGACACCCGCCCGGGCCGGCTCCCCCGGGCCACGGCGCAGGTCTACGCCACCCTCTGCGAGCTCGCCGGACGTCGGTGAGCACGAGCCCGTTGGCTCGCGGTCACGTCGACGGCGGATCGGCGTCGAGCAGCGGGCCCAGCGCCGCCACCCGCTCGACCCACGTGTGGCGCGCCGCCGTGAGCGTGGCCGCGCGCTCGCCGATCGACGCGAGCGCGGTCGGATCGGCCAGGTAGTGCCGGCACCGTTAGACGAGCTCGTCGAACGACTCCTACGCCACCATGGTCTCGCCGTCGACGAACCCGAGATCGGCCAGCTCGGGGATCCAATCGGCGATCGGAGCGCATCCGGCCGCCGCCACCTCGAAGTTCTTGCCCATCGGTTCGATCCCGGGGGCCAGCCGGATCCCACGGGTGGGCCACACGCGGTTGACGAGCCGCGCCGGGCCGCGTCCCACCGCACCGGCGCGGTTGCAGATCAGGCACCCCAGGTACCGGTTGAGCTGATCGTTCAGACCGTCGTGGTCGGAGAAGCGGGTGTAAGGCACGCCGGCACGGTCGAGCTCGGCTCGCATCGCCCGGCGTGAGGGGTAGCTCTGGCCGAACTCGCAGAGCCCGGCACGCGTCGCGCCCAGTGGGTGCAGGCGCGCCGGGTCGTAGCCCTTCGGCAACCACACAGCATGGACGCCGTCGGCGCGGAGCATCTCGGTGACCGCCTTGCCCGTGCAGACCAAGGTGTCGAACCGGTGGCGACGGAACACCTCGGGCCACTCGCCGCGGTACTCGCCGACCGACAGCAGGTGGTAGTTGGCGTTGGTGTCGAAGTCGTACATGACCCGACGACCGGAGAAGGACCCCCAGTCGAACGCCGGGCGCTCACGCAGGCGACGGAACCGGACGAACCACAAGCAGATCTCGGCGTCGAGGTGTCCGTCGATGTCGGTGACGGTCTCGGGCCAACCGTCCTCGACGAAGGTGACCCGCAGGTCGAACTGCTCTGCCATCGCCGCGTAGAACCCGCTCGTCGACGCCTTGACCAGGTGGTCACGGTGCCCCACCAACGAGACCACGCGGCTCATCGGTCCACCGACCGGTCGGCGGGTCGCGTCGTCGTTCGTCGCCGGCCGACGGCGCGCCGCGCGAGCGCCACGGTGATCCCCGCGGCCTCGGCGGTCCTGCGGACCCAGAGCCCGCGCCGGGCGGCCACCACGAGGTACGGCGCGCGCGCCACCGACCACCCGATCCGCTGCACGGCGTCGCGGGCACCGAGCGGCGCGTCGCGACCGGGGTGGGTCTCGCCCATCTGCACGGTGGCCCGGCCACCGCGGTAGGACTGGCGGGCGAGGCCACGCAGCGTCGAGCGGAACCGGTAGTGCACCACCGCATCCGGGGCGAAGCCCAGCGAGGCACCCGCGGCCAGCGCCCGAGCCGACAGCTCGACGTCGTGGGACTTCAGGTATCCCTCGTCGAGGCCGCCGAGCGCATCGAAGCAATCGGCCCAGATCGCCAGGTTCCCCGTCGGTGCGAACGTCGGCGAGGAGCCCGCCGATGTCGATGGCGCCGCTCGCCATCCCCGCACCTTCGCCGAGTTCAACCGCTCGGTCTCGAGGCGGCCACCCACGAGGTGGTGGTCGGCGGCGACGCGCACCAGCTCGGCCAGCCACACCCGGTCGACCACGTCGTCGGCGTCGCAGAAGCAGTACAGGTCCCCGTCGGCCTCCTCCGCGCCGACGTTGCGGGCGTGCGCCGAGCCCGTCCGCGCCGACGCATCGACGACCCGCGCCCGGACCCAGGGCGTCGGGCCTGCGGCCCGGTCGTCCCCGCCCGTCGCGGCGCCGAAGAGCGCAACGGTGCCGTCGGTCGATCCGTTGTCGGCGAGGAGGAGCTCCCACGGCGGGGAGGGGTCCTGACGGCGCAGCGCGTCGATCTGGTCGCGAAGGGTCGCGGCGCTGTTGCGGGCCGGGATGACGACGCTCACCAGGCTCGGGACCCGACCACGGGGTCGGGGCCCGATCGGCACGACCGTCACGGGTCGGCCGTCCGACCGGCCACCCGGGACCCGACCGTCGATCGGAGCACGCGCTCCCACCGTTCGGCGACCGCGCTGATCTCGTGCTCCTGCAGGGCCCGGAGGCGAGCTCTGACCGCCCTCGCACGGGTCTCGACCGGGTCGGCGAACACCTGCGAGATGGCCCCGGCCAGCGCGGCGGCATCATCCACCGGGACCAGCACGCCCGTCTCGCCGTCGACCACCACATCGGCGATCGCACCCACCGGCGTGGCGATGACCGGCACCCCGCAGAACGCCGCCTCGATCAGCGTGGCCGGCATGCTGTCGCCGCCACGACTGGCGAGCACCAGGACATCGGCTGCCGCGTAGGCGAGACGGGCATCGGCGACGCTGCCCAGGAAACGGACGCGAGCGCCGAGGTCGGTCGCCCGGCGAACGAGGTCGGCGCGCTCGGGTCCGTCCCCGGCGACCAGGAGGTGCAGAGTCGGGTCGTCGAGCGTGCCGACGGCGTCGATGAGGAGGTCGACGCCCTTCTCCGGCACCAACGCGGAGATCGACAGGACCACCCGGGCATCGGGCGTGATGTCGAACGCCGTCCGCGCGGCGCGCCGGTCGGTCTGATCCACGACGGGGAAGGCGGCGGCCGGCACGCCGTTGGGCACGACCGTCACCTTCTCGGCGGGAACCGCGAAGTGCGATCGGAGCACCTCGGCCTGATCGGGCGACAGCGCCACCACGGCCGCAGCCCGGGCGAGGAAGGCACGCACGCGTGCCTGACGACGCCGGTCGGGCGCCCAGAAGAGCGAGTCGCTGATCTGGCGGTAGACGAACGGTCGACGAGATGCGACCAGCGCGACGGCGCACGCTGGCAGCGTGCTCGAACCGTGGGCGATGACCACGTCGTGATCGATGGCCTCGCGTCGGAGCGAGAGGAGCGTCGACGGTGCGAGCCGGGTCGGACCGAGCTCGTCGATGTCGAGGCGGGGCCCGCCGGCCTCCTCGTGGCCCGGGGCCAGCGAGACCGTGGTGATCCGGTGACCCCTGGCCTCGAGCGCGGCATGGAGGTCGGTGGCGAAGACCTGCGCGCCTCGGCGATCGGTGTCGGTGATCACCTGGAGGACCCGGAGGCGACGGCCCGGCGACCGCTCGATGGGCGCCCCGGATCGATCCCGATCGGCCGGCGCACTCCGCCAGGCTCGTGCCAGGTGCACCGCCGGGCGAACGCCGGGACGCAACCGGAACGAGCGGCGGAACGCCGCTCGGGCGGCCACCGCATCGCCGGCACCCGACGACGCCAGCCCGATCCGCTGCCATCGCATCGCCGCCGCTCGGGGGTGGGCGCGGAACCACGCACGATGCTCGTCGAGGATCCGGCGTCCGTCCGCGGCGCGGGCGGCGATGACCTCTGGAGCGTTGCCATCCGAGGACCGCCGCACGACCGCCCCGGTCCGGCCGACGGTGGCCACGGGAGCGACCGCCGCCTGGCGCAACCACCACTCGACGTCCTCGCTGGCGCGGTAGCGCTCATCGTGGGGCACGTAGACGCCCCGGTCGAGTGCGGTGACGTCGAGCGAGGGCGTCACCGCGTCGAGGATGGTGTCGCCGACGTCGCCGTCGAGCAGCCGCTTCGGCGCCGCCGGCTCGTCGGCGTACCGGGTCCAGCAGATGGCGATCGGGGCGCGGGCCAGTCCCGCGAGGGCGAGCTCCAGCCGATCCGGGACCCACACGTCGTCGTCGTCGAGGAAGGCGACGTAGCGGCCGGTGGCCAGGTCGACGCCGGTGTTCCGGGCGGCACCCGCGCCTCCGTTGGTGGTGCGGCGGACCACCCGCACACGGGGATCGGGAGGGACGTCGACCGGCTGGCTCCCGGCATCGTCGACCACGATGACCTCGAGATCACCCACCGTCTGCCCGAGCACCGAGGCGATCGCCCGGGGCAGCAGATCCGCCCGGTCGTGGGTGGGGATGACCACCGAGAACAGCGGATGGTCGATCTCGGACACCGGCTCATCAAAGCACATGGCGCCCGCTGGGCCCGCGCCCGGATCCGCCGGGCCCGACGCTCCGGGCCCGATGCTCCAGGCGCGAGCTCCGACCGACGACGGTCGACCGGCCTGCCTACACTGCCGCGCCGATGACGAGCGATGCGCGGTTCAGCGTGGTGATCCCGGCCTACGAGCGCGCGTCCACCGTCGACGCCACGTTGGCGAGCGTGCGCCGGGCCGCCGACGAACACGACCGCGGCGGCGACGGCACCACCGAGATCATCGTGGTCGACGACGGTTCGGTGGACCCGACCGGGCCGCTCGCCCGTGCCGTCGCCGGAAGCGACCCTCGGGTGCAGGTCCTGCGCCAGCCCAACAGCGGGGTCTCCGCCGCGAGGAACCTCGGCGCCGCCCATGCCACGGGCCGGTGGCTGGTGTTCCTCGACTGCGACGACGAGGTCGACCCCCGATGGCTGGTCGAGCTCGGACGGGCGCTGGACCACGGCGCCCGGCTCGCCTTCGCGTCCGCCCACGCCATCGGGCCCGACGGGCGCGACCGGCCGTGGGTCCCGGTGCCGCTCGGACCCGCCTTCGAGGATGTCACCGGGTTGTTCAACCCGGGGATGTTCGCCGTGGAGCGGTCGGCGTTCTCGGCCGTGGGGGGCTACGCGCCCGCGCTGCGCTACAGCGAGAACACCGACCTGGGCATGCGCCTCACCGGGCACCTCGGCTCGAACGGACCGGTTCGCACCGCCACCGTGGATCGCCCGTTGATGACGGTGGTCATCCCGGACGCACACGGGAGCAACGCCAACACCCCTCGGGCCCGGCTCGAATCGGCCATGTACCTCCTCGACGTGCACGAGCAGCGTCTCGCCCGTGATCGCGATCTGCACGCTCGCTACTGGGCCATCGCCGGCGTGGCCGCGGCCCGGCTCGATCGGACCCGGCTGGCGCAACGGTGCTTCGTGCGCGCCGTGCGCACCGACCCCACCAACCTGCGCCACCTCGGACGGCTCGTCGTCTCGACGGTCCCGAGCCTTCGGCGCCGGCGCTGGCCCCGCAGCTGAGCGGACCCCCCCTGCGCACCCCCACGACACGACACCGCCGGGAACGACACGACACGACGACGATCAGCGGATGATCAGCGGACGCCGCGTCGACCGCGCTCGGCCACCGCGGCATAGAGCGCCACCATCCGATCGGCGCTGCCCGAGAGCGTGAAGCGCTCCTCGAAGAGCGCACGGCCACGGCGGGCCCGGTCGATCGCCGCGGCGGGGTCCTCGAGGGTCGCCGCCAACGCTCGCGCCAGCGCGGGCGGGTCCCCGACGGGAACCAGGCGGGCGTTGTCGGCGTCGACCAGCACCCCGCGCGTCCCGGCGAGATCGGTCGCCACCACCGGCGTCTCCAGCGCGAGGGCCTCGATGGCGGCTCCCGCGGTGCCCTCGTAGCGCGACGGCAGGGCGAAGACGTCGGCGGCGGAGAGCAGATCGGCCACGTCGTCGCGGTGGCCGAGGCGGCGGACCCGCGCCGACAGGGCGGTCCGGGAGATCGCGTCCTCCAGCGCAGCGGTGGCGTTGCCCGGCCGCCCGGCGATGACCACCATCGCGTCGGGACGTCGGTGGACGAGCAGGGCGAGCGCCTCGACCAGGTGCACGTGGCCCTTCTGGTGCTCCTGGCGGCCGACCGCCAGGATCATCTCGGCGCCGGGATCGAGGCCGAGCCCGGCACGGACCCGGGACCGGCGGGTCGCCGAGCGGGACCCCAGGACCTCGGGATCGCGACCACGCTCCACCACGGTGATGCGTTCGGGCCCGATGCCGAGCGAGGTCACCGCATCTGCGGCGACGCCTTCGGTGACCGCATGGAAGTGCGACGTGAGGGTGCGCGCCGTGAGGGCGTCGATCCCCCGGACCAGCGACAACTTGGCGCGGGAGATGTTCGGATCGGCGAGTCGCTCGGCGACGTAGGGGGTGTTCACCAGGCTCCCCAGGACCGGCACCCCCGTCCCGAGCGCCGACAGCCGCCCGACCTGGTCGGCGTCGAACACGGCCGTGTGCACCAACGCAGGGTCGACGTCGCGCACCACCGACCGCAGCTCACGGACCCGGCCGAGGAACCGTGAGGACCCGAGGAAGCGGACGTCGAAGCCACCGTCGATCACCGTCTGCTCGTCGCCCACATCCCGGCGGACGAGGCAGACGACCGTCGCCTCGATGCCACGGGACCGGAGCAGCGGGAGCAGCAGCGCGGTGGAGCGCTCGGTGCCGCCTGCCCCCAGGCTCGTGATCACGAACAGGACTCGCACGCCAGGTCCTCGTGGTGGAGTTGGTCGGGACTTCAGAACAGCTCGATGTCGCCCAGGGCGAGGTCCCACGATGGCAGATCGGGAACCACGGTCCGGTTGACGCCCCGCCAGGTGAGCAGCGGACCCTGACCGGGGAGCCTGATCGATCGACCGGCGACGGGTCGTCGTTGCACCGAGATGAGGTAGTCGGGTCGGGTTGCGTCCAGGACCGCACCCACCAGGCCGCGGGTCGCTCGCCGATCACCCCCGGGCACGAGGAGATCCACGAGCGCGGTCTCGACCGCCGCGCCCCGACGTCGGACCCGGAACACCGCCAACCCGTCGGCGACCGACGCGCCACGAAGCAGCACCCGGTAGCGCAGCGGCTCGAGCCCGTAGCGCCATCGCAGGGTCGCGGCGGTGCGGCGGGTGCGCAGACCACGCGGACCCTCCACCGTGGCCAGCAGGTCGTCGACCGCGGACTCGTCGGCGAGCACCTCGGGCGCCGCGTACCCGGCGGTGCAGGGCTCGGACCACTTACCGGCCGGGACGCGCGCCCGGATCATGCGCAGCGCCGACGCCGGCGAGCCCACGACGACCGCCACCGGGACCCGTCCGACCACCTGCCAGCCCATCTTCAGGTAGCCGGGCCGGCTCTGGTCGTTGGGTGTGTTGAACACGAAGTCGGTCCCTGCCGCACGTTCCGCCTCGAGACCGTGTCGGGTCAGCGCGGTGAACACGCCCTGCCCACGAGCGGCCGGGTCGGTGGCGGTGTCGACCGCTCGGACCGCCGACTGGATCCCGTGCCGCGGATCATCGAACGACCAGCGCAGGAACGCCCGGAACCCGACGATCCGGGCGTCGTCGACGGCGAGCCACATCGACGACGCCCCGAAGGGGTTCTCGAGGTGCTTCCACCGGAAGAGGTCCTCGTTCGGCTCGCCCGGGCGCCAACCGAGCGAGCGAGCCGCCAGATCGACGATCGCCCCGTGATCGTCGGGTCGCGCCGCACGGATCTCGATCGTCGTGTTCGCTCCCACCGACGGCCGACGCTAGTGCGTCGCAGGTCCCGGCGGCAGACGGGTCCCGTCGAGCGGGTGGCCGCCGCCGATACCCGTGCGGAGGGGGGCCACGTGTAGGATGGACCGGTTGTTCGGTGCCCGGGGTGCGGTTCGCCCATGGCCCGGGAACAGGTCGTGGTTCAGGGTCGGTACTGATGTCGACGGCCACGCCCGCGCACGCCGAGCGGAGCCGCACGGGATGGAGTTGGTCCACTACCTGAGAGTCGTGCGCCGTCGCTGGCGGACGATCGCGGCGATCACGGTCGTCGGCCTGGCGCTCGGCCTGGCCTCGGGACTGCTCAACACCGGCACCAAGTCCGCCGGGGTCACCTTCTACCTCGCCAAGCACACCCTGAGCAGCGAGAAGGGCTCGGCCAACCTCCAGCGCGACGCCATCCTCTGCTACGACGGCGAGGTGCCCAAGCGGGTGGCGGCCAAGCTCGGGTACGACTCGGCCCCACGCCTCGCGGCGAAGGTCACCTGCGAGGCCCGCCCCGACGTGAACCTGCTCTACGTCGCCGCCTCCGAGACCGATCCCGACGAGGCCGTCCGCATCGCCGATGCGTTCGCCACCGAGCTCATGGGCTACCTGCTCGAGCAGGGCTAGGCGTCGAAGCAGTCGTCGATCGACACCCTCGACCGGCAGATCTCCGGGTACGAGACCGAGTACTGGTCCCTCCAGGAGCAGGCTGCCCAGGCGAGGGCCGGTGGCGACACCGCCCGCGCCGTGCTCCTCGAATCGCGCCAGAGCGACATCGGCGCCAAGATCAGCCAGGTGCGCGACAACCGCAACACGGTCGTCGCCGCCCCCGCGGCCGACGCCGAGCAGCTCAGCACCCTCAACACGGCCGAGGCGATCCCCATCTCCAAGGCGGCCTTCGAGCGCCTGGCCAGTGCCGATCCCACCGAGAAGTCGGGGGGCGGCTCGGTCACCGGGGCGGCCACCCGCCAGAGCCAGATCGACACCGCCATCGCCGACAGCGGCGGCATGGGCATGCCGATGCGGGCGGCGATCGGCGGGATCGTCGGCCTGATCCTCGGCATCGTCGTGGTCCTCGTCCTCGATCGCATCAACCCCCGCATCCGCACCAAGGTCGACGCCGAGGAGGCGTTCGGCTGGCCGGTCATCGGTGAGATCCCCGCGTTCAGTCGGCGCGAGCGCTCCCACACGCTGCTCATCGCGGTCGACGAGCCCCGGTCGCGAGCGGCCGAGGCGTTCCGCGTCCTGCGATCTGCGCTGCTGTTCGCCGAGGCCAGCGAGATCTCCTCCGACGACCACCCGATCTTCGCCCCGCGCGATCCCGATCTCGACGAGGCGTCCGAGCACGAGTCCGGCGGAGCATCCACCGAGACGGGTTCCGGCTCGTCGTCGGCCACGCCACGCGGTCAGGTCATCATGGTCACCTCGCCGGGGCCGTCGGAGGGCAAGACCACCACCGCCGCCAACCTCGCCGCCATCCTGGCCGAGACCGGCCGATCCGTGCTCGTCGTCAACTGCGACTTCCGGCGGCCGCGGGTGCACCTGCACCTCGAGGGTGTCGACGAACCCCGTCAGGTCGTCGACACCAAGGTCCCCGGCGTGAAGCTGGTCACCCAGGTGCTCGAGAACCCCCACGACGCCAACCCGGCCGAGGTCGTGCAGGTGCAGCGCCAGGTGATCCGCAACGCCCGGGAGATGTTCGACATCGTCCTGCTCGACACCGCACCCATCCTCACCACCAACGATGCCACCGAGGTCCTCAACGTGGCCGACCAGGTCGTGATCGTCGCCAAGGCGGGCAAGACGCACCGAGAGGCCGCCGACCGCGCCGCCGAGCTGCTCGAGCGGCGCAACGCCCCGGTCGTGGGGGTCGTCCTCGTGGGCGCCACCGACATCCCCACCGCCCGGTACTACTACTACGGAGCCGAGGAGCCACGGACGGACGTGGAGACCGCCGTCGACCGCGACGACCACGTGGCCGCCGAGGACCTGCTCGAGCCGGCCGGCGCAGCCGTCGGCTCGGGGGTGTTCGCCAAGACCGGCGTGTCGTCACCGGGCTCCGGCTCGGTCGATGCCGCCACCCACGACGAGGCTCGTGCCACCGGTCCGATCGCGACACGGGCCACCGACACCCGCTCTCGTCGTTCCGGCTCACGACCGGGCAGCGACCCGTCGGAGTCGCGAACCCCGTCATGAGCCCGCCCGCGGAGACCGGCGGCACCGGGACCCGTTGGCGCCGCTCGGACCGCGCCCTGCACCGCCGCGTCGCCGACGGCGCGATCGTGCTCCTGCTCCCCGACGGTGAGCCCGAGCTCGTCACCGGACCGGGCGGCGCGCTGTGGGATCTCCTGGCGACCGACCGGTCGCTCGACGAGCTCACCGCCGAGCTGGCGGCGCGCTACGACCACGACCCCGAGATCGTCCGCCACGACATCGCGCGCACCCTGGGCGGGCTGGCTGATCGCGGCCTCGTCGACACCCCCCCATGACGCCGACCTCCGCGGCCGAGCCACCGATGATCCCGACCGCCGAACGCCGGTTGCTCGGGACGATCGTGGCCTGGGACCTGCCGTCGTGCGCAGCTCGGCTGCCGACGGCCGCGCTCGGCGACCGCGAGTGGGCTCCGCTGCTCACGCTCGCCCGGACCCAACGAGCCGAGGGGCCGCTCGCTCGGGCGATCGCGATCGGCGCTCTGGCCGTCACCCCCGATCAGCAGGACCAGGCCTTCGCCGCCCCCCGGGCGGCGATGAGCCGCACGCTCCTGCGCGAACGGGACCTGCTCTCGCTCCGGACGACCCTCGCCGACGCCGGCGTGGACATCGTCGTCGTCAAGGGTGCTGCCACGGCGCACCTCGACGAGGCCGACCCCAGTTCGCGCAGCTTCGGCGACATCGACCTGCTCGTGCATCCGAGCGCCATCACCGCGGCGATCGGCGTGCTCGAGACCGCGGGTGGCGTGCGTCGCCACCTCGAGCCGAGGCCCGGCTTCGACGCCCGCTTCAGCAAGGGCGTGTCGTTCCGGTTCCCCCGCAACTGCGAGATCGATGTGCACCGGACCCTGGCGCCCGGTCCGTTCGGCCTCCGGATCGACCTCGACGAGCTGTTCGACCATCGTGAGCGCTACGAGATCGCCGGCATCGGCCTCGACGCCCTCGATCGACCCTCGCGCTTCCTGCACGCGTGCTACCACGCGGCGCTCGGGGATGCCTTCCCGAGGCTGACCACCCTCCGGGACCTCGTGCAGACCACACCCCGGACCGACCACGAGTGCCGCACCGTGCTCGATCGCGCCGCCCGCTGGCACGCGACCGCCGTGGTCGGTGCGGCCCTCGATCACGCCGTCGAGGCGTTCGCCTGGGAGGTCCCCGAACCGCTGGGGAGCTGGCGACGCCGCGCCCCGAGGCCGGCCCGGGAACACCGGTGGTTGGCGGCCTACTCGGGCGATCAGCGCCTGCCCGCGCTCCAGGCGATCCACGGCATCGGCGCCCTCGATCGGTTCGGCGATCGGCTGGCCTACGCTCGAGCCATCGCGCTGCCGTCGATGTCGGCGTCCGGAACCCCCTTCCTGGTGCGCGCCCGACGCGGCGCCCGTGCCCTCGCCCGGCTCCCCCGCTCATGACCGAACCGCCGCTTCGCCCCGATCCTCCGGTCGCGTCCGGGATCTCCGGCCTCCCCGGGTCGTCGGGCGAGCCGCCGGCCCCCCGCATCCCGCCGCTCCCGAACCGCCACGCCACGCCACGCGCGGTCCCGAGCCGTCCCACGTCGTCCTTGCGGCGGACGCCGGCCGGTGGTGGACCATCCGGCGACCCGGCCGACGACGACCGGGCCCACCCCGACGAGCCGGAACCCACCGGCCATCCGACCGCACGACGGGCGCACCGGCCGGCCCGCCGACGACCCCAGCACGGGTTCCGCTTCGCCGCCGGCGCCGCGTTCGCGTTGGGGTTCGGCCTGGCGCTCTTCGGGGCGGTGCGACCGCGCGGGGCCAACACCACCGCGCTGGGGATCGTGGCGCTGCCCCTCATGGTCGTGCTCGCCTACCAGGTCGTCCGCCCGACGGCACGGCGCGAGACGCGGTTCGATCTCGTCGGGATCATGATGTTCGGGCTCGGCCTGCGCATCATCGGCCTGTTCGTGCGCTTCGGTGCACCCGTCGACGCCCTCGTGTACCACCAGGAGGGCAGTCGGATCGCGCCGGCCCTGCGGGGGTTGGACCTCGGCGTCGACACCGGCCGCCCGATCCCGGGGACGGGGTGGATCCGCTACGTCTCGGGGGTCACCCACGCGTTCGTGGTCGACGACATGTTCGTCACGTTCGTCATCTTCACCTTCCTGTCGTTCATCGGCGCCTTCCTCTGCTACCGGGCGTTCGTCCGCGCCATCCCCCTGGGCGACCACCGCCGGTACGCGCTGCTGATCTTCCTCTGGCCCTCGTTGGTCTACTGGCCGTCGAGCATCGGCAAGGAGGCGTGGATGATCTTCGGCCTCGGCGTGGCCTCGTGGGGTGTCGCCCGGATCACCACCGATCGGGTGGGCATCGGCCTGGTGGTCACCATCGCCGGACTGGTGCTGCTCTCGCTCGTCCGGCCCCACGTCGCCCTGATGGTGCTCGTCGGCCTCGGCGTCGCCCTGCTCGCCCGACCGACCTCGCACTCGACGTTCCGGTTGGCGGGGCGGGTCGTCGTCGTCATCATCCTGCTCGTCGGAGGATCGATCATCGTCGGGCGAACCTCCGAGGTCCTGCAGGTGGATCTGACCGGAGCCGAGGGCGTGACGACCGCCCTCGAGGAGACCCAGGTCCAGACCGATCAGGGCGGCGCGCAGTTCAACTCGGCGATCGTCCGCTCGCCGCTCGACTACCCCGAGGCGTTCCTCACGGTGTGGTTCCGACCGTTCCCGAACGAGGTGAACGACGCCGCCGGCCTCGTGTCGGCCGGCGAGAACATCTTCCTCCTCCTCCTCGTCGTCGCCTCGTGGCGACGCCTCCTCGCCCTGCCTCGCGCCCTGATCCGCACCCCGTACGCGACCTACGCCGCTGCCTACGCGCTGGTGTTCGTCTACGCCTTCTCGGTCATCGCCAACTTCGGGATCCTGGCCCGACAGCGCACCCAGGGACTGGTGCTGTTCTTCGTGCTCCTCTGCATCCCGGCGGCTGCGCGTCGGGCGCCACGCCGGCCGGGCCGCGAGCGCGCCCACCGCGAGCGCGAACCACGGCGTCTCGCTCGTGAGGAGGCCGGCCCCGCCGCGCCGAGCCTGATCCCCGACCTCGCCCCACCGCCCGGACCCGGCACCTGATCCATCGGCCGGCCTCGGCGGGCCCGTCTGTTCGACGCACGACGTCCCTCTTCCATCTTCGATGCTTTTCCGTTAGTTTCGATCTCTGTGACCACGTTCTCCTCCACCGATCGCTCCGCCGTCAGCATCGAAGCGGGTCCGACCGGACTGGCCGAGGTGCACAAGCGCGCGTCGACACCACGCGGTACCGAGCGCCTTCGCCGCCAGGCCACCCTGCTCCGGCGGGCCTCGCACCCGGGCGTCATCGAGCTCATCGACCTCCGGGACGACGACGACGGATCGGTGGTGCTCGTCACCCGCCTGGCCGGCACCCACACGCTGGCCACGTGGACCACCACCTCGCTCGACGAGATCGCCGGCATCCTGGCGGCCCTCGGCGAGACCCTCGCCGATCTCCACCACCTCGGCCTCACCCACGGTGCGATCTCGACCGACCACGTCGTGCTCGACGGCGTCGGCCGGCCGCTGCTGTGCGGGTTCGACGGATCGGGGACGGCTCGGCCGTCCGATGACCTCGGCCGACTCGGCCACCTCGCCCGACAGGTGCTCGCCGACGCACCCGGGACGTCCGCGGAGGGCGAGTGGACGCGTCGGCTCCCCCGGCGCCAGGCGGCCGCGAGGCGGCGCCTGCTCGACCTCGTCGCCCAGATCGAGGATCCCGACCCGGCCACCCGACCAGGGGCGCGCCGGTTCGCGGCGGCCGTGCTCGCAGCGGTTCCCACCGCCGTGATCGCACCGCGGGTCCCCACGTCCCCGAGGCCGACCGCACCCACCGCGTCCACCTCCACCGACACTCCCGACGCTCCCGACCTTCGTGACGCTGGCGACGCGCCCGACGCCGTCGACGTCACCGCCGGCGACCACGACGACCACGACGACCTCGACGACCTCGACGACCACGCCGACCACGACGACCTCGACGACCACGACGACCACGACAACCACCTTCGCGACCACATCCGGTCGGACCGGCGATGGCGCGGCGCCCGACTGGGCGCCGGGATCGTCGGGCTCGCGCTCGTGACCTTCGGCGCCCTGACCCTCCGGGGCGGGACGCGTCCGCAGCTCGGCGCCACCGCCCTGACGCTCCCGGTCACGGCTCCGGGGACGACCGCACGCTCGGATCCGCCCCCGAGCCCGGTCGGCGACGGGGGACCGCCGTCGTGCGAGGCGACCGAGCGCTGCTCGAACGTCGTCGACGGCGGCCTCGTCGTCAACGGGTCGAGCCGCTACGCCATCGGCGATGCGACCGACCTGCTCGTGGTGGCCGACCCCGCGTGCGCCGCGCCGCCGGCGGTGGCCCTGCTGCGCGCCGACGGCACCACCTACTTCTTCGACACCTGGGCGACCCCGGGCCACGACATCGCTCCCCGGACCGGACCCGCCGTCGCTCCGGGTTCGCGCTGGAACGCCGGCCCGATCGGTCCCGACGGGTGCGCGCCGCTCTCGATCACCGACCCCTCCGGCGCCACGGTGGCGGTGGACGCGCACCCGCCTGATGGCGCCGATGCCACCAGCACCCCCGGCGTTGCGTCGGCCACCGCGCCCACTGCTCCCCCGACCGTCGCTGACACCGACACCGACACCGTCGCCGACACCGACACCGACACCGACACCGACACCGACACCGACCAGCGGGACCCATGAGCGACCAGCGACCGGGCGATGCCTGCGCTCGCCACGCCGTCGGGTGGATCGGCGCGCTCCTGACCGCACTGGTGGCGCTCCTCGCGCTCGACGACCGCCTCGCCGTGCCCCCCGTCGCGATCACCGACCCGGTTGCGATCGGCGAGTGGATCGCCCGGACCGATCCGGCCGTGGCCTCCTTCGTCGTCCTGCGCCTCGTCGCCATCGTGGTGGTGGGGTACCTGCTCGCCACCACCGCACTCGTGCTCGCCGGACGGCTCCTCCACGCTCCGGCGATCGTGGCTGCGTCGCTACGGATCGCGCTGCCCGGCGCCCGGCCGGTCCTGCGCCACCTCGCCGGTGCCGGTGTGGCGATCGCGCTCGTGAGCTCCAGCGGCGCGCTCGGCGTCCGAGCCGGCGCCAGCCCGTCGGCCGCCACCTCCGTCGCCGGACCGCCCACCTCCGACCGCCCCGCTCCCGCCGACCGCGCACCGAGCGACGGGGCGCCGATCCTGCACGCCGTGCCCGACGATCTGACCCTCGTGCACCTCGGCGAGGTCGACCGGTCGGTTCCCCCCGGTCCCGCAGGGACCCCCACGGCCGCCGACTCTGCCGCCCCGGGGCCACGACCCGACGTGAGCGCCGACGTCGCATCCGCGCCGGCGCCACCGGGGCCGATGACCGCCCTGTCCACGGACACCACCACCACCGCCACCACCACCACCACCACCACCACCACCGATCCCACCACGGCCGAGGTGGCCGATGCGGGCGATGCGGGCGATGCGGACGATGCGGGCGCTGCGCCCGCT
>JBBSTY010000063.1:0-22265 GCA_038235385.1 Acidimicrobiales bacterium | reverse complement strand
CGAACCCGAACCCGACCCCGGACCCGAACCCGAACCCGGGCCGGCGAGGCGCGGCGAGGCGCGGCGCGGCGGGGCAGCGGAGACGTCGCCGGCATCGACCGACGGCGCGACGCCGGTGGGTGCCTCGACATCGACGTCGACCTCGACGCCGTCGTCTTCCTCCTCCCACTCCTCCCACTCGTAGGGGCGGGTCTTGCGCCAATACACGACGGTGAGCGTGCCGATCACGAGCGCGATGGCGATGAGCGTCGCGACGATCAGCGAGAGCTTGGTGGACGAGCTGATGCCGTCCGGTTCGACGACCGCCTCGGTCGGGACCGCCTCGGTCACGACCGTCTGCTCACCGTCGACGAGCAGCGACGCCGTGGTCGGCGACGTCGCCGACATCGTGGTGGATGTGGTCGATGTCGACGGGGTCTGCGCGGCGACGACGGGCTGGACCCTGCCGAGCGGGGTGGCGGTTGCCACCGAGGTCGGCAGCAACGTCGATCCGACGACGGCGACCGAGAGCGCGAGGACCGGCAGTGTCCGTGCGAGGGGTGCGGCTCGCCGCGATGGGGGTCGTCCGGAACCGGAGCGGGAGGTGGCGGCGGACGGACGGTGATCGGGCATGGGGGGGGTGCTCGGTCGGCGCGCGCATGCCCGGGACCGGATGGGCCAGCGTAGTGGTCCGACCGGGTCCGATTCGAACGACGGGCCCCGAACGGTCATCGCTGCTCAGCCGGGCACGAGTACGTGGAGCGCCCGCCGATGGTGCGGTGCTGCAACGGTGTCGCGCAGCGCGGGCAGAACCCACCGCTGCGCCTCGCGGCCATCAGGTCGCCGGTGTGCGATCCACCGCGCTCGAGCAGCTGATCGAGGGTTCGGCGGAGGTGGCGGTGGAGCCGCCTGAGCTCGGTGGGTTCCAGTCCACCCGCAGGTCGCGCCGGGTCGAGCCGGGACCGCCAGAGGATCTCGTCGGTGAGCAGGTTGCCGAGTCCGGCGATCCGGTGCTGGTCCATCAGACGCGCCTTGAGCGGGGCGCGGCTGGCGGCGAGGGCGTCACGCAGCGCCGCCGGGCCCAACGTCGACGCGTCGGGGCCGAACCGCCGCTCGTCGGGATCGAGCTCCACGCCGCCGAGTCGCCGGGCGTCACGGACCCGCAGCTCTCCCCCGTCGTCGAAGCCGATGACGAGGCGCACCCACGACGGCTCACGTCGGGCGCTGGCGTACTCCAGCTGGTCGATGCCCTCCACCCCGTCCACCTCGAGCACGCCGGTCATCCCGAAGCGGATCCCGAGCGTCGTGCCCGCATCCGCATCGAGAAGCAGCAGCTTGCCGATGCGCCTCGCTGCGACGAAGGTCTCGCCCACCAACTCGGCACCGAGCGCCTCGTCCGTGGTCGTCCCCTTGAGGTACCAGGGGTCCGGCGCCGACACCGACGTCATGCGCCGGCCGACCGCACCGACAGCGAGACGGCGGTAGTACTCGACCTCGAGGATCTCGGGCACGGTTCAGCTCACCACGAGCGGGTGTGCCGGGCCAAGGTCGGGGGTGTCGCCGCTCCGCCGATCACGGAGCGGTGAGGACCGATGACGGGTGGCCGAGGCGCGAGACCGACGACGGTCGCGGATCAGTACCGACCGAACACACCGCGTTCCTGACCGTCGTGGACGAGCGCCGACGCGGACGGTGCGCCGAACGAGGGGCGCATCGAACCGCTGATGGAGGCGGCGACACGGTCGGCCTCGATCTCGGCGGCGTAGGCGGCGGGCGTCTCGGACTCGAGGAACTCGGCCCGCTCGTCCTGGCGGTCGGTCACCTGCTGGACGAGCACGAGCAGCGCGAACGCGGCGACCGCGAGGAGGAACGCCGACAACCCGGAGATGAGCAGCCCGACCTGGAGGTCGGTGGGGTCGCTCACCGCTCGCGCCGCGTTGGTGGCGATGACGCCTCGCCCGGCGAGGCCGAGGGCGGCGCCCAGGAGGAGCCCCCACCACCAGAGGTGGGACCACAGCGGCCCGGGTGCGACTCGCCAGCTCGACGAGAACGGGGGGGCGAGCGGGTGGCTGGCCCGCCACAGGTCGTCCATGATCTGCTTCGGACGCACCAGGTTGATGCCGGGGATGACCCATCCGCCGACCACCCACCAGGCGGCGAAGCGCAGGTCGCCGACGGCCAACGCGGGAAGGTTGGCGTAGGCGCGTCGCATCCAGCTCACCAGGAGGATGCCGCCGATCAGCACCAGCGCGACCGAGACCAACTCGACGATGTCGCGGGTCTGGAGGAGGGCGGCGTTCGACGGACCGACCGGGAGGTGGTCGCCCGAACGGACGAGCAGCCACGAATCGATGACCCCGACGACGGCCGCGACGCTGATCCCCAGGAACAGGATCAGCTGCAACGCGACGGCGACGACGCGAGGTGATTGGTAGCGGACCATGGTCCAGCGGTTGTCCTGGCGCCAGGTGTGCAGGATGTGCACCCGTTCGTAGCGCTCCCACGCCGGACCGAGGTCCATGCCGCACGCCCGGCAGAACTCTGCGGGCCGCTCGATGGGGCGGTGGCAGCGCGGGCACGCCGCCGACCCCGGCTCGGCGACATCGGACACGATCTCGGGTTCGAACCGCTTGAGCTCGGGTCCGAACTTCGGGTGGAACTTCGAGCTCGCGTTCGGCGTGCCGCATGCCGGACAGAACCGATCCGACGGGGTCACCGTCGATCCGCAGTCCCGGCAGGTCAGTTGCTCCGTCGATGCACGCGATGCCATGTGCTTCCTTCGGTGGCGGACGGGACGTGGAGACGACGAGCACCGACGACAGACGGGCCCGAACCAGCTATCGGCACCGCGCGCCGGCCACCTGAAGCAATTCGGTCCTCCCGACCCATGCCCGCGCCCGCAGCGGCACCGCCTCCGGCACGCCCCGGGGCCGTTCCGTGGAAGGATCACGCCATGGCTGACACCCCGTCACGAACCGAAGACGACGTCGTGCTCGTCGCCGACGCCGACGGCGTCCGTGTGATCACCTTCAACCGGCCCGAGGCGCTCAACGCGTTCAACCAGGCGCTGTGGTGCGCCGTGCGCGACGCCCTGGAGCAGGCGGCCGACGACCCCGACCTGCGGTGCGTGGTGCTCACCGGTGCGGGTCGAGCGTTCACCGCCGGCCAGGACCTCACCGAGATGGCCGATCCGTCGGTGTTCGCCCCCACCGACGGTGGTGAGCGGGAGGAACCCGGCTACCGCCAGCTCATGCCGGTGATCGAGTCGTTCCCCAAGCCGCTGCTGGCGGCGGTGAACGGCGTCGGCGTGGGCATCGGCCTCACCATCCTCCCCCACTGCGACATCGTCTTCATCGCCGAGGGCGCACGGCTGAAGGCGCCGTTCGTGTCGCTCGGCGTCACCACCGAGGCGTCTGCGAGCCTCCTGCTCCCGGTCACCGTCGGCTGGCAGGAGGCGGCGATGCTGCTCTTCACCGAACCCTGGATCGACGCCGACGAGGCGGTCCGACTCAAGCTGGCGCTCCGCGCCGTGCCCGACGACCAGCTGCTCGACGAGATCATGGTGGTGGCCCGCACCATCGGCGCGCTCGCGGTGGGCCCGCTCGTCGCGACGAAGACGTTGATGCTGGCGGCGCGGGGCACGAGCATCCCCGACACCCGCATCCGTGAGGAAGCCCAGTTCGCCGAGCTCGTCGGCGCACCGGAGAACCTCGCGGCGCTCGAGTCGTTCATGACGTCCTGATCCTCACCCGCTGACCGCCACCGGGCCGCATCCCGACGCCGGGCACGGCAGCGGGCACCGGCACCGGCATCGGCACCGGGCGATCAGACCGCCGGCGGATCCAGCGGGGCAGCGCCCGCCAGCTCGAGGGCCTGCACCACGTCGTCGACGAGATCGTCGACGTGCTCGAGGCCGACCGACACGCGGATCGTCCCCGGGGCGATGAAGCTGGCGGCCAGCTCCTCGGGCAGCAGGTTCACGTGCGTCGTCGACGCCGGGTGGGTCACCAGCGTCTCGGGGCCGCCCAACGACGGCGCCAGCTGCGCCAGCCGGGTCGATTCGACGAACCGGCGTCCGGCTTCGAGCCCACCGCGGACATCGAAGGTGAGCAGCCCGCCCGGCGTGAGCATCTGGCGCTTGGCGAGCTCGCGTTGGGGGTGCGAGTCGAGCCCGGGGTACCGGACGTTCTCGGCGCCGGGGTGGTCTTCGAGCACCTCGGCCAGCCGCTGCGCCGATTCGGTCTGCTGGCGGAGCCGCACGGCGAGCGTGCGCAGGCCGCGCAGACCGTTGAGCGCGTCGGTGGGCGACGCGTTGGCGCCCTGGAGCACCGCGAAGGACCAGAGCCAGTCGATCAGCTCGGCGCTCCCCGACACGACCCCGAGGGTGGCGTCGTTGTGCCCCGAGATGGCCTTGGTGGCCGAGTGGACCACGAGATCGATGCCGTGGTCGATCGGACGCTGGCCGAGCGGGGTGGCGAACGTCGAGTCGACGACCTTGAGCGGGCCGGGGATGGCCGCGAGCGCGTCGAGGTCGACGAGGTCGAGGCGGGGGTTGGCCGGGGTCTCGGCGAGGAGGAGCACCGTCTTGCCGGGCCGGACCGCGGCCGCCCACGCGGCAGGGTCGGTGGCGTCGACGAAGGTGACATCGATCCCGAACCGCGGACACGCCGCCTGCAGGAGCTGCTGCGTGCCGGCGTACACCTGCCGCTGGCACACGATGTGATCGCCCGCGGAGCAGAGCCCGAGCACGACCGCACTCAGCGCGCCCATGCCCGACGCGAACGCCTGGGCGGACTCGGCGCCCTCGAGCTCGGCGACCGCGTCCTCGAAGGCGCGCACCGTGGGGTTCCCGTACCGGCTGTAGAAGTGCGTGGTGCCGACTGCGGTGGCCATGCGGCGTCCCTCGTCGATCGACGGGGTGACGAAGGTGGTGCTCGACCACAGGATCGGCGCGAGGGCGGTGCCGTTGTCGGCCCGACCGGCTCGGATCGCGGTGGTCTCGGGGCGGTACCGGGTGGGGCGCGGATCGTCAGTCATCGGATTTCTCCACATCGTCGAGGAATCGGCGGAGCGACACCGCCAGCTGGTCGATGGCGAGCAGGAACGCATCGTGGCCGTCGGGGCTCTCGATCACCTGGTGGTCGCATCGTGTGCCACCGGCGAGGAGCGCGTCGCGGATCTGCTCCTGCTGGTAGGGGAAGTAGAGGGCGTCGGAGTCGATGCTGACCGTCAGGGTCGGGGCGGTCACCCGCTCGAGGGCGCGCTCGAGCCCGCCCCGCCCTCGCCCGACGTCGTGCAGGTCCATCGCCTTGCTGATGGCGAGGTACGAGTTGGCGTCGAAGCGGCGCACGAGCTTGGCGCCCTGGTAGTCGAGGTAGCTCTGGACGTTGAAGCGCTGACCGAGCGAGAAGCGGTCGATCGGGTCGATCACCCCACGTCCGAACCTCTCGTTGAACACCTCGTCGGTGCGGTAGGTGACCTGCGCGAGCTGCCGGGCGAGCATCAGACCCTGGTGCGGGCCATCCCCCGGCTCGGCGTCGTAGTAGTCGCCGCCGCGCCAGTTCGGGTCGAGCATGATGGCGTTGCGGCCGATCGAGCTGAACGCGATCTGCTGCGCGGTTGCCGCCGCTGCCGTGGCCATCAGCACGAGCGAGCGCACCCGGGTCGGGTACATCACCCCCCACTCCAGCGCCTGCATGCCGCCCATCGATCCGCCGATGACGCTCCGCCACCGCCCGATGCCGAGGGCGTCGGCCACCGCGGCCTGGCTGCGCACCATGTCGCGGATCGAGACCTGCGGGAACGACGATCCGTAGGGCCGGCCGGTGGCGGGATCGATCGACGACGGCCCGGTCGACCCCTGGCACCCGCCCAGCACGTTCACGCACACGACGAAGAGCCGCGTGGTGTCGAGCGCCCGGCCCGGACCGATCACGTCGTCCCACCACCCGGGGCTGGGTTGGCCGGGCCCGCTCGGTCCCGCCGCGTGGGCATCGCCGGTGAGGGCGTGGCACACCAGCACGGCGTTGGATGCGGACGCGTCGAGCTCCCCCCACGTCTCGTAGGCGACGGTGACGTGACGCAGGGAACCGCCGCCCTCGAGGACGAAGCGCCGATCGGTACCGATGGTGGTGAACGACCGGTTGCCCACGGGGTCACCGGGCCGCCACGCGCCGGTGACCGGCGGTGCGCTGTCGATCGGTGGGCGAGCGCTCGACGCGCTCACCGGGTTGCTCGCACGATTGGTTCCCTCAGCGGGACGACACCCGATGCCTTGACCGGCCACCGGGGTGCCCGGACAGTTCGTTGCCCGTTCGAGTCGTACGACCGGACCACATCCCCGCTCGAGAGCGGGATGGCACCTTGGGTGTCCGCCCCAGGTTGCCGGACCCGGCGAACCGGGCCACTCCTGATGTCGGCACCAATCAACTACGTCGCCGTCGCCTCGTCAAACACGATCGTGGCCGCCGTCGGGGCCGAACTCGATGTCCATGGCCTGGTGGCGTTCGAGCTCGACCACGTCGGTGAACTCGTCGAAGGTCACGAGGAGGTCGAGATCGTCGCGCAACGAACCCTGCTCGGCGAGCACGCCGAGCGCCCGGCGCATGCCGGCGACAGCGGCGAAGAGCGCGCTGAGCGGCGACACGATCAGGTCGAACCCGAGGGCGCCGAGCTCGGCGGGGGTGAGCAGCGGCGTCTTGCCGGTCTCGACCATGTTGGCGACGAGCACGCAATCGGGGAGCGCGGCGGCGATCGCCTCGAGCTCGGCCTCGGACTCGGGCGCCTCGACGAAGACCGCGTCGACCCCGAGATCGCGTGCCATGCGGCCGCGGGTGATCGCCTCGTCGAGCCCGAGCGGCGCCCGGGCGTCGGTCCGGGCGGTCACGAACGCGTGGGTCCGGTGGCGCAGCACCGCCCGGAGCTTGCCCAACCACTCGTCCCGGTCGATGACCTGCTTGCCCGCCATGTGTCCGCACCGCTTGGGCCACTCCTGGTCCTCGAGGAAGAGGCCGGTCGCACCCGCCGCCTCCCAGAGCTCGACGGTGCGGGCGGCGCTGCGGGCGTTGCCGTACCCGGTGTCGGCGTCGACGACGACCATCGTCTCGGGTACCGCAGCCGTGATCCGACGGGCGACGTCGGCCATCTCCACCTGGCCGAGGTAGCCCGTGTCGGGCAGTCCGAGCACCGCGCCGGAGACGGCGTACCCCGAGACGAACACCGTGTCGAAACCGGCGCGGGCGGCCAGGCGGGCCGACAGCGCGTCCCATACGCCCGGCATCAGCACCGGTGTGCCCGATGCCAACCGGTTGCGGAGCCGGACTCCGTCCATGGACCCATCCTCTCGTCGGTGCGGCCGTGTCAGCGCCACGGCGGGAGCCGCTCGAGCCACCACGAGAACACCTCGTCGGGCGCAGCGTAGGCCAGCGTCATCGCCCGTCCGAACCGCTCGAGCTCGGCTCGCCACTGCCCGCCGTCGTCGGCGGCCGACGCGGCGCGCAGGGCCACGACGCCGTGCGACCAGGCGTCGCGGTCGGCCGGGAGCGGCGCCGCCAGCAGCTGCTTGGCCGAGATCTTGAGGGCGTCGGCCGACAGGGCGGCGCCGATGTGGCGGCTCATGGCCCACACGGACGTGGGCGGGGCCAGGACGACCGCGGCGGCGTCCCACAGCCTGCCCTCGACCGGTGTCAGCGCGATCGTCGGCACCGACGGGAACCAGCTCCCGTCGACATCCACCGCGGCCTCGAGCACCCGGGTCTGGGTTGCCACCACGACCTTGGGCACCAGGCGGTCCTGGGTCCAGGACGCGAGCGATCGGTCCTCGAGCGCCAACCGGTCGCGATCCACCACCGGGCGATCCCACCGGCGCCCGGCGAACCGGGTGGACCGTCGGCCCCACAGGCAGCGGGCGGGATCGATGAGCCCGCTGGTGACGAGCTTCGCCGTCCGCTCGCGGCCGGTGTTCCCGTCGTCCGCCTCGCCGACGAAGGGCGCCAGGCCGTAGTACTGGTCGCGGAAGCCGGCCGTGGCGGTGCAGAAGTCGCCCAACGTCCCCACCCCCGGATCGGGGGCGAGCACCGGCACACCGAACACGTCGGCGACGAGCGTGCCCCAGGTGCCCGCGGCGGCCAGCTCGTCGGCCGCCACCGTGGCCGGGTCGATCTCGGCGAACGACCGGCCGAGCGATCGGCCGACGTCGGCCATCGCGGCCGAGCCGACCTCCAGGACCGGCGCGCACACCCGAACACCGGCATCGAACAGGGCGTCGCCGGCGATCCAGAGGTGGCGGAGCCGGGCTCGTTCGAGCAGCTCGGCGCGGATCAGGCGAGCATCACCGGACACGAGCAGCGGGACCGGGACGATCAGTGCCACCCGACCGCCCGGGGGGACCAGGTGGCTGGCGGCGAGGAGGAAGACGGCCGCCGTGTCGGCGTAGCGCACCACCGACGGACCCCAGCGATCACGAAGCGCCTCGGTCTCGGGGCGGGTGCGGGCGGTCGCGGATCCGAGCTGGCTCTGGAACGGTGGGTTGCCGATCACCAGGTCGAACCCGCCCCCCGGAGGCGGCGCGGGCCACGCGTCGATGCCCAGCCCGAGGGTGTCGCCGATCACGAGGTGGTCCGAGACCACGTCCGGGCGGATGTCCGCGCCGTGCGCCCTGGCCCACACGATCAACGACGCCTGGGCCACCGCGACCGCCAGCGGGTCGATGTCGATGCCCCACAGGCACCGTCCGACGATCTCGTCGGCGGGCACCCCGATCGAGTGCAGCGCGTCGGCCGCGGCCAGGAGGAACACGCCGCCGCCGGACGCGGGATCGCAGATGGTCGGGGTCGATCCGGTGCCCGGTGCGCTCCCCCACGGCGCATCTCCTAGGGCGACGGCGAGCAGCCGGTCGGCCACATCGGCGGGCGTGTAGAACGCACCCCGGCGATGGCGCAGCGTTGCATCGAGCAACGCTTCGTGCACGACCCCGACGAGGCCGGGCCCGATCTCCGGTTCGGGCCTGACGCCGGCGAGGCGGGCAGCGGCGGTGGTCGCCGCCACCGGGTCCGGATCGGTACCGGCCGCCGGGGCCGGGCCGCTCGCCGCGGCTGTCGCCAACGCATCGAGCATCGGCAGCACCAGGAGCGGCCGGGGAGCGATCGAGCACGTGCGCTCGTCGATGGCCTCAGCCAGTGCGGCCAGCGCGCCGGCGACCGTCGCCTCGCGCCGCTCGACCGATCCGACGGCGGCGACGGCGAGCCGCGCACCCTCGCCGGGATCACGGGCCGACGTCATGGGCGCATCATGGCTCGGATCGCCGCGGTCACCGATCGGGCGCCCGACCGCCGGCGGACGCCGTGCGTCGCGGGCCGGGCGCCGAGGATCAGCCGTTCGGGACGTTGACCACCAGGTAGTAGCTGCCGGCCCCCTCGAGCACGCCGGTCACCGTCGCCGGGCCCTCCTTGGTGGGCGACACGGTCACGGACACGACCACGGTGGCGCCCGGGGGGATGCTCGGCGAGCAGTTCTGCGACACGGTGAGCCCCGCCGAACCGGTGAGGGCGCAGCCGGCGGCCGCCCCACCCACGTTCTGGAGCGTGATGTAGGCGGTCCCGCCCTTGTTGATGATGATCTCGCCACCCGGCGCCGGGTTGGACGTGATCCGGCCGGTGGGCGGGGCAGTCGGGGCTGGCGTCGTCGGCGGCACCGTGGGGCGGGGCGTCGTGGGGGCGGCGGTGACGACCGGCGCGACCGTGGTGGGTGCGGTCGACTCGACGGGAGTGGTGTCGGCGGTGGTGGTCGGCCCGTCGGTGCTCGCCGGCGCGCCGGTGGTCGACGACGCCTGGGTGGTCGACGTGGTGGATGCCATGGTGGTCGTGGTGGTCGTGGGCTGCTGCGCCGTTTCGAGCGAGCCCTCCTTGTCGCCACCCGAGGCGATCAGCACCCCGGCGACGACGAGCACGAGCACGACGGCGGCGGCCACCCCGACGAGCAGACCGGTCCTGCTCGACGACCCGGGCGGAGGCGACGCATCGTACGAACCGGCGCCGACGGCGGCGCCCGCACCGGCTCCTGCGGCGGTCGCGGCGGGTGCGACCATCGGCTCCGTCGCGGTCGGCGCGTCGGTCGACGGGGATGACGACGGTTCCGGGCCGACGGCGCCGGCCGGCTCGGCGTCGTCCAGGGCGTCGGCACCGGCCACGCCTGACGCGGCCACTCCCGCCTCGATCGGGCCGTCGGCAGGCTGGGGTCCGGCATCGACGGCATCGACATCGGCATCGACGAGCTCGGCATCGGCATCGACATCCGCGTCGACGAGCTCGGGTGCCGCGTCGGCATCGGCGTGACCCTCGGGGGTCTCGACCGCGGTGGACACCGGATCGACCGAGCCCTCGTCGAGCGAACCCTCGCCGGCGAGCGCGGCGCCGGCGACGACCCCGGCCACGGCACCGGTCGCCCCGTCGTGGTCCGCATCGGCGGCCACGTCGTCGAGGTGGTCGGGCTCGGTGCCCTCGTCGTCGGTCGTCTCGGCGTCGCCGATGGCGCTGTCGGCCGAGCCGAAGGTGGGCTGGGCGATGGCGAAGGTGCCGGTGGGAGCAGGCAGGGGCTCCGTGCTGGTGGGATCGGCGTAGAGCACGGCGGCGGGTTGTGCGAGGACGGCGGCGGCGGACCCGCCCGACTCGTCGTCGCCGCCCTCTGACGCCGGGTCGGTGGATGCGTCGGCGGCGGGGACGACGGTCGGACGGGACCCGTCCCGAGTCGGGGGGGCATCGGCGTACAGGACCCCCGAGGCATCGTCGATCGCCAGCTCCTCGACGTACTCGCCCAGCTCGGCGGCGTCGAGGTCCGCCATCGGGACCTCCTCGACCAGGTCGAACGGTTCGTCGTCGAGCGCGACCGGCGTGCCGCACTCGCCGCAGAACGCCGCGCCCGGGATCAGCGTCTCGCCGCACGCACCGCACGCGAGCTCGACGGCACCGGCCGAAGCGACGGCGTCGTCGAGGTCGCCCGCGACGGGCTCGCCCGGGTCGATCGACGGGTCGATCGGGGGCTCGGTCGTGGCACCCTTCGGCCCGGGACGGCCGAGGGAGAACAGCGTGCGAGGTGGCTTCGCGCCTCGATCCGTCGTGCCGTCACCGCTCATGGGACCTGTTCCTGTTCCACCCGTGCGGTCGAGCACGGACACCTGTCGGAGCTCGGGATTCGGGGTCCGGTTCCGGATCCGCTGGCCCTGCCACCCGGCAGGGGTCACCCCTCGCGCTCTCCTATCGGCACCTGACCGCCCTCTTTCCAGTGCTCCACCCGCATTTTGGCGTGGAGCACCGCCGGGCCATCAGCGGCGGAGGGGATCGAGCTCGTCGGCCACGAGCTGCACGACCAGCTCGTCGAGCGGCAGGACGCTGTAGCGGTCACGCTCGACGTTCATCGGCGTGCTCTCGCCCGGGCTGGCACCGTCGACGCCGTAGGTCAGGAACACGAACCGGCCCAGGGTGATCTGGGCCAGTTGGCGCATGACGTACTCGCCCGACGCGTCGAGCCCGCTCGCGCCGATCGGCAGGATCTTGATGCCCCGAGATGCCGCGTCGACGACCGTCGTGGCGTACGAGGTCGCCGGGTCGTCGCCGATGTGCGGGGGCGCATCGGCCACGAGGAACACGAGCTTGACCGCGTCGTCGCCACGCCAGGACTGCTTGTCGACGGCATCTCGGAGACCGGCGTCGAGGTCCTCGGGGGTGTCACCGCCACCGTCGGCCTGCACGGCCTCGAGCGCCTCGGCGAAGGCTCCCTGGTCGGCGGTGAGGTCGAAGGTGCGGGTGACGAACAGGTCGCCGGCGTCTCGGTAGAGGGTCATCCCGTAGCGCACGTCGGGCGCAGCCGGGAGTGCGGCGATCTTGTCGGCCATCGAGGCGATGTTGGCCTTCAGCCGATCGATCTCGTCGCCCATGCTCCCGGTGGTGTCGACGAGGAACACGACATCGAGGGCCACCTGGGCGTCGGCCGGCGCCACATCGAGGCGCACCTCGTAGCTCCGGGTCTCGGCCGACAGCTCCACCACCTCGGAGGCGTCGCCCTTGGTGACCGTCGCGGTGTAGCGCGGCCGTTGCTGCGAGGTCGGGTCGACCGTCGTGGTCGGGTGGAACAGCGCCCGACCGTCGGCGTAGGTGCGCAGCGACGCCACCGTCGCCCCGCTGCCGTCGCGCACCTCGATCCGTGCGCCGATCACGGGCTGGCCGGACCCGTCGAGGACGGTGAGCACCTGGCGGCCCTCGACGACCACCCGGTCGGCGGCCACGCCGCTGGCGTCGAAGAGCTGCCGGTAGCGCAGGTACTCGTCCCACTCGGCGTTGTCGTCGACGCTCCCGGCCGTGACCGCAACCGACGGTGCGTCCGCGCCGATGCCTCCGGACCCGCCCGTCGTCTCCGTTGCCGTTGCCGGCGCCGGTGCACCGACCGTGTCCTCATCGAGGGTCGCGGACTCGTAGCCCGCCGACCCGCGCCCGGCGCCGTCCGAACCGGTCTCGAACGAGCACGGGTCGGCGCAATCGGTCCATCCTCCGGAACCGCCCGGCTCCGAGGCCACGACGCGCGGCGCCGAGGCCGTCGAGTCCGAGGACGCGCCGCACGCACCCGCCACCAGGGCCGCGCCGACCGCCAGCGCCACCACGGCGACGTATCGTCGGGGTGGTGCGCCCCGCTCGGTGGATGGTCGTGACCGTGGGGATCGAACCGGTGCTGCCATGGTGCCTCCTCGAACCGTGTGCGATCTGTGACGATCGGCTCGGGGCATGCGGTTCCCGCCCGGCCCGAACTTTCTCGCTCGTCGGCGCCCGGAACGGCTCGGGCCCGTTCAGGGTGCGGTGGGCACGGCGAGGCTCTGGGCGACCTCGGGACGGCGCAACTTCCAGATGAACCCGTCGTAGAAGACGTGCATCCCGCCGAGAGTGAAGAACACCACGGTGTACGCGAGCGGTGACTGCAGCCGTCCCAGGGCGACGATCGCCGCGATCACGACGAGCACGTACCCGGCGAGGAACCCGAACCGGCCGGTGCGGGCACGCACGACGCGTCCGAGCACGCCGCCGTCGACCGCGCCGGTGGTCGGCACCGGCTCGACCATCGGCGCGTAGCGCCGGCCGAGGCTCTGGTGCACGATCACGAAGTACTCGACGGCATGGGAACCGACGTAGCCCATGATCGCCGCCAGCGGGTCGACCACGGCGAGCGACAGCAGCACGGCCGTCGACGCCAGGTACATCCACTTGGCCCCGTTGAGCTGCGGACGGTGGCGCTCACGGGCGACCCACCACACGACCAGCCCGGCGCTGAGCAGGACCAGCGGGAGCACCAGCAGCGACGCCGCGCTCTCCAGGCTGGTGAGCACCTCGAGCGCCATGCGGTTGTTCTGCCCGAGGTTCACCGCAGCGATGCGTTCGGGCGTCGCCGGGTCGGCCGCCACCCACACCAGGGCCAGCACCAGCCACGAGAACAGCATCGCCTTCTCGACGCCGCCGTCGTCCTGGCCGACCTTGCGGCCGTAGATGCGGGTGACGCCGTAGCGCTGCATGAGCGTGTGCTCGGCGTTCCACAACCCACCGATGACGGCCACGAGCACCAGGCTGATGTGGAAGCCGATGACCACGGCCACGACGAAGACCAGCGGGCTCCAGGTGAAGATGGCCTTCTTCAGGCGGAACTGGGCGGGGTCGCCGTAGACCAGCGCGACGGTGAGCGGTTGGTGGGCGAAGGAGAGGAGGAAGACCCCGGAGATGAACGCGGCCAACAGGTTGGTGTCGCCACGGCCCTGCAGCAGGTGGGCCGCCAGGGCGAAGGGCACCCAGCTGAACGCGACCGCCACGTCGACCAGCGGGTGGTGCACGTAACGGGCGACGACCCGCCGGCCGGCCGAGCGGTCGTGGCCGACACGCGCTCCGGCGTTGGCGCCGGACGGGGCCACGGCGACCGGCGGACCGTGGTGCACCGTCGCCGTCGCCGTCACGGTCGCCGTCACCGTGGTCGCCTCGTCCATCAGCCGGCCTCCTCGACCATGGACCGGGGACCCGACCCCCGATCGCGTCCCGAGACCCTACCGGTCCGAGCAGACCCTCCGGCGCAGGCGCCGGTCGTGGCCGACGATCAGGCGTGGTCGTCCGCGGACGGATCCCACGCGGTGAGATCGGCGAGGCGAGGGTCGTTGGAGAACACCTCGGTGAGCGGCTGATCGATGCCGATGCGCCGCTGCAGCCGCTTGATGTCGAGCTCCTCGTTCCACAGCGTGAGGGTGGCTACGACACCGGACTCGCCGGCACGAGCCGTGCGCCCGGATCGGTGCAGGTAGTTCTTGTGGTCGTCCGGCGGATCGAAGTGGATGACCACGTCGACATCGTCGACGTGGATGCCGCGCGCCGCCACATCGGTGGCGACCAGCACCGCCAACGAGCCGGTGGTGAAGTCGGCCAGCGCCCGCTCCCGATCCTTCTGGCGCAGATCGCCGTGGATCGCCGCGGCATCGACTCCCTCGGCGAGCAGGTCCCGAACGAGGCGGTCGGCGCCGCGCTTGGTGCGGGTGAAGATCATCGTGCGGGTGACGCCGCGGGAGATGGCCGCCGCCACCTTCGTCTTGTCCATCTCGTGGACCAGGAGGAACCGGTGCTGCATCTCCTCGACGGTGAGCTGCGGGGATTCGATCTCGGCCATGACCGGATCGGTCTGGTAGCGGTGGATCAGGGTGTCGACCACACCGTCGAGGGTGGCCGAGAACAACAGGGTCTGGTGGCCCTTGTCGACCTTGCGCAGGATCCACTCCACCTGCGGGAGGAAGCCCATGTCGGCCATGCGATCGGCTTCGTCGATCACCACCGCCTCGAGGTCGCCCACCGACATGGCCTTGCGCTCGATGAGGTCGATCATGCGACCCGGCGTGGCCACGACCATGTCGACGCCGCGCTCGAGGGCGCGGATCTGCTTGTCCATGTTGGCGCCGCCGTAGATCGCCAGCATGGTGCGGCCCCGGGCCTCGGCCAACGGTGCCAGCTCGTCGTGCACCTGCACGGCGAGCTCGCGGGTCGGGACGAGCACCAGCGCACGCGGTCGGGTGGGCTCGGCGGACGAGACCCGTTCGAGGATCGGTAGGCCGAACGCCAGCGTCTTGCCGGAGCCCGTCTTGGCCTTCCCGCACACGTCGCGCCCTTCGAGGGCAGCCGGGATGGTCATCTCTTGGATCGGGAACGCGGACTCGATGCCGCGCTCGCGCAGCACCGCCACGAGATCAGGGGACACGCCGAGCGCGTCGAATGTCGTACTCATCGGGTTCGGAGCAGTCTCCATCGGGAAGCGAACCGCCGGATCGATCCACGGGCACCGGCAACGCCGGTGGTGACCGATCAGGGTTCCGACCGCGGGATGTGATCGGTTGGCGCCAGGGTACCCGGTGGGCGAACGCGACCGTTAGGCGGCCGATCAGCGCGGCAGGTTGGCCTCGATGGCGCTGACGATCGCCGGGTCGTCGGGCACGACGGTGGGCGCGAAGCGGGCCACGACCTCGCCACCGGGAGCGACGAGGAACTTCTCGAAGTTCCAGCGGATGTCGCCGTCGGTGCCGTCGGCATCGGCGACCTTGGTGAGCTCGGTGTAGAGGGGGTGGCGATCGTCGCCGTTCACGTCGATCTTCTCGAAGAGCGGGAACGTGACGCCGTAGGTGGTGGAGCAGAACGTGGCGATCTCCTCCGAGCTCCCGGGCTCCTGGCCCATGAACTGGTTGCACGGGAACCCGAGGACGCTGAAGCCCCGGTCGGCGTACTGCTCGTGGATCTTCTCGAGGGTCTCGTACTGCGGGGTGAGCCCGCACTTCGACGCGACGTTCACCACCATGGTGAGCTGATCGTCGTAGTCGGTGAGCGCGGCGGGCGATCCATCCAGGCGGTTCACGGGAACATCGAAGAGCGACACGGGCGACCTCTTTCGTCATCGGCCGGACCTCGACCGCGGGGCACCCCATCGATGAGGCTCCGACCGGTCAACACCGACGGGGTACGAAGATGTTCCCGACGCGGCAACGACCCACTCGGGGAGGTACCGAGCGGGTGGTCCGCTCCGGCCGACTGGTCAATCGGGCCCAAAGGGGTCAAGACCGCCCATCGGGCTGCCGAAGAGGTGAGGACAGGAGGAAGCCGAGGATGGGCAGATGAGCGATTCGTTCGCCATGGCACGGGCGCGCCGCGCCCTCGGCGAGGCCGGGTTCGACATGCACGTCCCCCTCACGCGGGCGAGCAGCGTCACCAACGAGGTCTGGATCGCCGACGAGCTCGTCGTGCGGGTGAACCGCCAGCCCAACCAGCGCCTCCGGCGCGAGGCCGCCCTCGGTCCGCTGCTGCCCGCCGAGCTCCGCTACCCGCAGGTCCTGGCCTACGGCGGCCAGCTCGGGGCCGACTGGCTCGTCCAGCGACGGGTCGAGGGCAACGTGCTCAGCCGGTGCTGGCCCACGATGTCGCCCGACGAACGATGCCGAGCGGTGAGCCAGCTGGGCACCATGCTCCGCCGGCTCCACCGCTTCGAGCTGCCGTCGGACCTCGCCGACATCGACACCCCCCAACTGCTGGGTGGACGCGGGTTCCGGGCCATCGATCCGCTGCTCGCAGCGATCGACCAGGCGGGCTCGCTCCCCTACGTGAACCCGTCGCTCATCGGCGCGACGCGACGACTCGTGCTCGACACGGGCGCCGTGATCGAGCCGTTCGGCGTCCCCACGGCGATCCACGGCGACCTCCACTTCGAGAACGTCCTCTGGGACGGCACCACCGTGACCGCCCTGCTCGACTTCGAGTGGTGCCGATCCGGCCCGCCCGATCTCGACCTCGACATCCTCCTCCGGTTCTGCGCGTACCCCTACCTTCACGTCGCCGAGGACTACGAGCACTGCACCCGGGCCGAGGACTACGCGGCGGTACCCGGGTGGATGACCGACGTGTACCCCGAGCTCTTCGACAACCCCGACGCGTACGCGCGCACCCGGATCTACTCGATCGCCTACGACCTGCGCGAGCTGCTCCTGTTCCCACCCACCAGGCCGCCACGCGAGCTGTCCACGCACCATCCGTACAACCGCCTCGAGCGCACGATCGACGGGCGCAGCCACCTCGATCGCCTGGCCGGGAGGACGTCGTTCGAGTTCGACCTCGTCGGCGGCACCGACCTCGGACCCGGCTTCGCCGTGCCGCCTGTCGGTTCCTGATCAGGTCGTCGGACGCTGCGGGCGGATCAGACCTGCGGTGCCGGACCCGCCCGATCCGGGGGGTCCGGAACGGACGAGCCGCCTGATCCGGCCGGGCGGCGCGACGTTCGGCGCTGCTCGCGCGCCCGGGTGCCCGCGCCCACCGGAGCGTCTCGTTCGGACCCGGCGACCGCGCCTCGTTCGGCATCGCCACCGCCATCGGGATCGGCCCCGCCATCGGGATCGGCCCCGCCATCGGGATCGGCCGCGTCATCGGCATCGGAATCGGTGTCGACCGGACCCTCGGGCTCCCACCGGTGGCCGTCGGTGTAGGGCTCATCGTCGTCGGTCGGGCGACGTCGGAGGCCGGCCACCACCAGGAACAACGCGACCGATGCCATGACGACGAGGCTCAACCAGGTGTTGATGCGCAGGCCGGCGATGGTGTTGGCCTCGTCGATCCGCAGCGCCTCCACCCACAGCCGTCCGAGGAAGTACCCCCCGAGGTACAGCGCGAAGATCCGTCCCGGACGCAGCACCCGCTGCCGGTCGATGAGGATGAGCACGCCGCACAGCGCCAGGTTCCACACGCTCTCGTACAGGAACGTGGGGTGGAAGGTGGCGACGTCGAGCAAGCCGGTGGGGCGGTGCGCCGGGCTGATCTCCACGGCCCACGGCAGATCGGACGGGCGACCGTAGAGCTCCTGGTTGAAGTAGTTGCCCCAGCGCCCGATCGCCTGGGCGAGCGCCAACGACGGGGCGATGACGTCGAGTCCGACGGGGAGGCGCATGCCGCGGCGACGGCCGACGATGACGCCGACGACGACCCCGCACGCGATCCCGCCCGGGATGCCCAGACCGCCCTGCCAGATCTTCACCATCCCGACGAAGTCGAGGCCCAGGAACGCGTTCGGGTCGCGGTAGAGCTGGTTGTCGGTGATGACGTGGTAGAGACGTGCGCCGATCAGCCCCGCCGGCACCGCCCAGAACGCCACCGAGTAGATGTCCTCGGGATCGCCGCCACGCGCCGCCCAACGACGGCGGGCGAGCTCGATCCCGGCGAGGACACCGAGCGCGATCACGAGGCCGTAGAGCCGAAGGGAACGACCCCATTCGGGGCTCGGGATCGACGCGATGAGATCTGGCCACATGGCGGCGACGTTAGAGCCTGTGCCGCCGCTCGGGTGTCAGGGTGAGCGGATCGGCGGAGACGGGGTCAGAACTGGGCGTCGTCCATGGCGTAGAGGTCGGCGAAGCCGGCCAGGATGGGCGCCTCGAGCCCCTTGACCTGCGGCAGGATCTGCTCGCAGAAGAAGCGGGCGGTCGTGATCTTCGCCTCGAGGAACTCGACGTCGCCGTCGCCGGCGTCGATGAGCGACTTCGCGGCCAACGCCGACTTGGCCATCAGCCACCCGGCCGTGACCAGGCTGAACATGCGGAGGTAGGGCGTGGCACCGGCCAGTGCGTTGCGCGGATCGCCCACGCCGTTGCGCATGACCCAGTTGGTGGTGTCGGCCAGCAGCGTGAGTGCCTCGGCCAGGTTGAGGTGGATCGTCGAGAACGACTCGCCGGCGCGGATCAGCGCGGGGTCGAGCATGGCGATCTGCGCCAGGAACTCGGTGACGACCTCGCCGTCGTCGATGCCGAGCTTGCGACCCACCAGGTCGATGGCCTGGATCCCGTTGGTGCCTTCGTAGATGGTGGTGATGCGGGCGTCGCGGTAGTGCTGGGGCACCCCGGACTCCTCGATGAAGCCCATGCCGCCGAACACCTGGATGGCGAGCGACGTGACCTCGATCCCCATGTCGGTGCACCACGCCTTCACGATCGGCGTGAGCAGGTCGGCGCGACGCTGGCGGAAGGCGCGGATCTCCGGATCCGGGTGGTGGGTGGCGATGTCGATGCCCTCGGCCTGGCTGTAGGCCAGCGCCCGCATGGCCTCGATCAGCGCCTTCATCGTCAGGAGCATGCGCCGTACGTCGGGGAGCTCGATGATCAACGACATCTCGCCCGCAGGGGCGCCGGGCGCGCGGCCCTGGCGTCGCTCGCGTGCGTAGGCGACCGCGTCCTGGTAGGCCCGCTCGGCGATGGAGAGGCCCTCGACGCCGACGGCGAGCCGCGCGTTGTTCATCATCGTGAACATGTACCGCATGCCCTGGTTCTCGTCGCCGATCAGGTGGCCGACGGCGCCCTGGTCCTCGCCGAAGGCCATCACACAGGTCGGGCTGGCCCTGATGCCCATCTTGTGCTCGATCGAGACGCAGGTGACGTCGTTGCGCTCGCCGAGCGAGCCGTCGTCGTTCACCAGGAACTTCGGCACGATGAAGCACGAGATGCCCTTGGTGCCGGGAGGCGCGTCCGGGGTGCGGGCCAGCACCAGGTGGACGATGTTCCCGGCGAGGTCGTGCTCGCCGAAGGTGATGAAGATCTTGGTGCCGGTGATGCGGTAGGTGCCGTCATCCTGCCGGACGGCCTTCGTGCGGACCGCCCCGACATCGGAGCCGGCCTGCGGCTCGGTGAGGTTCATCGAGCCGGTCCACTCCCCGGTGACCATCTTCGGGAGGAAGGTCTCGCGTTGGATCTCGTCGCCGTGGTGGCTGAGCAGGTCGATCGCACCCTGGGTGAGGAGCGGCGCCATCGCGAACGCCAGGTTCGCCGAGGAGATCAGCTCCTGCATGACGGTGCCGACCAGCCACGGGAAACCGCCCCCGCCGTACGCCGGATCGAACGGCACGCCGCCCCACCCAGCGGTCACGTACTGGCCGTAGGCCTCCACGAACCCCTCGGGTGTCGAGACCGAGTTGGTCGCCGGGTCGTGCACGCTGCCCTCGATGTCGCCGGAGCGGTTGAGCGGCGCCACCACCTCGGAGATGAACCGGCCGTACTCGTCGATCACCCCGCCGATGGTCGGGGCGTCGGTGTGCTTGAACGCCTCGAACTCACAGAGCTCGTCGAGATCGACCAGGTGCTCGAGAACGAAGGAGATGTCACGTGTCGGGGGTTTGTAGTCAGCCACGATGCCCAGGGTAGGCGAGGGATCCGGCCATCGGTGACGCCGAGCGCGCGCCCTGTCTCACCGCACGCGTCGAGCGTCGCGAGCCGATCTCAGGAGGACAGGTTGGCGTCGGCGGCGTACACCGACCCACCGAACCGCGCCGCGAGCTCGTCGTCGGTGGAGTCGGCCGCGTGCGCGACCGCGACGATGGTCATCCGCAGCTCCGCCGGGTTCAGGAACTCGCCGATCAGGCCGTGGGAGATGACGATCCCGACGGTGCCACCGGGCTCGGGTTCGACCGAGAAGTGACCGAGCTGGAGCGATGTCGTGGCGACGTGCTCGTAGAGCTCGGCCGACGGGGTCGCGCCGTGCACGCACAGGGCCCGCACCGAGACCATCGACTGGTCCTCGTCGAACACGTCGACGGTGATGTCGACGCGGGCCGATCCCCAGAGCAGGGTGGCGCTCCCGTCCTCGTTCACGGTGACATCGTCGAAGGTGCCGAGGTGCTCGCGCACCTCGAGGGCCGTCTCGGCCACTGCATCGATCGTCGTGCTCGGTTCGGTCATCGCTGGGGTTCTCCTCGGTGGACCACCGGCTGTTCGTGCCCGGCGACGATAGCAGCGAGGCCGCGTCTGGGGCGCGACGAGCCGGGCGACGCAGCGCACGCCCTGCACCATCGCACTAGGTTCGGGCGTCCAACGGTGGACCGACCGCGCCGGCCGGTGCACGAGCGCCACCCCACCGCCGGCACCGGAACCCAGGAGGACCGATGATCGAGGTCGAGCAACTCGGCGATGTGTACGTGCTGCACTGGCACGACAACGAGAACCGCTTCAACCGGAGGTCGTTGGACGCGCTCAACAACGCGCTCGACGAGGTCGAGAAGGTGGATCAGCCGTGCGCGCTGGTCACCACGGGCGAAGGCAAGTTCTACTCGAACGGGCTCGACCTGGACTGGCTCATGTCCGCCGGCGACGAGGCGAACGGGTTCGTGCAGGAGGTGCACGAGGTGTTCGGTCGCGTCCTCACGTTCCCGGCGATCACCGTCGCCGCGATCAACGGACACGCCTTCGCCGGCGGTGCCATGTTCGCCATGGCCCACGACTTCCGGGTCATGCGCGACGACCGGGGCTACTGGTGCCTACCCGAGGTCGACCTCGGGCTCCCGCTGACCCCGGCCATGAGCGCGGTCATCACGTGCAAGCTCCCGAAGGTCACCGCCCACGAGGCGATCATGACCGGGCAGCGCTACGACGCCGCCGAGGCCCAGCTCGCCGGCATCGTCAACCTCACCGCGCCCGAGGACGACGTGCTCGCCGACGCCGTCGACCTGGCCGCCGACTTCGCCGCCAAGAGCCGCGGCGTCATCACCGAGCACAAGCGGCTGCTGTACGAGGACGTGCTGGCGGTCATCGCTGCCGGCTGACACCGCGACGATCCAGGGTCCCGGCGATCAGATGAGCTCGCCGTCGAGGAACCGGCCGACGGCGGCGAAGAACCGGCCGGGCGCCTCGACCCACGGGAGCTGTCCGATCCCGTCGAGCTCGAGGAGACGGCCGGCGCCGAGCGCATCGACCCACTCGACCGCATGCTCGATCGGTTCGTGGTCCTCGGAGCCGTGGACCACCAGGGTCGGCGCCGTCACCTCGCGCAGCGATGGCCGCCAGTCGTAGCTGATGAGGTCGGCGAAGACGTGCACCAGCGAGGACGCCACCACCCACGGCCGCTCGTTGGGGAGATCGCAGACCGGAGCCAGCCGTTCGAACGCGTCCGGGCGGCCCATCAGGAGGGGCACGTACACCTCGCGCCACGCCCGACACAACGCCGCGGGGTCGCGCACGCGCAACCCTGCGGCTTCGAGCTGATCGAGATGGGCCACCTGGTGGGGGGCCGGTTGGCGCGCCGGTACCGGACGGGCGCCGGCGTGCACCGGGATGGGTGCGACCAGCACGAGCCGGCGGATGCGGTCGGGGTGCTCGACGGCGAAGGCGGCGGCCACACCTGCGTGGTACGAGGTGCCGACCACGCTGAAGCGCTCGAGGCCGAACGCCCGGCCCATGCGGTCGAGGTCGGCCACCTCGGCGGCGAACCCGGCCT
>JBBSTY010000062.1:0-22516 GCA_038235385.1 Acidimicrobiales bacterium | reverse complement strand
GTGGTGCTCGACGAACCGACGCGCAGCCAGAGCGAGACGGTCGCTCGGGCCATCGAGATCCTGGGGATCACGGAGCCGTTCCTCGTCAAGGACAGCGACAACTTCTTCGAGCTCGACCCCGTCGAACAGACCGACAACTTCGTCAGCGTCGACTCGCTCAACAACCACGAGCTCATCAACCCGCGCAACAAGAGCTACCTCCAGGTCGATCACAACGACATGATCACCAACATCCGCGAGAAGGAGGTCATCTCGGACCTCTTCAGCGTCGGCGGCTACTACTTCAGCGATCCTGCGCAGTACCTGCGCCACTTCGAGCACCTGTCGTCGCAGGCTCCGGACTGGAGCCGCGAGCTCTACCTGTCCGACGTCATCGGCGCCATGATCCTCGACGGCATCCCGTTCCGGGCCAGGCCCGTGACCCGGTACGAGGACTGGGGAACGGTCCACGAGTGGCGTCGAACCCGACTCAACCAGCGGGCCTTCTTCGTCTCGCTCGACGGGTTCCTCTTCGACCGTGGCAGCGAGTTCTTCCACCCGCGCTTCGACGACGTACGACCGAACGCGGCGGCGGTCGAGACCGTTCGCAACGCCGTCGACCACGGCCACAGCATCACGTTGCTCTCGATCCGCCCCGAACGCTTCCGTGAGGTCACCGAACGCCAGTTGGCGGAGGTCGGTCTCGTCGGGACCGACGTGGTGTACGGATGCCCCATCACCAGCTGGACCCTGGTGACGGCTCCGCATCCGACGCTCCCCTTCCGAACGGGCAACGTCATCGAGATCGCGGGCGACGACCCCAACCTGAGCGACAAGATCCTCGATCCCGGCTGAAGGGACCCGGCGCGGTGGGATGGCCCACCGGCCACTCGGTATACGCTCGCAGGCCGATGACGAACCTCGACTCGCGCCCGACGGAGCCCGGCCGAGCCGGCACCCGTGCAACTCCTGCCGCGCTCCGGCGTCTGGCTGCGCTCGGCCGGTCGGTCCGTGACATCCGTCGACGTGGGGTGCGGGTGACGCCCGCAACCGTGTTCAACACCATCCGGCTGAGCGTCCGAGCAACCGGTCGTCCCTGGTACGAACTGCCGGTCATCGTGTCGGGTCCGACGCTCGTGCGGGTGTCGCGGCGCGCCACGATCGACATCGCGGCCGACAGTCGCCTCCTCATCGGGAGCGGCGGCACCCAGCACGTCTTCGACGCCGATCGGTCGCGGGCCGCGTTCGTCGTGCTCCGCAACGGCCACGTCGCGGTCCGAGGCGGCCGCGCCCGCCTGAGTTGGGGCACCAAGGTCTGCGTCTCCCCCGATGCCCGCCTCGATCTGGGTGGGGGGACGTTCGTCAACGCCAACTGCATCGTGCTCGCGTCGACGTCGATCACCTTCGGCGAACGGTGCTTCGTCGCCTGGGGCACGACGGTGATGGACACCGACTTCCACGCCATCGACGCATCGAGGCCCCGCGCCGCACCGGTCTCCATCGGTCACGACACCTGGATCGCTTCGGAGGTCCTGGTGCTCAAGGGCACGACGATCGGGCCGGGCTCGGTGATCGGCGCACGGTCCATCGTCAAGGGAGAGATCCCCGACCGTTCGGTCGCCGTGGGGCAACCGGCGCGGGTCGTCCGGTCCGACGTCGACTGGGAGCTCTGAAGGTCGGTCCCGCCGTCTCCCCCGTCGACCAGCGACGGGGGCTCGGCCGATCTCAGCCTGCGTGCTCGGCCGGGGCCTGGCCGGGAGCACCGCGACGCACCTCGGTCAGCGTCCGCAACGATCGGCGCGTCCCGGGGAACAGGAACGACACGAGTGCCGGAGCCAGACCGGCCACGACCGCCACCACCAGCCTCGGGAAGTTGGACATGCCGTCGAGCAGGTTGCTCACGAGCAGGGCCACCGCTGCGCAGATGAGCGCGGCGGGCAGTCCGACCGTCGCGGTTGCGAGCATGGGCAGCGATGCGCGACCGATGATCCGCGCCGCCAGCACCACGACCAACACGAAGTAGAGGCTCAGCACCGACACCACACCCGCGGCGACGATCTCGATGCTCCACTGTCCACCGATCAGGGCGGCCACGACGACGCCGACGGCGCAAGCCGCGACCGCGACGGTGAGGGTCCGCTGACGGCCGAGCCCGCGCATCGCCACTTCGAAGGGCTTCACGGCGACGCGGAAGTACATGCCGGCCGCCAGGATCTGGAACGTGGCCACGGCGGCGGTCCACTGCGGTCCGAGAAGGACCTTGATGATCAGGTCGCCCAATACGACCGCGACGGCGCTGACCGGAAGGAGGACGACCGATGACAACGTGGTGGCGAGTCGCAGACCTCCCGCCACCGCGTCGAGGTCGTCTCGCGAGCGGAGGATGACCGGGTACAGCACGGTGTCGATGATGTCGCCGATCATGTACGCCGGCAGGGCCATCAACTTGTACGCCCTCGAGTAGAAGCCGAGCGCATCGCTCCCCAGGGTCGCGGCGACCACGAGGTTGTCCCCCTGGGTCGAGACGAGGCCGGCCGCGAACAGGGTGGAGAAGCTCCACGTCCGCCCCACCAGCGCGCGCGTGTGCGGGCTGCGATGGTTCGGGACGATGACCGTACCGAGCACGAGGAAGAGCCCGATGAGCTCGATCACCGCCTGGGCGAGCAACGCGACGTAGAGCGCGCCGAGCCCCCAACCGATCAGCGCCAGCACGATGGGGATGATCGCCGTTCCGAGAAGCGCCGCAACCCCCTGGACGAGGGAGATCTCCTTGAAGCGGAGGTTCCGCTGGAGCACGACCTGAGCGGGCACCGCCGCGCCCTGTGCGAGCAGGATCGGTGCCCACGCCCGCAGGACCCAGGAGTCATCACCGAGGCCGAGCGCGGCGCTGAGCGGGCCGGCGCAGATGAACAGCGTGGCGGCGAGGATCACCGTGACCAACCACGCGACGTTCGTCCCCGCCTGCAGGATCCCAGGCCGATCCCCGGCCTGAAGCGTCGCCTGGGTGACGGCGAACGGGCCGACCACCTTCAAGATGAGTCCGATCGAGGTCGCCGCCGCGATCACCCCGAAGGCAGCCGGATCGACCAGGCGGGAGAGCACCACCACCGCGAGCGCGTTGGCGGTGAACATCACGATCGTCCCGATGGACGACCACCCGAGGGCGAACAGCGCCTGGCGATGGTGCGTGCGGTCCGGCGGCGGAGCCGCCGGAGCCGCGGGGTCGGTCACGAGGAAGGACGGTCCTGGTTCATGGTCGCATCGGACGGTGATGGTACCGGCCGTCGGGGCGCGTCGGTTCCGGTCGCTCACCGTTCGCGGTCACACGCCACCCGATCGGGCGAGCGGGGCGATCAGTCGGTGCCGGGCCGGCGATCCTCATCCGCGCCGTAGGTCCACGGGTCGCCCTCGTAGGACGACGGGAGCGTCGCCCGGAGCTCGTCCTCGGTCGGCACCCGCTCGTGGTGGGCCTCGGCCGGGAGCAGATCGGAGATCGCGGCCATGATCCGGCGGGTGTCCTCGTCGGCGTCCTCGCGGGTGAGCTCGACCGGTTCGCCGACGCGGATGCGCACGTCCGGGGGGTTGGTGACGTTCCAGAGGCTCGGGACCTTGGCGTTGCGGGGCCAGACCTTCTCCGTGCCCCAGAGGCCCACCGGGATCACCGGCGCGCCGCTCAGCGCCGCCAACCTCGCCGCGCCCCAGCGGCCACGGAGGTGGGGATCGAAGAACGCCAGACCTCGGGGGATCGTGCCCTCGGGCATGATGGCGACGAGCTCACCGGCCTCGAGCGCCGCCGCCGCCTCCTTCAGCGGCTCATCGCTCCCCGTGCCGCGCTCCACGCGGATGCCACCCATGGCTCGGGCGATGTCGCCGACGATCGGGGCGTCGAAGACCTCCTTCTTGCCCAGGAACCGCACCGGTCGACCCCGCTTGGCCATCGTGTACCCCATGGCGAGGGGGTCGTAGTAGCTGCGGTGGTTGCCGCAGATGATCGCCGGGCCGTGGCTCGGGATGTGCTCGGTGCCGGCGATGTCGAGCTTCGCGTACAGCACCAGCTCGGGTCGAGCGAACGGCATGATCGCCTGCTGCGGCTCGATTCCCGCCAGCTTGGGGACCCCGGGCGGGACGTCGAGATGGACGGTGGGCCAGCGGCGGGCGATCGCGAGCAGGCGCATCCGCGGATCGGGGTTGACCACGACGGGGTGGTCGACGGCGCCGAGCAGCGGTGCGTCGTAGTACGAGTCGGAGTAGGCGTAGCTGGCACCGAGATCGACATCGACCGACGCCGCCCACTCGCGAACCGCCTCGAGCTTCCCCTTGCCCCAGACGAACGGGCCATCCAACGTGCCGTCGTAGGAGCCGTCGCGTTCGCCGTAGCGCGTGGCGATCACCGCATCGACGCCGAGCAGGTCGCCGAGCGGCGCCACCATGTCGTAGGGCGTGGTGGTGGCGATGGCGATCAGGCGTCCGGCCGCCCGGTGCTCCTCGATCAGGACCCGGGCGTAGGGCTGGACATCGGCCAGCAACTCCGGCCCGGCGAGCTCGCCGGCTCGGCGAGCGGTCTCGCTCGACCACCCCTTGGCCACCTTCACCGCCTGACGCGTGAGCATCATCGACGGCCGGTTCTCACCGAGCAGGTTGAACGCCCGGAAGATCAGGTCCTCCCCGGGGATCGTGGACTCGGACATGAGCCCGACCGAGCGCAACGCCCGGGAGATGACCGGTCCGCTGGCTCCCGCGAGGAGGGTGCGATCGAGATCGAAGATGGCCGCGACAGGCATGGACGCACCGTATCGGAGGGTGGCCGACCGACGGGGACGAGAACAAGAAGAGCCGCCCGGGGGAGGGCGGCTCTTCGCGGTTTCGATGCCGAGGGGGGTCGGGTCGAAACCTGCACGAGGGGGTTCAATGGGGGGAGAGAACCGCACCCTCGGCGTCTTTGGGTTGTGCGTACGAAGACCATTGTGAACCGGTGCACAAGATCTGTCCAACAGTTCTCACCGATATGTGACATCATTTCCAGCGATGGACCTCCGCCAGCTCAACGCACTGCTCGCTGTCGCCGAGCACGGCAGCTTCTCCGCCGCCGCCCGGGCACTGCACACCGTGCAATCGAACGTCTCCACCCACGTCGCGCGGCTCGAGCGAGAGCTCTCGGCCACGCTGATCGACCGATCGAGCGGCACCCTCACCGAGGAGGGGGAGGCGGTCGTCGCCCGCGCTCGGCGCATCCAATCCGAGATCGATGCACTCGAAGCCGATGTGGCGTCGCTGCACAACGAGGTGGCAGGCAGCGTGCGGATCGGCGTCATCGGCACCACGGCGCGCTGGCTCGTCCCGCCGCTCATGGAGTCGATGGCCCGCACCCATCCCAAGGTGCACGTCGTGGTGGTGGACGCGACCACCACCTCGCTCCTGCCCCAGCTCGAGAGCGGTCACCTCGACCTCGCGGTGGTGAACCTGCCCACCACCGACCCGGACATCACCAGCACCGCGCTCTTCGACGAGGACCACGTCCTGATCGCCCCGAGTGGCACCCACCTTTTCAGGCGCACCCCGATCGCCCTCGCCGACCTCGACCGGGTCCCGCTGCTCCTCGAACCCCAGGGCACGGGATTTCGCGATCACCTCGATGCTCGGGCGGCCGAGGTCGGGGTCACCCTGGTGCCCCAGGCCGAGGTCGACGGCATGCGCCTGCTGGCATCGCTGGCGTTCCAGGGCTTCGGACCGGCGATCGTCCCCGCCAGCGCAGCACCGGGTCTCGGCAACCGCGAGTGGTCACGGACCCCCGTCGAGGGTCTCCAGCGACGAGCCGTCGGGCTCGCGCAGCGCCGACGAGGACTTCCGTCGGCTCCCGCCCGGGCGTTGCGCGAGGTGCTCGGCGAGGTGATCGTCGCCGCAGGCGCTCATGAACCGGGCATCCACCCCTGTGCGCCGTCGGCGCCGCGATGATCGTCGGCGTGCCATCAGGGCGTGTGGGAAGCTGACCGACCGTGCCCCCGAACCGCCGTCGCCGAGCGCCACGCCGATGATCCGCGCCGCCGGCCTGCTCGGCCGTCTCCGGAACCGGCACGCCGAGCCGGCAACCGCATCGGAGGACCCCGCACCGTGCGTCCCGTGCGGCCAGAAGGCCGGGATCCGAAGCTTCTCGCTGAACGACGCCGACCTCGCCGGGGTCTCCGACGAGCTGATCCCCCGGCTCGCCCCCGAAATCGACTCCTCCGTCGTCGGGTCCGATGTGGTGCTCTTCGACCCCCGGCGGTCGACCGGCACGCTCCTCAACGCCACTGCGGCCCTCATCTGGGCGTCGATCGATGACGAGACGTGCGTGCGTGACCTCGTCGACGACCTGGTCGAGGTGACGGGAGCCGACCGCGCAACGGTCGATCGCGACGTCCGAGCGACGGTGGCGAGGTTCATCGGCGCCGGGATCGTGCGATCGCAGCCCGACGACCCCGTGCCCGAGCCGGACGCGAGCCCGCACCACGAGCAGCGCGTCCGGCGGGACGGTCGGATCCAGGCCGCCCTGGAACGACGCAACTGGTCGGGCGCTCCGCAGCCCAGATCGTGCGCCGGCACGTCGGTGCTCGTGAGGACCGACGATCCCGACCTCGCCGAGCAGCTCGACGCCGTCACCACCGACCTGGCTCCGGCGGCGCACGCGACGTCGGTCATCTCGGTGACCGACCGGGGACACGGCGCCCGCCGCTACCGGATCCTGGTCGATGCGCGCACACGCGGCCACGTCGCCACGGGCTCCGAGGCGATCGAACGCGTCCTCGCCGAGATCGACGACCTCGCTGCGAGCACCACCGAGGGGCGCCTGGTGCTCCACGCCGGCGCCGTCGAACGCGACGGCGACGTCATCGTGATCGTCGGCGAGAGCGGTGCCGGCAAGAGCACGCTCACCGCCTCCCTCGTGCAGCGCGGCCACGGCTACCTGACCGACGAGGTCGTCGCCATCGATCCCGACTCGTTCGAGGTGACCCCGTATCCCAAGGTCGTCGGCCTCGAGCCCGAGGCCCTCGTCCTGCTGGGACTCCCCGAACGGTCGGGCCCCGGAGCGGCCAAGGCCAGGTTCGCGCCCCGCGAGCTCGGCCACGTCTCCGGGGGCGGTCGCGTCGCCCTGATCGTGATGCTCACCCCTGGTTCGGACCCGCCCGGCCCGATCACCTCGGCGGAACTGCTCCTGCAGCTCCTCGGCCACTGCTTCTCGTCCACGTTCGCACCGACGACACGGGGCCACGAGCCACTCGATGCGCTGGCGCGGCTGGTGGAGACGGTTCCCGTGCTGCGACTTCCCCGCCTGCCTCTCGCCACCGCCCACGACACGATCGAATCCCACCTCGGCAGGTAACCGGGAACCGATCGCGGAGGTCGCAGGATCGATGATCCCCACACTCCCCCTCCGAGCCGGCGTTCCCGGTGCGGTGTCGATCCGTGCCGACGAGATGGCCGGTCGACCGGTGATCATCGCAACCATCGACGCGACGCTTCGACGGGGGGCGCTCTCGCCCGAAGACGGCGAGACCCTCGCCACGGCCGCCCGCACCGCCGTGCGGGATCGCCGTCCACTCGTCGTCTACCTCGCATCGAGCGGTGCCGATGTGTCCGAGGGGATCGCCGCGCTGCACGGCTGGGGCGTGGCTGCGCAAGGTCTGGTGCGGTGCTCGGGTGTGGTTCCGACCATCTTCGTGGTGACCGGGCCGGCGGTGTCGGGCCCCGCGCTGCTCCTCGGCCTGGCCGACCTGGTGATCATGACCGCCGACTCCTACGCCTTCGTCAGCGGACCGCACATGGTGCGTGAGTTCACCGGGGTCCCGATCACGAAGACGAACCTCGGCGGCGCGGGCGCGCACGCACGTTCATCGGGCGTCGCTGCGCTCGTCGTGGACAGCGTCGACGACGCGACCGCGACCGTCGAGGACCTGCTCTGGTACCTGCCGACCAACGCCGACGAAGAGCCACCGCGGGCTCGTTGCGACGACCCGATCGACCGTGCCACCCCCGAGGCCGGCGACGCCCTCCCGGCGACGGCCACGGGCAGCTACGACGTCCGCCGGGTGATCACCGCGTTGGTGGACGACGGCGAGCACCTCGAGCTCCACGAGCGCTGGGCGGGCAACATCGTGACCACCTTCGCTCGCGTCGACGGCCGACCCGTCGGCATCGTCGCCAACCAACCCACCACCATCGCCGGCACGCTCGACATCGCGTCCTCCCAGAAGGCGGCGCGCTTCGTGACGCTCTGCGACGCGTTCAACCTCCCGATCCTGACCCTGGTCGACACCCCGGGCTTCTACCCCGGCAAGGACCTCGAGTGGCGCGGCATGATCCGCCACGGCGCCCAGCTCGCCTTCGCGTACTGCCGGGCCACGGTCCCCCGGGTGAACCTCACCCTGCGCAAGTCCTACGGAGGGGCGTACATCGTGATGGACTCGAAGCGCATCGGCAACGACCTCGCCCTCGCGTGGCCCACCGCGGAGATCGCCGTCATGGGCGCTCGCGGCGCCGCCGAGATCCTCCACCGGACCGCAACCCCCGACCAGCGGGCCGAGCTCGAGCAGGCCTACGAGGAACGCATGCTGAACCCCTACGTGGCCGCCGAACGAGGGTTCATCGACGCCGTGATCGACCCGGCCGACACCCGACGCGAGATCGTGGCTGCGCTCGAGGCGCTCTCGACGAAGCGTGAGCACCTGGCCGCTCGGGGTCACGGGAACACCCCGTTGTGACGTCCGCTCCCACCGGTACGGGCGATTCTTGATGATTCTCGACCATTCCTCGCATCGAACTGCCCCATGACCTATGCTCATCCCACGTCGCGGCATCGATCCGTGCTGCGGCGAACGTCCACGAAAGGCCCGGCGGTGAAAAAGATCCTCTTCCTGATGGTCACAGCATGTGTGTTGGCTCTGGGTGCGATCCCTGCGTCCGCGCAGTACCAACCCATGTTCATCACCACGAATCCCACGGCGGTGACGTCGTGCGGGACCGACACCGGTCAGGTCACGATCGACGCCGGGTACTTCCGGGCCGGGAGTGACGTGGTGGTCACCCTGCAGTCCGATCCCGTCACCCTCGGCACGGCCGTCGCCAACTCGGCTGGCGTCATCAACGCCACCTACAGCCTGCCCGTCGGCGTCACCGCCGGCCCGCACACGGTCATCGCCACCGGCACCCGGCTCGACACCGGTGTCACCGACAGCGTCAGCGCAGCGATCACCGTCACCATCCCGGCGGGCTGCGTCTCCAACCAGAACGTCACCACCACGCCGCAGCCTGCGGCGGTGGGTTCGAGCGGCCAGCTGCCCACCACCGGTGGGAACAGCCAGTACATCGTGATGGCCGGCGCGGCGCTGCTCGTCGCTGGTGGCCTCATCGTGCTGGCGAACCGGAAGCGCAGCACCACCGCCTCCTGATCCACCGATCACCGCTCGACCTGATGCCCCTTGACGAACCTGTCGGGGGCATCAGTCGTTTGCGGCCACCGCGCCCGGTTCGCATGCACGCCGCCGTGGCGTACGCACATCGATCCGAGGCCCGCAGCCTCCACGAAGGGTGAAGCCATGAAGGTCACCGTCACCGGCGGAGCAGGGTTCATCGGAGCCAACCTCTGTCGGTACCTCCTCGATCACGGCGACGTCGACCACCTCGTGGTCCTCGACGACCTCTCGACCGGCAACCGGGACAACCTCGACGGTCTCGACGTCGACCTCCAGGTCGGCGATCTGCTCGACGCGGCGACCGTCGACCGCTGCGTCGCCGGCGCCGACGCGGTCGTCCACCTCGGCGCGCGGCCATCGGTCCCGCGATCCCTGCAGGACCCGCTGGCATCGCACGCGGTCAACGCGACCGGGACCATGCACGTGCTCGAGGCCGCTCGTCGAACCGACGGCCCGCTGGTGATCGTGGCGTCGTCGTCGTCGGTGTACGGCGCCAACCCGACGCTGCCCAAGCACGAGGGCCTCCTCACCCAGCCCGTCAGCCCCTACGCGGCGTCGAAGCTCGCCACCGAGTCCTACGCCCTCGCCTACCAGCGGTCGTTCGCCCTGCCGACGCTCGCGTTCCGCTTCTTCAACGTCTTCGGTCCGCTGCAGATGGCCGGCCACGCCTATGCGGCCGTGGTACCGGCGTTCGTCTCGGCGGCCCTCGACGGCGAACCCCTCCCGGTCCACGGTGACGGCACCCAGAGCCGGGACTTCACCTACGTCGACTCCGTCGCCGAGATCATCACGCTGGCCATCTCGGGATCGGTGTCCCACGACACGCCGGTGAACCTGGCGTTCGGCACGCGCACCGATCTCCTCGGCGTGGCATCCGTGCTCGGCGAGATCCTCGGTCGTGACCTCGACCTCGACCACCAGGACCCTCGGGCCGGCGATGTCGCCCACTCGCAAGCCGACACCACGCTCCTGCGCAGCCTGTTCCCCGACGTCGTCGCTCCCGATCTGCGTTCGGGTCTCGAGGCCACCGTCGACTGGATGGCGTCGACCCGCTGATCGTGCAACCATCGTCGGGACCCACGACCACAGATCTGAACGAGGCGATGAGCGTGACCACATCGGACAGCGGCCGACTCGTGGTCGTCGGGCAGGGCTACGTCGGCCTGCCCCTGGCGATCCGTGCAGCCGAACAGGGGTTCGACGTCGTCGGACTCGACCTCGACGAGGACCGCATCAAGCGGATCGGAGCAGGCGACTCGCCGGTCGAGGACATCAGCGACGAGCGTCTGCAGTCGGCGCTCGCGACCGACCGCTACCGACCCACCACCGACCCCGACGACGCCGCGGACTTCGACATCGCTGTCATCTCGGTTCCCACGCCGCTGCGCGAGGGTGCCCCGGACCTCTCCTACATCGAGTCCGCGTCGCGGTCGCTCGGCTCGCACCTGCGCCGAGGTGCGTGCGTCGTCCTCGAGTCGACCACCTATCCCGGCACCACCGAGGAGCTCGTCGCTCCCCTGCTCGAAGCGGCCTCGGGGCTGGTGGCGGGTAGCGACTTCTCCCTCGGCTACAGCCCCGAGCGCATCGACCCGGGCAACCCGACCTGGCACTTCGAGAACACCCCGAAGGTGGTGTCCGGGATCGACGCGACCTCCCTCGAGGCCGTGCAGTCCTTCTACGACCGGATCGTCGACCAGACCGTCGCGGTGGGCACCCCGAAGGAGGCCGAGCTCACCAAGCTCCTCGAGAACACGTTCCGTCACGTCAACATCGCACTCGTCAACGAGCTGGCCGTGTTCGCCCACGCGCTGGGGATCGACATCTGGGAGGCGATCGACGCCGCCTCGACCAAGCCGTTCGGCTACCTGCGGTTCACCCCGGGACCCGGCGTCGGCGGACACTGCCTCCCCATCGACCCGTCCTACCTGTCGTGGCGCGTGCGCCGCAGCCTCGGCGAGACCTTCCGGTTCGTCGAGCTGGCCAACGACGTCAACGACCACATGCCCGGCTACGTCGTCACGCGCGTGGTCGAGGGGCTCAACGAGCGCTCGCTGCCGGTGAAGGGACGTCGGGTGTTGTTGCTCGGCCTCGCCTACAAGCGCAACACCGGCGATGCGCGAGAGTCCCCTTCGCGCCCGATCGCCCGGCGACTGATCGAGCTCGGTGCCGAGGTGATCGCCTGCGATCCCCACGTGGCGGACGACCTGGTCCCCGCCGGCGTCACCAAGGTCGACCTCACCGCCGACGAGCTGCAGCGAGCCGACGCGGTCATCCTGCTCGTCGACCACGACGACTTCGACCTCGACCTCATCGGCGACGCTGGCGGGTACGTGCTCGACACCCGCCACTGCCTCTCGGGCGCTCACGTCGAGCACCTCTGATCGAGACACGACCCCGAGCGCCGAGCCACGACGGACCGGCGCCCTGAGGCAACGGAGACGCCCCGCGCGGCGGTAAGGTGAGCCAAAACGGGCGTTGTCCCGTTCCCGGTCGAAGCACGGATCGCCGTCGCGGCTCGTCAGAGGTCGGGCGCTTCACACGCCGAGCTCGTTGGTCAACGTCGATCAGCCTCGGCCGTCAACCTCCGCGGTCGTCGGATCCGCCGCCGCCGCGTCACCCGGGAGCACGCGTGGCCGAGACCATCACCATCACAGACAACCGCTCCGGCGAGTCGATCGAGGTACCGATCCTCAACGGCGGCATCGATTCGGCCGAGTTCGCCAAGCTCGTACCCGGCATCTGGTTCTTCGATCCGTCGTACGGCACCACGGCCGGCGCATCGAGCGCCATCACCGAGCTCGACGGCGAGGCGGGCATCCTGCGCTACCGCGGCTACCCGATCGAGCAGCTCGCCGCCGAGTCGACCTACCTGGAGGTCGCCTACCTCCTGATCCACGGCGACCTCCCCACCACCGAGCAGTACGACGAGTGGGTGCACGACATCACCTACCACACGTTCATCCACGAGAACGTCCGCAAGCGGTTCATGGACGGGTTCCACCACGACGCGCACCCCATGGGGATGTTGATCTCGACCATCGCCGCGCTCTCGACCTTCTACCCGGACGCCAAGCTCATCAACGACCAGGAGATCCGGGCCAAGCAGGTCACCCGGCTGATCGCCAAGATGCCCACCCTCGCCGCCGGTGCGCACCGTCACAGCGTCGGCATGCCGTTCGTCTACCCGGACAACAGCCTGGAGTTCACCTCGAACTTCCTCTCGATGATGTGGAAGGTGGCCGAGCCGCACTACCAGGCCGACCCGGTCCTCAGTCGGGCGCTCGACGTCTTGTTCATCCTCCACGCCGACCACGAGCAGAACTGCTCGACCACCGCCATGCGCACCGTCGGCAGCTCCCACGCCGACCCGTACTCGGCCACGGCGGCCGCGGCCGCCGCCCTGTACGGCCCGCGTCACGGCGGGGCGAACGAAGCCGTGATCCGCATGCTCACCGACATCGGGTCCATCGACCAGGTCGAACCCTTCATCGCCGCGGTGAAGGCGGGCAACGGGCGACTCCAGGGGTTCGGGCACCGCGTGTACAAGAGCTACGACCCGCGCGCGACGATCATCAAGAAGACCGCCGACGAGGTCTTCACGGTGACCGGGAAGAACCCGCTGCTCGACATCGCCCTCAAGCTCGAGGAGGTGGCGCTGTCGGATGACTACTTCGTCAGTCGCAAGCTCTATCCGAACGTCGACTTCTACTCGGGTCTGATCTACCAGGCCATGGGGTTCCCGATCGAGATGTTCCCCGTGCTGTTCGCCATCCCCCGCACCGCCGGCTGGTTGGCCCACTACATCGAGGGCCTCGACCGCAACTCACGCATCGTGCGACCGCGCCAGCTCTACGACGGCGCATCGGTGCGCGACTACGTGGGCATCGACGCTCGTTGACCCTCGGAGCGCGATCGGTGGCCGCAGCGCCACCCAACGCGCTCGTTGGCACGACGGGCGGTCGGGTCCGGTGACGAGAGGCACGCCCGAACCGGGTCGGGCGCGGCCGTAGCCGGGCCGCGCGGCTCTATCGTGAGCCTCGCTGGAGCAACCGGTCAGCCACGAGGCGGGTTCGCCAGATCCGTTGGTACCTGCACCCGATCCTGCGATCGTCCTTCAGGTGCCGGCTGCGCCAGCCGATGTACCTACCAGCGGTTGCTCTGCGATCGCCGTGTGATCTCAAGGATGTCCGATGGCCAACTCCGTGATCATCTCCGGGCTCGTCGCCGGCTACACCGCCTGCGCCGTGCTGACCGCGCTGGTGGTCACCCGGAAGCGCACCGGTGGGCGCACCGACGGCGTGGCCCCGGCGACCGACCACCGGCCGTCGAGCGGGTGCACCCGAGCGGCACCGCCACGCCGAGCCGGGCGCCGCTGCTCGGTCCGGCCGGGCACGAGACGGTTGGTCAGCGCGACACGTCGATGACGATCTTGCCGACGTTGGCGTTCGACTCCATGTGTCGATGGGCATCGGCGATGGCATCGAGCGGGTAGCGCGAATCGATCACCGGACGCAGCGCGTCACCGAACCGAGGCAGCATCTCGGCGACGAAGCGTCTCGTGATCGCGATCTTCTCCTCCAGCGGCCGCGGCCGGAGGACGGTCCCCACGATCGTCGCACGCTTGCCGAGCAGCGCACCGATGTTCACCGTGGTCGAGCCTCCGCCCATCACGCCGACCTGGACGATCCGCCCCCCGACGCGCAGTGACCGGACGTTGCGATCGACGTAGTCGCCGCCGATCACGTCGAGCACGGTGTCGACACCGTCGGGGCACAGGTCACCGACGGCTGCTTCGAAGTCGTCGACCCGGTAGTCGACCGCCAGATCAGCACCGAGCGCCAGGCAGGGCTCGAGCTTCGCCGCCGAAGCGGTGACGATGACCCGGGCGCCGACGGCCTTGGCGATCTGGATCGCCGCCGTGCCCACACCGGATCCGCCGGCGTGGACCAGCGCCACACCTCCCGAGCGCAGGCCGCCCTGCACGACCAGCGCGTCGAACGCGGTGATGAACACCTCGGGGATGGCCGCTGCGTCCGCGACCGACACCGATTCGGGGACAGCCATGACCTGGCGCTCGTGCACGGCGATGCGTTCCGCGTACGCCCCGCCGCCGACGATGGCCATCACCTCCTCCCCCAGTCGCTGCGGCGAGACGCGTTCGCCGTGTCCGACGATGCGACCGCTGAGCTCCATCCCCGGGATCTCCTGGGGCATCGGCGGACCCGGGTAGAAACCCCGACGCTGGAGCAGGTCCGCCCGGTTGAGGGCGGTGGCCACGATGTCGACCACGACCTCGTCCGGGCCCGGCTCCGGGTCGGGGACCGCCTTGATCTGCAGCACCTCGACGTCTCCGTAGGACTCGAGCACGACCGCTCGCATCGGCACGCCTCCGTTCGGGCACCGGGCAGATCCCGATGCGATGATGGCGAGGGTAGTGCCCGCCCCCGTCGCCCCCGCCGACCCGAACAGGAGCCGCCGAGGGTGGTCGTCAGGGGCCGACGCCGAGGTCGTGATCGGTCCCGAGGGCCGAGCGCGCCACGCGGGCGGCCCAGGCATGATCCGGCTTGCCGGTGGGGAGCCGCTCGCACCGAGCCACCCGCACCCAGTCCCGTGGGACCTTGTACCCCGAGAGATGGGCGCGGGCGTGCGCACCGAGGTCCTCGTCGGACGGCTCCGGCGCGGCAGCCGTGGGCGATCGCAACGACACCACGGCGACGACCCGCTCGCCGAACCGCTCGTCGGCGACTCCCACCACCATGGCGTCGAACACCGATCTGTGCGCCTTGAGCACCCCCTCGACCTCTTCGGGGAAGACCTTCTCGCCGCCCGTGTTGATGCTCGTGGCGCCGCGCCCGAGGAGGGTCAGCGACCCGTCGGCTTCGACCCGTGCCAGGTCGCCGGGAACCGACCACCGCACGCCGTCGATCACCGGGAAGGTCTCGGCCGTCTTGATCGGGTCCTTGTAGTAGCCGAACGGGATCGCTCCGCTCCGGGCCAGGCGACCCACACGCCCCTCGCCGGGCGGGATCGGTCGATCATCGTCGTCGAGGACCGCCGTGTGGTGATCGGTCACCAGGCGCGGAGGCCCCGTGCGGTGCGAGGTGCTGAGGCGGCCCTGACCGCCGGTCTCGGAGGCACCGAACGTGTCGACCACCTTGGTGGCCGGGAGCAGCTCGCGCAGTTGGGCCTTCACCGACGGCGACAGGATCGCCCCGCCCGATGCGATGACCTGCAGACCGCCGAGGTCGTACGCCCCGTCGGGCGCGGCGGCGAGCGCGTCGGCGAGCGGTCGCGCGGTCGCGTCACCGATGACCATGGTGAGGTCGATCCGCTCCGACGAGAGCAGGCCGAGCGCATCGCCGGGATCGAAGTGGCGATCGGTCGCGAGCACCAGGGTCCCCCCGCTCAGCAACGACTGCAGCGCGATCCAGCTGGCCCCCCCGTGCATCAACGGGCACAGCGGCAGCCGACGCCGGATGGCCCCCCCGGCGCGGACCCGCTCGACGATGTCGTCGGGCCGAACGAGCGCAGGAACACCTTGACTCGGTGTTCCACGACCTCCCAGCGAGGCGAAGTAGATGTCCTCGTGCCGCCACATCACGCCCTTGGGCATCCCGGTCGTCCCGCCCGTGTACAGCAGGTACAGATCATCGGCCGACCGTGGGCCGACGTCGAGCGGGTCGGCCGACGTCGCGGCCAGCCGAACCTCGTAGTCGTTCCCCGTCACCAGCACCTCGCCCAGCCGGCGGGCGTCACCGCGGATGGATCCGATCACGTCCTGGAGGTCGGGCTCGGTGATGACGGTGACGAGATCGGCGTCGTCGACCAGGTACCGCAGCTCGGCGGCGACGTAGCGGTGGTTCATGTTCACCGGGGTGGCCCGGAGCTTGTACGCGGCCAGCATCGCTTCGATGTGCTCGATCCCGTTGCGCAGGTGCAACCCGACGTGCGCTCCCGGCGCGACGCCGGTGTCGGCGAGGACGCGAGCCAGCTGGTTGGCACGACGGTCGAGCTCGGCGAAGGTCAGGCGCCGCGACGCTCGTCCGCGCTCGCCGATGACCAGCGCCTCGGAACCGGGCACGGTGTCGACGACCGCTTCGAACAGGTCGGCCAGGTTGAACTCCACGGTCCCGCAGCGTAGAGATTCCCGGACCGACCGCGAAACTCCGCCACCCCGCCCCGCGACACCGTCAGCGAGGACCGTTCGCGGCGGGCCGCAGGCGTGGGGCCCGGCGGTAGTGGATCGCCGTGGCGCCGGTCGCCTAACGTGGGCCATCCGGTCGGTGGTCGCTGATCGGGCGGTGGAGCTCTGGCGGGCCCGCCCACAGCACGATTCGGGGTCGGCGGTGGCACGACGCAACTGGAAGCGCATGCGCGAACAGGGCGCCAGCGGGCGAGGCGCACCCCCACCCGACGCCGAGAACCCGTGGTCCGAGCAGCGTGAGAACCTCTCGAGGTTGAGCGAGACGGGGACATCGCCGGAGGGCGACGACCCCGACCCGAGAGTCGAGCACTACAGCGACTGGGCCGAGCGCCTGCGAGCCAAGCGACGGCGCCCCACCGCCGATTCCGATGGGGCACCGGCGCCGTCGCACTGGTCGACCAACGCGCTCTTCGAGGAGAGCCGCCGGGTCGAGGACGAGGAGCGCCACGGGGGTCGCGCCAACCCATGGCGGGTCACCGAGCTCCTCGCCGTGCTCGACCTCCGCGAGGGAGCCACCGCATCGGACATCAACACCGCCTACCGACGGCTCGCCAAGGGGCACCACCCCGACCGCTTCGTGGAAGCCGATGCCGACGTGCAGGAGTTCCACGCCGACAAGATGAGCGAGATCATCCGTGCCTACCAGGCGCTCAAGGACCTGCCCGGCGCGCACGCCACCTGAGCGGGGTCCGCCCGGGGCCTCCTCCCGAGGAGCGCTAGCTGCGGCCGCGGCGTCGACGAGGCGCGGGTGGTGGCGATGGCGACGACGCCGATCAGGCGGCCGAGACGGGCTCGTCGGCGAGGAAGCTGCCGAGGCGGGCGAGCTGGGGGGTGGCGGCGCCAAGTTGGTACTCGAGCTGCTTGCTCCACAGGAAGTAGCGGTGGATGGCGTAGTCGAGGTCGATGGAGATGCCGCCGTGCAGGTGCAGGTCGGCGTGGCCGATGCGGCTGCCGGCGTGGGATGCCCAGTACTTGGCGACGGCCACGATCTTGGGGTCCACGACCTCGTCCGCCGGAGCGTCGGCGAGCTGGGTGGCCGCCTGGAGGAAGGTCAGACGGATGGCGGCGGCATCGACGTAGCAGTCGGCCATCCGGTGGCACACCGCCTGGAACGTGCCGAGCGGCTTGTCGAACTGTTTGCGCTCGGCCACGTACCCGGCCGTGATGCGCATCCCGACCTCGCCCACGCCCGACGCCACCGCGCACAGGCCGACGGTGGCCCGATCGACCAGCCAGTCGATCTGATGGGCATGGCCCGGGAGCAGGGCATCGGCGTCGACCGACACCGAGTCGAGCACGACGTGGAACTGCGGTTCGTGGTTGAACGTGTCCTGGCGCTCGACGGTGATGCCCGAGGCCGAGCTCGGGACAACGAACAGGCCGAGGCCATCGGGTGTGCGAGCCGGCACCAGCATGGCAGCGGCGAGATGCGCAGCGGCCACCGTGGTCTTCACCCCGGTGATCGTCCAGCCGTCACCGGCGGGTGTGGCGCTGACCTGTGGCTCCCGGGCATCGGCCCCGAGCTCGCTCAGGGCGACCGTGAGCACGGTGGTCCCGTCGGCGACGCCGGGGAGCCACCGCTGGCGCTGCTCGTCCGTGCCGAACTCGGCGATCGTGAGGGCGGCGGTGAGCGTGGCCCACAGCGGGAGCGGCGCGACCGCTCGTCCGACCTCCTCGAGGAGCAGGGCCGCCTCGAGGTAGCCGAAACCGCCTCCGCCGACCGACTCGGGCAGCGCGATGCCGAGCAGGCCGGCCTTGGCCAGCTCGTGCCAGGTGTCGCGATCGAACCACTCGGTGCCGCCCTCGACCTCCTTGAGGTTCTCGAGGGTGCACCGGTCGCCCAGGATGCGGCGGGTGAGCTCGACGATGGCGGTCTGCTCGTCGTCGAGGGCGAAGTCCATGACGTGTTCGTTGCTCATGATGGCGGGGTCTCCAGATCGGGGCGGTGCGAACGTGCGGGGTGGGGGAACCGGCGCGCAGGCGCCGGTGACTCGTGCAGCCGCGCGTCAGCGCGGGGAGCCGGGGAGGCCGAGGCCGAAGATGGCGATGAGGTCGCGCTGGAGCTCGTTCGTGCCGCCGCCGAAGGTCAGGACGTGCAGGCCGCGCAGGAGCATGGCGACGCGCCCGTGCAGGACAGCGGCGGGTGAGCCGTCGCGCACGCTCGCGACCGGACCGAGGATCTCGAGCAGCTTGTCGAGCCCCTCCATGTAGAACTCGGTGCCGAACACCTTGACGGCCGACGCCGCGGCCGGGTCGAGGTCGAACCCCTGCTCGGCACGCCACGCGACCTGCCAGTTCATGAGGCGCAGGACGTCGAGTCGCGCGTGGACCCACGCCAGGTTGTGCTGGACCCACGGCTCGTCGACCAGACGGCGACCGTCGGCCACGGTGGTGTCCTGGGCGAAGCGGCGCACGTCGTCGAGGCAGCGTTCGATGATCCCCGAGCTGCACAGGGTCACCCGCTCGTGGTTGAGCTGCTCCATGATCAGGTTCCAGCCCATGTTCTCGCCGCCGACCACGTTGTCGTACGGCACCCGCAGGTCCTCGTAGAACGTGTAGTTGGTGTTGAAGTTGCCGAAGTTGGCGATCGGCACGGCCTTGAAGCCCGGAGCCGAGGTGGGCACGATGATCATCGAGATGCCCCGGTGCTTCGAGGCGTCGGGATCGGTGCGAACTGCGAGCCACACGTAGTCGGCGTCGGTCGCCAGGCTGGTGAAGATCTTCTGGCCGTTGATGAGCCACTCGTCGCCATCACGCACCGCCCGGCTGGTGAGCGCGGCGAGGTCGGTACCGGCGTCGGGCTCGGTGTAGCCGATGCAGAAGTGGATCTCGCCGGCGAGGATCTTCGGGAGGAAGAAGTCCTTCTGCGCCGGCGAGCCGTACTTCATGATCGTCGGGGCGACGGAGTTCACCGTCAGCATCGGCACCGGCGCGCCGGCACGCATCGACTCGTCGTAGAAGATGAACTGGTCCACGAAGCCGCGGCCCTGCCCGCCGTACTCCTTCGGCCAACCGATGCCGAGCCAGCCGTCGGCGGCCATCTGGAGCACCACCTGGCGGGCCACCGGTCCCACCCCTTCGCTCACCGCGAGCTCGGCGACGATGTCGGGTGTGAGGAGCTGGTCGTAGTACGCCCGCAGCTCCTGACGCAGCTGGTCGTGTTCGGACGAGTAACCGATGTACATGCGTGCCCCCCGGGACAGCGGAACGGTCGGACGCGACAGCGCCCCACCGGAACGGCTCAGAACGAGAACGTGTTCTCGAATTGAACCGCACCGGCGGGGCGCTGTCGAACGGAGGCGGCTCCCGGGCCGACGCCTGTCGGCGTTGCCCGCACCGCCGAGCGTGCGTCAGCTGATCCAGATCTGCGACATCGGGTGCACCACGCTCGAGATGGCGAGTTGGTTGCCACCGTTGGGCAGCTGCGCCTTGGTGATGTCGTGCACGTTCGTCGTGGCCACCACGACCGGCTCGACGTGGTAGATCCAGATGTACGGCACGGTCTCGCTGAGCCGCTTCTGCCAGATGGCGTACTGCGCCTTCTGCGTCTCGAAGTCGTCCGACTCGCGCGCTGCGTCGAGCGCGGCGTCGAGCTCGGGATCGTTGTTGCGGGCCATGTTGAGTGACAGCTCGTTGACGGGCTTGGCGTTGCCGCCGTAGGTCCAGACGTACTCACCGTCGGGGTGCGCAGCGCCGAACTGGCGCCACGTGAGCGCCTGGAACTGCCCGAGGACGGCGCGGCTGATGAGTGTCGTCTGCTCCGTGTCGGCGAGCTTGACATCCATGCCGACCTCGCTCCACGCCGACTGGAGGTACTGCGAGAACCGCTGGGTCTCGACCACCGGCACCCCCGTGAGCTCGAAGGTGAAGCTGCCCGTCTCGGCCTTGACCTTCTCGACGAGCTTCTTCGCCTCCTCGGGGTTGTACGCGAGCTGACCCACGTCGGGCACGAACCAGCGCGAGCTCTCGGCGATCGGGCCCGACGCCGGCACGAGGCCGTCGCCGACGAAGGCCGTGACCGTCGGCGAGTCGGTGGCCATGGCGAGCGCACGTCGTGCGTCGAGGTTGTCGAACGGCGGCGTGGCGGTGTTGAGCAGGATCATCGCCTCCTCGCTCTCGCCGGTGGGATCGGCGATGACCCGGTAGTCGCCCGAGGTGTCGGCGTTGAACTCGTTGATCGAGTCGACGTCGAAGAACTCGGCCATGTCGAGGCCGCCCGAGGTGAGCGCCGCCCGCCGGGCCTGGTTGTCGGTCAGGACCTTGAACTCGATCGAATCGAGGTACGGGAGCCCGTCGCGCCAGTAGTTCGGGTTCTTGTTGACCTCGAGCTTGGAACCCGACTGCCAGTCGCCGAACGTGAACGGACCCGAGCCGATGGGCCTGAGGTTGGCCTCCTTGTCGCCCAGGGTGGACGGCTCGGCGATGTGGCCGATCTGGGCGGTGAGCTGCAGCGGGTAGGTGGACCACGACTTCTTCATGGTGACGATCACCGCCGAGCCGTCGGCGTTGGCCTCGATGGTGTCGATGTCGGAGAGAGCGGTGCCGGTGAGCGGCGATGCCTTGAACGCCGCGAGGTTGGCGACGATGGCCGCCGCATCGACCGGCGTGTCGTTGTGGAACGTCACGCCCGGTCGCACGCCGAGGGTCCAGACGGTGAAGTCGTCGTTGGGCTCGATCGACGAGAGGAGGTAGGGCTGCACCTCGTAGTTCTCGTCCATGGCGCCGAGGCGGTCGTAGATCGTGCCGGCGACCTGATAGCCCGACGCCGCCCAGCGAGCGGTGCTCGGATCCCAGCCGTCGGTCTCGGCGACCAGGCCGTACGCGAGCTTGCCGCCGGGTTGGGGCGTGCCCGCATCCGGTTCGGCGGTAATCGGCGGGGCGCCGTCGCCGCTGTCGCCGCCGCCGCTCTGACCCTGTTCGGTGGTGCTACTGCCGCAGGCGGCGGCCACCATCCCCAACGTCAGGACAACCGCCGCGATGGCCGCCATCCCGCGGATCCTGACGCGACTCGTCGCGTGAACCATGCACCTTCCCCCTTGCTGTCTGGCCACGGTGAGACCGTGGCCGGCGTGAACTCCCCGGGCGCGCACCGTCTGGTGACGGCCCCGTAACCACGCTACACGGCCCGGTTCGCCGCCGTGGCTCGCGCCATCCGTGGTGGCGCGAACACGTGGCGTCCTCAGGGCCCGGTGGTGCCCGGCACGGCGACGGTGGGCGTCTGGTTCGTGGCCGGGGCGTTGGGCCCGGTGTCGATCCCGCAACCATCCCGAAGCGCCACCTCGAGGCGGGACCCGGCCACCCGACCCTCCGCGGCGGCGCGATCGACGGCAGCGGTCAGCTCGGGAAGACCGCTGTAGCCCGGATCGGTCGCCTTGCGTGCGGCGATGTCGTCGACGACATCGATGATCTGCCCGTCGAGATCGGCGAGCAGCTCGAGGTCGGCGACGAGGTCGGACGGGGCGACGGCGACGAGCGACCGGTAGCCATCGCGCTCGCGCTCGAACGGTTCCGGATCGGTGACCGCCCGGGATCCGTTCCCGGAGGCCCCGAGCGCACCGGACTCGGCCCGCAACGCCACCACCCGGTCGCAGAACGAGGCCAGGTCACCCCCGGCGAGATCGACGTCGGTCGTGCTGCGCTCGAACGAGAACGAGATCACGAGGGCGAGCGCCACCTCGAGCGCGATGACCGCCACCCAGAAACGACCCTGGCGCCAGAACGGAACGGATCGGCGTCGACGAGTCCGGCCGGAACCGTCGGCGCCGGCGTCGGCGGGCGCCGATTCGTCGGGCGCGCCCGCCGCCGGGTAGGGGGCGGGCCCGGGCGTGGCCCGCCGCGGGGCGGGGGGGGGGGTTGGGGTTACCCCGCCGGTGCCCGCGATAGGCCG
>JBBSTY010000061.1:0-22552 GCA_038235385.1 Acidimicrobiales bacterium | reverse complement strand
AGTCGAGCACCTCGATCCACGGCTGCCCGGCGAGCGCAGCGAGCCGAGTCGCGCCCACCACGTTGGCGCCGATCTGTGCATCGAGGTCCCCCGACCGTTCGACCGGTGTGCGCGAGTTGGCCAACAGGACCGTTCGGATCTCGTCGGTGAGTCGAACCGGCGGCAACCGCAGACCCTCCTCGTAGATCTCGGTGGCATCGGCCGGGATGGACCCCGGGGCGGCGCCACCCACATCGGCGTGGTGCGCCCGGTTCGCCGCCCATCCCACCACCGCTCCGTCGGCGAACGCCGGGGTCACCAGGGTGATGTCGTTGAGGTGGGTACCGCCGGCGAAGGGGTCGTTGACGATGATGTGGTCGTCCGGCGCCAGATCGGCTCCGGACCTCGTCGCCTCGATGGCCGCCGCGACCGACGCCGGCATCGATCCGAGGTGGACCGGGAGGTGCTCGGCCTGGGCGAGCATCTCGCCGTGCACGTCGAACACCGCCGACGAGAAGTCGGCCCGCTCCTTGATGTTGGGGCTGAACGCCGCCCGCTGCAGCACCGCTCCCATCTCCGTCGCCACCCCCGCGAGGCGCGACACCAGGATCTGCAGCGACGCAGGATCGAGCTCGGGCACACCCCACGGTGTCACATCGGGTCCCCGAACCGTGACGACCACCGCGCCGTCGGCATGCACATCCGGGCTCGTTCCGGATCCATCACCCGCCTCGACCCGATCGCCGGCCGCCGCCGCCGGCATCGACACCTCGCCCCGATCACGACCGCGAAGCAGGTGCTCACTCCGAATCACCCGGCCGCGATCGTCGACCACCTACCCTCGTCGGCGACGGCCACACCCTTGCGCCGGCGGGAGCGAGCATGAGCGAGGTCGACGAGAACCCGGAAGCGAAGCCGCCCGACAGCGGTCGCTCCCCGCTCGAGGCGACGGCGTCCGACGGGTCGACGTCCGACGGGTCGACTGATCGACCGGGTGCGTCCGACGCGTCGGCCGGTCGTCGGCCGCGACTGATCGCGGCAGGTGTGGCCGCCGCCGCGGTGCTCGTCGTGGCCGGGTTGGCCGTCGGCCGATCCGAACCCGCGCCCGAGTCCGTCGTGGCCGCGCCGCCACCTGCCCGGCCCGGCACCACCTCGAGCTCGGTCGCGACCACCTCCACCGAGGCCTCGACCACGACCACCATCGGCACGACCACCACCACCCGGGCGCCCCGCAACCCGCACACCGGACCGCCCGGTCCGCTCACCGGGGCGCCGGTGGAGCGACCGGGCTACGAGCGCCGCCCCGCGCTCGTGGTCAAGATCGACAACTACGACCCCGACGCCCGTCCGCAACACGGGCTCACCAACGCCGACGTCGTCTACGAGGAGAAGGTCGAGGGGCCCTACAGCCGGTTCGCCGCCGTCTTCCAGGGCACCGACGCCGAGGTCATCGGTCCGGTCCGTTCGGCCCGCTCCACCGATGTCGCCATCGTGGGCCCGCTCAACACGCCGTTGTTCGCCTATTCGGGTGCGAACGGCGGGTTCCAGAACCTCCTCGGCATCAGCCCGTTGATCGATGTCGGCGCCGGCCGCAACGGGTCGTACTACCGCGGCGGCGACAAGGTGATCCCGCACAACCTCTACTCGAGCACCGCCGGCCTGTACGGCGGGCGCACCGGCGGTTCCCCCGCGCCGCTGTTCGAGTTCCGCCCGCCGAACGCGGCGCCGGGACCGGGCGCCCGATCGGCGGTGAGCGCGTCGTACCACTTCGGCGGGGGCATCACCGCCATCACCTGGACCTGGGACACCGACGAGGGCGGTTGGGTGCGCACCCAGAACGGGTCGACCCACCTCGACTCGGGGAACTGGCCGGTCACGGTCGACAACGTCATCGTCGAGTACGTGCCCTACGTCGAGTCCGAGAGCCAGGACGCGTCCGGCAACCCCATCCCGGAGGCCGCCATGCACGGCGAGGGCCGCGGGTGGGTGCTCACCGGGGGTGCCGCCATCCCGGTCAACTGGTCGAAGTTCGAGCTCCGCGCCCGCACCGACTACTACGGCCTCGACGGTCAACTCGTGCGCCTGGCGCCCGGTCGCACCTGGGTTGCCCTCGTCCCGGTCGAGCTCTCGGCGAGGATCTCCTTCGCCGACGGCTCCGTCGGGTCCTGATCGCCGATCCCCCGATCGTCGCTCCCGCACCCCGATCCGACGGCGTCAGCCCGTTCGCCGGAGCACCGACGCACCGGCCACGCCGGAGTCGGCGCGCCAACCGTCAGCCACCCAGATCGTGCAGTCCGGTTCGGCGATGACTGCGGGTCCGACGACTGACGGACGCTCGATGGGTGGCAGGTCGCCGATGTCGACCGGCGACGCGGCCCGGGCCGTGGCGCGGATGGCCACCACCTCGATCGGCGTTCCCGGTCGCGTGTAGCCGTTGCGTCGCTCGTGCTCGGCGGCGAACTCGCCGACCGAACCGACCTGCAGCTCGTGGCTCTGACCCCGGTAGCGGCAGTCGACGGCCGGTTCGACGGTCAGGGTCGCCCACGACGCGTCGCCGACCACCGAGCCGAGCTCGTCGATCGCCTGCTCGCCGAGCGCCCGGACGCCGGCATCGAGGTCGGTGTGGTCGAGCGGGTCCGGCCACGACTCGACGAGGTCCACCTGGACGGGCGCCCCCAGGATGCCGACCGCGCTGAGGACGCCGGCTCGCGGCGGCACGATCACCACCGCCACACCGAGCGCGTCGGCGAGCGCGCACGCGTGGAGCGGTCCGGCACCGCCGAACGCCACCAGGGCCAGGCCCCGAGGGTCGACACCCCGCTCGACCGAGACCGCGCGCAGGGCCTGTTCCATGGACGCGTTCACCACGGCGAGCACACCGTCGGAATCCACACCGGCGTCGTCGAGGGCGCGCTGGGAGGCGCCGACGTCGAGCGGTCCGATGCCGGGCAGATCGGCATCGGCAGGGATGCGTCCGACGACGACGTTGGCATCGGTCACCGTCGGCCGGTCGCCGCCGTGTCCGTAGCACGCCGGGCCCGGATCCGCGCCCGCGCTCTCGGGTCCGACGACGAGCGCGCCGCCCTCGTCGATCGACGCGATCGATCCCCCACCGGCACCGATGGTGTGCACGTCGAGCGACGGCAGACGCACCGGGAGGCCCACGACGTCTCGTTGCGACGCCGGCTCGGGCTGGCCGTCGAGCACCAGGCACACATCGGTCGAGGTGCCGCCCATGTCGAAGGTGATGGCGTCGGGGAACCCGTTGGCGACCGCGGCGGCGGCACCGGCGAGCACGCCCCCCGCCGGGCCCGACAGGAGGAGCCCGGCCGGACGTTCGGCGGCGCGGGCGGCGCCGAGGAGGCCGGCTGCCGAACTCATCACCAGCACGTCGTCGGCGACCGGCGCCAGCCCGGCGAGGTAGGTGCGACAGAGCGACGAGACGTAGGCGTTGATGACGGTCGTGACGGTGCGCTCGTACTCGCGGAACTCGGGCGTCAGCTCGTGCGATGCGGTGACGTCGTGGCCCGCGGCCCGGAGGTGTGCCGCCACCTCGATCTCGTGGGCCGGGTTGCGATCGCTGTGGAGCAGGCACACCGCGATCGCGTCGGTGTCCGGCGGGACCGGCGGGAGCGACGCGAGGTCGAGCCGCTCGATCTCGTGGCCGTCGGCGTCGAGGCGACCTCGGATCTCCAGGCGGTGATCGCGTTCGACGAGCGGGACCGGGCGGTCGGCGCGCTGGTCGTACAACGACGGCCGGTCCTGACGTCCGATCTCGATGAGGTCGGCCATGCCCTCGTTGGTGACGAGCGTGACGATTGCGCCCCGCCGCTCCAACAGCGCGTTCGTGGCGACGGTCGTGCCGTGCGCCAGGCAGTCGAGCGTTCGGGCCAGGTCCGGGCGGGCCTCGCCGATGCGGGCCAGCAGCTCAGCCGTCCCTCGGCGCACGGCGTCGCCGGGGTCGGCGCGGGTGGAGGGGGTCTTGGCGATGGTGCCGTCGGCGGCGACCAGGTCGGTGAAGGTGCCACCGGTGTCGCTCCCGATGCGGATCATCGCCGATCACCGATGGTCACGCAGTGACGCCGGGAACCGCCGTGGGATCGAGGATCCACACGTCGTCGCCCACGTGGTCCCCGAGCGAGCGGGCGAGCCGTCCGAGCGCGGGGTCGACGCCGTCCCACACGAGGATGGCCTCGGCGGCATGACGGGCGAGCCAGGCATCGCGCCGGGCCAGGGCGGCACCCGCCTTCTGCTTCGAGGTGGGCTCCTTGGTCTCGAGTGTGATCACGTCGCGAGCGCCATCTCTGAGCAGTCGGAACCGGGCGCGCGAGCGCTCGGGCCACACCGACTCCGGACGCGGGTAGGGCAGCACCGCCACCAACGGCACACCCGCCTCCAGCGCGGCCTCGGCCCCGAGCATCTCGGCCCCGAGCCGGAGCCCGCTGACCACGGCCAGGTCCGGGTGCATCTCCGCCTTCGCCTCGATGATGCGCGCCATCTGCGTGCGCACCGCGTCGGCGAGCGGGTTGTCGTCGTAGCCGCCGAGCTCGGGTGGACGGTGACCGAAGACAACGATCCCGCGGCCGGCGTACGGCGTTCCCGTGGCCGTCGACGGCTCGGCCGCCTGATTCGCGACCGCCACCCCCGACCGGCCCGCGGAGTCGGGCGGTCCGACGTCGACGGGCGGCTCGTCGCCCGCGCGCCCCTCCTGGGTCAGCGCCGCCTCGACGGCGAGCGCGTCGACGAGGTCGTTCATGGGATCGCCGGAGTGGCCCTTGATCCACTGGAAGTCCACGTCGCCCCGAGCTCGGACGAGCTCGATGAACGGCTCCCAGAGGTCGCGGTTGGCCACCGGCTTCTTCTGGCTGTTGCGCCAGTCCCGCTTCAGCCAGCCCTCCCACCAGCGGTCGCGGAAGCAGTTCACGACGTAGGTGGAGTCGCTCACGATCCTCAGGGGGCCGGGGAGGGCCCGGACCGCCTCGTAGGCAGCCGAGATCTCCATGCGCTGGTTGGTGCTCGGGTTCTCGGCACCGCTCGCGAAGGCGCCGCCGGGCACGGCCCACGCCCATCCGCCCGGGCCGGGGTTCCCGCTGCAGGCACCGTCGGTGTACGCAACCGTTGTCACCCCTGCATGTTGGCATGTCCCACCCTCGCGTCCGTCCCCGTGCACGGCCTGCCGACCGCCAAGGATCGGTGCGTCCGACGATCCCCCGGACGGAGACCGACGGGTCCTCGCGTTGTGGCGCCATGATGGACGGGCGGAGCAGCGACGCTTCGCCCCCATCGACCCCGATCCGAAGGAGAAGGTCACGATGAGCATCGACGGGTACGCCGCTCAACTCCCCGACATCGATCCGGACGAGACCAACGAGTGGCTGGACTCGCTCGACGCCGTCGTCGACTCCCGGGGGAAGACCCGAGCCCGCTTCCTGCTCTCACGACTCACCGAACGCGCCCGCCACCGACAGGTCGGCAGCCCGGCCGAGGTCAGCACCCCCTACATCAACACCATCCCGTCCGAGCTCCAGCCCTGGTTCCCCGGGGACGAGAAGATCGAGAAGCGCCTCCGTGCGTTCATCCGGTGGAACGCCGCGGTGATGGTCGTGCGGGCCAACCGTGCGGCCGAGGGCATCGGTGGACACCTCTCGACCTTCGCCTCGTCGGCGGCGCTGTACGAGGTGGGCTTCAACCACTTCTTCCGCGGGAAGGAGGACGGGCTCGCCGGGGACCACGTCTACATCCAGGGGCACGGCGCACCCGGCATCTACGCCCGGGCGTACCTCGAGGGTCGCCTCGACGAGCGCCAGCTCGACAACTTCCGGCGCGAGATCTCCGGACCCGGGGGCGACGGACCCGGACTCTCCAGCTATCCGCACCCGTGGCTCATGCCCGACTTCTGGGAGTACCCCACGGTGTCGATGGGCCTCGGCCCGATCAACTCGATCTACCAGGCGCGGTTCAACCGCTACCTGCACAACCGCTCGATCGATGACACCAGCGAATCACGGGTCTGGTGCTTCGTCGGCGACGGTGAGTGCGACGAACCCGAGACGCTCGGGTCGATCTCCCTCGCGGCTCGTGAGCACCTCGACAACCTCACCTGGGTCGTCAACTGCAACCTCCAGCGGCTCGACGGCCCCGTGCGGGGCAACCAGAAGATCATCCAGGAGCTCGAGTCGATCTTCCGCGGTGCCGGCTGGAACGTCATCAAGGTGGTGTGGGGTTCCAAGTGGGACGCGCTGCTCGCCCAGGACGTCGATGGTGTGCTGCTGCACAAGATGAACACCACCGTCGACGGCGACTTCCAGCGCTATGCGGTGTCGGACGGCGCCCACATCCGCGAGCACTTCTTCGGTCCGGACCCCCGGTTGCGAAAGATGGTCGATCACCTCTCCGACGACGAGCTGCGCGCCCTCCCCCGAGGTGGCCACGACTACCAGAAGCTCTACGCGGCGTACAAGGCGGCCACCGAGCAGATCGGCGCGCCGACGGTCATCCTGGCCAAGACCGTCAAGGGGTGGGCCCTGGGCCCGCAGGTCGAGGGGCGCAACGCCACGCACCAGATCAAGAAGATGAGCGGTTCGCAGCTCTCCGAGCTCCGGGACCGCCTTTCCCTCCACGACGAGATCCCCGATTCCGCACTCGAGGGCGACGACCCGCCGTACTACCGGCCCCCGGTCGGCTCACCCGAGCACGAGTACCTCATGGGGCGGCGCCGGGCGCTCGACGGTCCGCTGCCCAGCCGGGTGATCACCATCCGGCGCCCCCTCACGCTGCCCGAACCGTCGGTCTTCGACGAGTTCGCCGGCGGTTCGGGCGCGCAAGCGGTCTCGACGACGATGGCCTTCACCCGCATGCTGCGCACGTTGTGCCGGGTGCCCGAGTTCGGCCCACGGGTCGTGCCGATCATCCCGGACGAGGCCCGCACCTTCGGCATGGACGCGCTGTTCCGCGAGCTCAAGATCTACGCGTCGCAGGGGCAGAAGTACGAGCCGGTCGATCACGACCTGTTGCTTTCCTACGCCGAGGCGCAGGACGGCCAGATCCTCGAGGAGGGGATCACCGAGGCCGGTGGCCTCGCCGACTTCACCGCCGCAGGGACGTCGTACGCGCACCGCGGGGTGCCCATGGTGCCGTTCTTCATGTTCTATTCGATGTTCGGGTTCCAACGGGTGGGCGACCTGATCTGGGCGGCGGCCGACGCCCGCACCAAGGGCTTCCTGCTGGGAGCCACGGCAGGTCGCACCACGCTCGCGGGCGAAGGTCTCCAGCACCAGGACGGCCACAGCCTCCTGCTGGCGTCGTCGGTTCCGACGTGCCAGGCGTACGACCCGGCCTACGCCTATGAGATCGCCGCCATCGTCGACGAGGGGCTGCGCCGCATGTACGGCGGATCGGTTCCCGACGGAGCATCGGGCGACATCACGGGCGAGAGCATCTTCTACTACCTGACCCTCTACAACGAGAACTACGAGATGCCGGCGCGGCCCGACCACGTCACGCCGGCCGACATCACCAGCGGTCTCTACCGGTGGGCGGCGGCGCCGGACGGGTGCTCGATCCCGGCCACCATCGTGTTCTCGGGGTCGGCCCAGCGAGCGGCTCGCGCCGCGGTGGCCGAGCTCGCCGAGCACTACGACGTCGGCGCCGAGCTCTGGAGCGCGACCTCCTACAAGCGGCTCCGGGAGGAGGCGCTCGCCGTCGAGCGCCTCCGTCGGTTCCACCCCGACGAGACCATCGAGGATGCGCCGGTCACCCGGAAGCTGGCCACGACGTCAGGGCCCATCGTCGCCGTCACCGACTTCATGAAGGCGGTGCCGGACCAGATCGCCCGGTTCGTGCCTCGCGACGATGCCGGGGTCCCCCGCCCCTACCTGTCGCTCGGCACCGACGGGTTCGGACGGAGCGAGACCGTCGATGCACTGCGTCGGTTCTTCGAGACCGACACCGGCAACGTCGTCGTCGCGGTGCTCTCGGCGCTCGCCGAGCGCGGCGACATCGAGCCGAAGGTGGTCATCGACGCCATCGAGCGCTACGGCATCGATCCCGATGCACCGAACCCCGCCACCGTCTGAACGGCGGGGGGCCCGAGGCGACCGGCGCCCGCGACCGGTCAGGAGCGACGCATCTTGGATTCATCGACCTCGAAGGCGACCATCACGGTGACCTGGAACTGGTCGACCGTGGCGTCGTCGTTCAGCGAGGCACGGATGTCGGCGACCTCGAGCCAGGACTGTCCCGTGACGGCTTGGCCCGACACCCGGAGGGCGGTGCGGATCGCGTCCTCGATCGAATCGCCTTCTCCGGTGAGCGTGGTGTGCTTGTACGTTCCTGACACGGGGATCTCCTGCTGGTTCGATGACACCCGCGATGAGCGGGTCCCTGGTGTGTACCCGCCGCCCGGCCCATCAGACGAGATCAGCGAGATCGCCCCCGCATCCGCGGTCCGTCGACGCCGATGGACGAGTCTTCACCGATGAGGTTGCGCCTGGGGTCGTTCGTGGAGCGGGTCAGATCGAGCCTGTTCCTGGTGCCGATGATCGGCGTGATCGTGGCGATCGTGTTGGCGACGGCCACCATCGGGTTCGACCAGCGGTTGGATGAGAGCGGCGCCGACCTGCCGTTGGGCCTGACCTCGACGGTCGAGAGCGCGCGGGCGCTGCTGAGCACGGTCGCGGGGGCGACCATCACCTTCGCCGGCATCGCCTTCTCGGTGTCGTTGCTGATCATCCAGCAGGCATCGAACCAGTACTCACCCCGAGTGGTCCACACGCTGTTCCGTGATCCGTTCAACCGGCGGGTCATGGCGCTGGTGGTGGGAACGTTCACCTACTGCCTGTTGGTGCTGCGGACGGTCCGGACCGCGCTGGAGGAGGGCGGTGACCCGGTGATCCCCAACCTGTCGGTCGCCATCGCCGTCGCCCTGGGCATCATCACCATCCTCGCCATCGTCGCCTTCATCGACCACAGCGCGCACTCGATGGACGTGAGCCGGATCCTCAAGGACGTCGAGCACGAGGCGATCGCGCAGATCCGGCGGGAGTGGTCCGTGGCCCAGGATCCGACGGAGGAACTCCCCTCGGACCGTCCCGACCGCGACGGTCATGCGGTCGCCTTCGACGAGAACGGTTGGATCCAACAGATCGATGTCGACCGTCTCCTCGCGTGCGTCCCGGCCGGCGAGACGATGTGGGTCGAGGCGAGCCCGGGCCGGTACGCCATCGCCGGGACGTCGCTGTGCACGCTGTCGGTCGCCCCCGACCAGCCGGACATCGAGCGTGCCATCACGTCGGCCGTGAAGGTCGGCGACACCCGGACGATGCAACAGGACATGTCCTTCGGGGTGCGCCAACTGGCCGATGTGGCGCTCAAGGCGCTCTCGCCCGGCATCAACGACCCGACCACCGCGCAGGACGCCATCTTCCACGGCACGGCGGTGCTGGCCGAGCTCCTGCGCCGGGATCCGCCCTCGCCGGAGCGGACGGCGGCCAACGGGGCGCGGGTCGTGCTCGCCCAGCAGATCACCCACTCCGAGCTCATCGGGCTCGCCTTCGACGAGGTCCGCCAGGCGGCGGCGTCGCAGCCGACGGTGTGCATCTACCTGCTCGAGTCCCTCGCCCTCCTTCGCGAGAGCCTCGCCGAGGCCGGGCTGGAGCAGCGCGATGCCGCCCTCCTCGATCAGGCCGCGCTCGTGGTCGCCGGATGCCGGGCTTCTGATCAGCTCCCGGTCGACATCGAGGCGGTCGAGGCGGCGTTCACCAAGCGCTTCGGCGATGGATCCGGCCGACCGGTCAGCGAGCGGGGGTCGATCGGTGTCCGAGGTCGGTCCGGCTGATCCACCCCGCCAGCTCGGTCCTCGAACGCAGGTCCATCTTTCGGTACACCCGGCTGAGATGGGACTCGACCGTCCGGACGCTGACGAAGAGCCGGGAGGCGACCTCACGGTTCGACGCCCCCTCGGCGACCAACCGGGCCACCTGCCGTTCCTGCGGCGTGAGCGGATCGGCGCTGACGACCGTCGAGTGGGAGGTGCCCCCGCAGCGGTCCAGCTCGGCAGCCGCCAGCCTGGACCACGACGTCGAGCTCATGGATTCGAAGCAGGCGAGCGCCTCACGCAGCGAGACCCGAGCGTCCTTGCGCCGTCGGGACCGGCGCTGGGCGGCCCCGAGGTCGAGCAGCGATCTCGCCAGACCGAACGGGAGATCGAGCTCTCGACATGCCGCCACTGCGATCTCGAGGAGCTCATCTCGCGATTCGGTCGGCCCGACGAGCGCTCGAAGGCGAGTCGCTGCGGCCCGAGCCCTGCCGTCACCAGATCGCTGCGCCGCAGCCTCGAGATCGGCGATCACCGGCTCGGCATCGTCGGGCCTGCCGCTGCGGATCAACGCGTCGGCGAAGTCGGCGTTCCACATGACCACCGACGGGCGAGAACGATGGGCGTCGGACCAGAGCGGTTCCAGTTCGGCGACGGCGCGCTGCGGTCGGCCGAGGCCGAGCTCGAGGAGGCCGAGGGCAGCTCGAGCGACGAGCTCGTGGCCCCGGCCACCGTCCTGGCCCTGACCCAGCCGAGCGAGACGCACGGACGCATCGCGACACTCCTGCTCGAAGCCACGCATGGCCTGCACCGTCGCGAGGGTCCCCAGCGGAAAGGCGACGAGTCCGGGCTGGTTCGTCTCGTCGGCGATCTGCACGGCGGACGACGCCGCCGCGGCAGCGTCGGCGAGGCGTCCGGTGCGGTAGTCGAGGAAGCTCTGCACGGCGAGCACGTTGGGGGCCGAGAAGGGCGCGCTGGCCTCGCCGATCGCAGCGGCGAGGTGGTTCAGGATCTCACGGGCGTGCTGGTGATCGCCGAGACGGATCAGAGCCAGAGCCGCGGTGTCGGCGAGGAACGACGCCGCGTTCGCCCACCCCTCGAGCGCGGCCACGTCCCGATATCGATCGAGGAGCTCGCGGCCGGACCGATCACCGCCGATCGTGACCAGTGCCGAACCGAGAGCGACCGCTGCTCGGGCGGTCAGCGGGCCATCCGGCGTGGAGGCGAGGAGGTCCGAGCTGCGGCGGGCCAGCGTGACCGCGGTCCCGACGCGCCCGTTGCGCAACATGGCGGGCACCACCTCGAGCAGGAGCGCTGCCGCGCCGACCGGGTCGTCACCGCTGAGCTGGTCGGATCGGGCGACGAACAGCGTCGCCGCCTCATCAGGTCGTCCGGCGATCACGAGGAGCCGACCGCGCAACAGGTCTCGTTCGCCTCGGTGGTCGTCCGGTCGCGCAGATCCGAGCTCGTCGAGGAGACGTCTCGCCGCGTCCGGACGCCCGACCCGCAGCGCGGCATCGGTCGCTCCGAGCAGCCTCCGACTTCGATCACCACCCTGGAGACTGACGCTCGCAGCCCGCTCCCACGCGTGCCAGGACACCGCGATGTCGCCCACCGCCGCCGCATCCACCGCCATGCGTTCGAGCGCCGCAGCGATCGTCTCGTCCGGGATCACGGATGCCTCGGCCGCATGAACGGCCCAGGTGGCCGATCCGGGATCCAGGACGTCGGCCATCACCTGGTGCGCCCGACGGCGGTCCGGCGCCGACGATGCGTGGTACACGGCTGACCGCGTCCGCTCGTCGCGGAATCGATGTCGTCCGCCGTCGAGAACCAGGAAGCGGGAGCGCTCGGCGGGGACCAGGTGGTCGATCCCGAGCCCGTCTGCCGCAAGCGCGCGGAAGACGGCGTCATCGCCGTCCTCGTCGCCGACGGCGATGACCAACATGGCTCGGCGCGTGGCCGATGGGAGGTCGGCGAGCTGGCGGATCAGCGCGCCCTCGAACGTTGGTCCGACCGGAAGCGGTTCCATGAGCGGACGAGTGCCCTGCAGCTCAGCCGTGCCCAACATCACCGCGAGGTCCACGAGCGCTGCCGGGTTGCCACCGGCCGCGTCGACCAATCGACGCGAGACCACCGGGTGGATGGACACCCGTGCTGCCGCGTTCAGGATCATCTGCGCGTGGGCGTCGGCCACGGGACGCAACTCGATCGTGCTGGCGTGACCGAACGAGTCGTCGTCGAACGCATCGGCCCTCCCGGCGAGCACGACGAGGACGCCATCATGTCCGAGACGTCGCGATGCGAACGCCACGGCCGCAAGGCTGGACGGGTCGAGGTGGTGGGCGTCGTCCACCGCAACGAGCAACGGACGGAGCCGAGCCGCACGCCCCAAGAGACCCGTGACTGCCACGAAGACGGTGAACCGGTCGTGACCTGTCACCGGACCGAGCGCGAGGGCGGCTCGCAGGGCCGCCGGTTGCGGTTCGGGCAGCTCGTCGATCAGGTCGAGGAGCGGCAGCAGCAACGAGCCGAGCCCGGCGAACGGCAACTCCGATTCGGACTCGATGCCCCGAACCTCGAGCACACGGGCATCGACGCCATCTGCGAGCCATCGCCCCAGCAACGACGAGGCTCCCATTCCCGGTTCGCCGCACACCACGACGGTGGCGCCGGTCCCTGCTTCGAGCGCTCGTGCGTGGTCCGCGAGGAGGCCCAGCTCAGCATCGCGGTTCACGAACGGCGACATGGGCCTTTCGGCTCAGGGTCGAACGGCTCTACCTGAGACCGATTGCGTGGTTCCACGGATGCAGTGTCGCACGCCGACCCCACACGATGGGAGTTCGCCAGGGCGACCGTCCTGCGCAGCAACGAGGGAGCTCAGTCATGAACCGCCGCCTGCTCGCACTGGTCCTGACCGGTGCGGCACTCGCCGCCACTGCCTGCGGATCATCGCCGACGCCGACCAGCGCGTCCGAGGCGACGACCGCCCGACCACCCGAGACCGGCGAGGTCGGGCAGGTACCCGACGATCTCGACGCGCTCCAGGACAAGGCCGACCACGTCCTCGAGGACCTCTTCCGGGCCGACGGGGATCTGGACTACGCCGCAATCGAGGACCTGACGACCCGAGCGGTCGCGGCTCGCTACCGGAACCAGGAGCTGCTGGCATCGGTCAACGGACTGGATCCGGTCCTCACGGCGCCGAAGTCCGAGTCGGTGACCGTCACGAGCGCCATCGAGGTCGTCCAGCCCGAGAAGGGCGTCGTCACCACCACGGGATCGGTCACCGTCACCCACACCGATGCGGACGGGGTCGAGGACACGGGGACCTACACGGACGTCGTGTTCGAGGTGGACGGCGACGACCTCCTCGTCGCTGATTGGCGACGGGACAACAAGACGTTGGCCGCATCGTCTTCCTTCCTCGACACGTCCGGCCTCGAGCCGTCGACGGTGGGCGACATCACGGTCACGTTGGAACCGGGCTACCGCGACCCCGACGGCGATCCTGCGTTCGTCGAGTACCTGTTCTCGGTCACGAACGGCTCCGATCTCATCGTCGTTGTGGATTCGGTCGAGCTGATCGCGCCGGACAACGAGAGCTACGACATCCAGTTCGGCACCGGCGGCAAGGCCGAACCCGGCGACACGGCGACGGCGAGAGTCGGCTTCGAAGGTTCGAGCGTGCCGGTCTCCGGCGGCACGATGATGATCTCGCTGAAGGACGAGGACCGGAACCTCGCCCTGGCGATCGTCGAGCTGCCGGCGTTCCTGGATGAGGACGGCGAGCCCGAGGCGGCACGCGAGATCGCACTCGACGATGTCGAGTTCTCGGCATCGGGAACGCGACCGGTGCCGGATGCGGCGGCGACGTCGTCCTCGTCGGACACCGAGGTCCTCCAGGCGATCACCGACGCCGAGGCGTTCCGCGATTCCCTTCTGGGCATCGCCCAGACCGAGAACGACCCGAGCAGCTCGACCGACGACTGGGGCATCCCCGACGCGTGGTTGGCGGCAGTCCCCGGTCTCGAGCTCGTCGGCTCCCAGATCCGCGCCACCCCGACGAAGGTTTCAGGTCTCGGCATCGTGACCTCCAAGAGCAGCGCCGTCGAGGTTCTGCCCTTCGCGGTGATGGACGCCTCGGGGTCCTGCGCCGGAGGCGCGATCGTGGGCCAGGGGGGCGCGCCGGCGGCGTTCCGGGTCATCGATCTCGAGCGCGGGGCGACGTGCAACGCAGCGGCGGTCATGGCGGCAATCGAGGCGCGCTGAGCGACCGGTGGGAGCCGTGGTCGGCGGGTCGGGGGTTCCGGTGCTCCGGGGTCCCCTTCCCGTCCACCACGCGTACGCTCACCGTGATGCACCTCGTCGGCTCCCCCCGGTCGACGCCGCCACGTCCGAGCGGGCTCACGCCGTGACGGCGAGCGACGTGACCCGCCAGCTCAGCATCGGGGCGCTCAGCGCTCGCCTCGTGGCCGCCATCGCGCTCATCACCGCCGCCGTCGTCGCCATCGGCACGTTGCTGCTCACCCCGACCGGCGACGGGATCGCGCAGCCGTTCGACGACGCCATCCGCGCGTGGTCGCTGGCCCACCTGGACAGGCTGCGACCCGCCGCCGAGACCCTCGGCGCCGTCGGGTCGACCATCGCCATCGCCGTGGCCGCGGTCGCCCTCACCGCCTACCTCTGGTTGCGCACCCGCGACGCCGAGCGGGCCCTGCTTCCCGTGGCGTCGGTGATGGTGGCGAGCGCGGCCGGCGCACTGACGAAGGTCCTCGTCGCCAGAACCCGTCCGGGCGGGATCGAGGTCGGGTTGCTCGAGATCTACTCGGTCCCGTCCGGTCACACCGAGGCCGCAACCGCGCTCGCCCTCGGTTCGTACCTCGTCTGGCGGACCGGGCGCTCCGTGCGTGCGTCTCGGCTCGTCGCGATCGTCGTCGTCCTCACGGGAGCGATCGTCGCGGTCGGTCGTGTCGTGCTCGACGTGCATTGGGCCAGCGACGTCATCGCCGGTGCCGCCGTCGGCGCCGCCAGCGCCGCCAGCGCCCGCTGGGCGCTCCGGCGCTCCCGGCGCGAGGACACCCGTTCTGCGCCGGGTGGCCCCGGGTAGGTCGGACGCGTCCGTCCGATGCGATCAGCGAGGCAACCCTCCATGGCAACGCCGAAGAAGAAGGCCACCGAACGAGTCGTGAAGAAGTCCGGCGGCGGATCCCGCACCTCGACAGGGGCGTCGGCGGAGGGGGCGGGTGAAGGCGCCCGGTCCCCGAACCGGCCGGTTCCGACGAGCGCCACCACCCGGGCCCATCCGGCCAAGGCACCGCGGACCGCGCCCAAGGCGGCCGCCGTCGCCGCGGCCGAGCTGTCTCGCGCTGCCGGTGCGACCAGCGCCGATGTCACCGCACCCGCAGCGGACGGTGTCGACCTGACGTGGGCGCAGACCGGTGACCGGCTCACCACGGCCCAGGGCGTTCGGGTCGACGACGCCGACAACTCCCTGAAGGTGGGCGAGCGAGGGCCGACGTTGTTGGAGGACTTCCACCTTCGCGAGAAGATCATGCACTTCGACCACGAGCGCATCCCCGAACGCGCCGTGCACGCTCGGGGCGCAGGCGCCCACGGCGTCTTCCGTGCGACGGCCGACAACTCGGACCTGTGTGCTGCCGGCTTCCTGAAGAAGGGGACGTCGACCCGGATGTTCGTGCGCTTCTCGACGGTGGCGGGCTCGCGCGGCTCGGCCGACACCGCTCGGGATGTCCGCGGCTTCGCGACGAAGTTCTACACGGACGAGGGCAACTTCGACCTCGTCGGCAACAACATCCCGGTCTTCTTCATCCAGGACGGCCTCAAGTTCCCGGACCTGGTCCACGCGGTGAAGCCCGAGCCCGACCGCGAGATCCCGCAGGCGCAGTCGGCCCACGACACCTTCTGGGACTTCGTCGGTCTCCAGCCCGAGACAACCCACACGGTGATGTGGGCCATGTCCGATCGAGCCATCCCCCGGTCGTTCGCGACCATGGAGGGGTTCGGCGTGCACACCTTCCGACTCACCGCCGCCGACGGGTCGACCTCGCTGGTGAAGTGGCACTGGAAGCCCGTCGCCGGGGTCCACGGCCTGGTCTGGGAGGAGTCCCAGAAGCTCGGTGGCATCGATCCCGATTTCCACCGCCGGGATCTCCACGCCCGCATCGCGAGCGGCAACCTCCCGCAGTGGGAGCTCGGCGTCCAGGTCATGCCCGACACCGCCGACCAGAGATTCGAAGGCATCGACCTGCTCGACAGCACGAAGCTCGTGCCCGAGGAGCTGTGCCCGGTGCGGGTGCTCGGCGTGATGACGCTCGATCGCAACCCCACGAACTACTTCGCCGAGACCGAGCAGGTTGCGTTCCACCCCGGTCACGTCGTCCCCGGCATCGGGTTCGTCGATGACCCGCTGCTCCACGCCCGTCTCTTCTCCTACCTCGACACCCAGCTCACCCGGCTCGGTGGACCGAACTTCTCGCAGATCCCCGTCAACCGGCCGGTCGCTCCGGTCAACGACAACAACCGCGACGGGTTCATGCAGCAGGCCGTGCACGTCGGGGTGGCGGCCTACACACCCAACTCGCTCGGTGGCGGCTGCCCGTTCGCACCGGCCGATGACACCGCCTACGTCCATCCGCCGCAGGAGGTCGCGGGCCCGAAGGTGAAGCTCCGCCCGGCGAGCTTCGACGATCACTACTCGCAGGCGACGATGTTCTATCGGTCGCTCACCGACGCCGAGCGCGAGCACATCATGGGGGCCTTCAGCTTCGAGCTCGGCAAGTGCGTCAGCCCCGGGGTGCGCTCCCGGATGGTCGCCAACCTGGCCAACGTCGACCGCGACCTGGCTGATCACGTCGCCGCCCACCTCGGGCTGGACGCACCGGGCTCGTCGGTGCGAGACCCGCAGGTGCTGTCGCCGGCGCTCTCGATGGATCCGGGGGCCCGACCCGGCGTCGTCGCTGGCCGCATGGTCGCCGTGCTCGTCGGTGACACCACGGCGAAGCGGACGGTGGCAGCGTGGCGAGCGGCGGCCGACCCGCTCGGCGTCGAGATCGTGACCGTCGGCCCTCACTTCGGGACGCTCGACGGCAACGTCACCGTCGACCGGACGATCCACATCACCGATCCCGTCGAGTACGACGGCGTCGTCCTGGCCGCACCTGCCGACGAGGCCATGGCGATGTTCGTCCAGGAGGCCTACCGGCACCACAAGACCGTCGGGCTCGCCGATCCGGCCGCCGGCGATGCGATCGGGATCGACCCGGACGGGCCCGGGGTGTCGGAGTCACCCGCGTCGTTCTTCGACGATCTGGCCCTCCACCGCCACTGGGACCGATGAGCCCACGGCCCCACGAGCATCGGGCCGCTCTGGAGCGACGCGTGGACTGCCCGAAGCGGATGGTCTACGGGCCCTGCGGTGGCGTTCGATCGGGCGGTCGTTGCGAGGTCGACGATCGAACCTGCCCGTTCGTGCTGGAGCCGGCACCACCGTGGACCGCGATCGCCCCGTTGCCCGAGGACCGCGACGGGACCGTCACGGCCTTCGCCGACCGATCCCCGGCGACGACGCCGTTGGTGGTCTGCGACGCCCGACCGGCCGAACCCACCCTGGCTTCGGGCCGAGAGATGGCACGACTGCATGCCGGGTGGTGCGATGCCGTGTTGCTCGGCGAGCACCACGACCGCATCGACCTGCCGAACGTCGTCGTGGCGCCGACGCTGCTCGCCGAGGGTTGCCGACCCTGGGTGACGGTCTCCTGTCGCGATCGCAACGGCGCTGCGCTCGAGGCCGACCTCGTCGCCTTGGCCGAGGTGGGCGTGCGCGAGGTGCACTGCGTCACCGGCGATGCCCGCGCACCGCACGTCCGACCGGACACCGAAGCGGTGTTCGACCTGGACAGCTTGCGGCTCACCGCCCAGGCGCGCCGGTTCGGGCTCGAGGTCTCCGTGGCCGAGAGTCCCACGGTGGAGCCGATCGACGTCCGTCCCGGACGTGCTGCGGACAAGTCCCGCGCCGGCGCGTCGTGGTGCTTCGTGAACCTCGGCGCCACCCCGGCCGAGGTCGACCACTTCATCCGCCGGTCGCGAGCGAACGGTTCGACCCTGCGCCACATCGTGTGCGTCCCCGTCTTCACCGACGCGGCCGGCGCCGATCGGTTGATCGCACTGCCCGGGGTCGGGATCGAGCCGAGCGCCATCGATGAGGTCCTCCACGCCACCGATCCCCGAGCTGCAGGCATCGCCCACGCGGTCGCCAGCGCCACGGCCCACCTCTCGATCGACGGGGTCGACGGGATCGATCTCTCCGGCCCCGCATCCACCGCCAGCCCGACGGAACGGGCCACCGTGATGCGAGAGGTCGCCGAGCAGCTCCGACGTGGTTCACCGACACCATGGACGGGCGTCCGACGGCCGGCGACCCAGGAGGCCCGGACGCCGACGCCCGGGAACCAGCGATCGGTTCCGCTTCCCCTTCCTCGTCCTGCTGACGCCGAACCGCCCCGCTCGATGTCGCCCATGGATCGGTCCCACGATGACCGACCGTGACTCCCCCGCGCACGAGGCCGAGTTCGACCTGGTCGCCCGCTGGACGGCCGAGGAGCTGGCGGGCCGTGATCAGACATCGGTCCTGGCGGGCGCCTCGCGAGGCAGCGGGAGCCCATCGGCTCTGGCGTGGCTGGCCGAATCGCTCGCCTTCGCCGAGGGCCTGCGTCTGCTCGATGTCGGATCGGGCCTCGGAGGACCAGCCGCGTGGGCGGCGGATCGGTACGGCGTGCGCCCGGTGGGGGTCGAGCCGATGGACGGCGCCGCCGAGGGGGCGACCCGTCTGTTCGCCATGCCGACGGTGCTCGGCGCCGCCGAAGCCCTTCCCATCGCCCGAGCCACGTTCGACGTCGCGTGGACGTTGGGGGTGCTCGACACCGTCGATCATCCCGTGGCGGCGCTCACCGAGGTCCGCCGCTGCCTCGTCGACGACGGCCACCTCGGGGTCCTGGCCTACGTCGCCGACGAGCCGATCCCCCCGGCCGACGTGCCCGAGGGCAACTCGTTCGCCACGACCGCCGAGCTCCTCGCCGACCTGGTCCGCAGCGGGTTCACGGTGGTCGACCACGTCAGCTCCGAGGCGCTCCCGAACGCTCCGCTCAACTGGTCCCGACCGCAGAGCCGTCTCGACGAAGCCCTGACCCGCGACCACGGGAGCGATCCTCGATGGCAACGGGCCACGGAGAACGCGGACGCCTACGCCGAGCTCCTCGACGACGGACGCGTCACGATGATCCTCGTCCACGCCCGTTGCGCGTGACCGAACGAACCACCTCCACGCCGGTGAACCCGGCGGGGGCGGCGTAGCTCGCGAAGGTGGCCGGGCGCATGACGGTGCCGGGGTCGGTAGACGCAGTAGGTGCCGGTTCGAACGCCATTGGTAAGGTGGCGGGCGAGCACTCGTCCGGCTCGTGAAGGAGCAGCCGGTGCGAGCGCACGCTGGAGTCCTGCCGCCGCTTCCGGTCCGAACGCTCGCCGAGCACGGTGCCGTCCCGAGGAAGGAGGACCCATGGAGGCGTCGCCCCTGTTGGAACTGACCGTTCGGCCGGCCGACGTCGTGGACAAGGTGGCCATCCGACGGATGATGCAGCTGTACCTGCACGACTTCAGCGAGTTCGATGGCGCCGACGTCGGCGCGCACGGCGAGTTCGACTACCGGTACCTCGACCACTACTGGACCGAGGCCGACCGGCACCCCTTCGTGTTCGAGGTCGCCGGCGCGAAGGCGGGCTTCTCGCTGGTCCGCTCCGGGTCGCCGCACGATCTGGCCGAGTTCTTCGTCATGCGGAAGTACCGTCGCCAACACATCGGGCAGCGGGCGGCGGAGTTGACCTTCGAGCGGTTCCCCGGACGGTGGCAGGTGCGGCAGCTCGATGCGAACACGGCGGCCACGGCGTTCTGGCGCCGGGCACTGCCGTCTCCCTACACCGAGACCAGGAACGACGACGGTCCGGTTCAGCTCTTCACCGTCGGACCGCCGTGACAGAGCGCCGGACGTCCACGGCGTGCGGCGCGAGGTTCGTCCCAGCAGGTGCACGCGACCGGACCCGCCGGTGCAGGTGACCACGGTCGAGCCCTGGTCCGCGATGAGCGGCCGACCGCCCGTTCCGCACCACCATCGGACCCGATCCGCGTCGGGCGAACCCGATGATGACGGCGAGGTCCCGTGTCGTCGGCTCGTGCCGACTACACGACCACGATGTCGACGAGACCTTCGAGTGCCTCGAAGTCGGCGGCGTTCCTCGTGTACAGCGGAAGCCCAGCCGCGCACGCCGTCGCCGCGATGAGCAGGTCGACCGCGCGAGCTCCACGAGCCTTTCGTCCCGCGGCGGCGACTGCGGCATAGACCCGGCCGTACGCGCGAGCTGCCTCGCTGTCGAAGGGCAATGGGTCGAACGCCGCTTCGGCACGCTGCAAACGGTCCTGCCGCCGCCCGCGCTCGTCGGCGTCACCCGACGCGTGCGGTCCCGCGGCGAGCTCCGCCATGGTCAGCGCGCTCACCGCGACCTCTTCGGGGAGGTGGGCGGGGTCGAGCGTGTCGATGTCGATGATCACCGAGGTGTCGAGGATCCCGCGCCGATGGCGGCGACGCTCAGCCACGTGGGGTCACGTCCTGGTTCACGAGGTCATCGAGGTCGGCGCGGAACTGCTCGTAGTCGACGCGTGGTGCGGTTCGGAACATCGCCACCGCCGCCTCGGCGGTGACGAAACGATGCCGGCGAAGGGGAGTCAGCTCGCCCACCGGCACACCGTTGCGGGTCACCACGAACGTCTCCCCCTGATCGAGCTGACGCATGATCTCGCCACTGTCGTTGCGGAGCTCTCGCTGGGTGACTTCACGGCCCATGCCGAGAGTGTAGCACCACGTGCTACGCCCCTTGAGCAGGTGTCAGCCGTAACGGGGGAGGAGGCGCCGAAATGATGTGTCTCCGCCGAACCCCGAGGGGCAGGGGTCTCCCACCCAACACCGATGCTCCGGTGCTCGCTCGATCACGAGCTTCCGTCGCGAGCTCGGCGCGCTGGCCACGACGTTGCTCCCCCACCTCGACGGAACCACGGTCGGCGGCGGGAGCGACGCCAACTCCACTGCGGCGCTCGGCGTGCCCACCTTCGATGGTCTCGGTGCGGTCGGCGGCGGCGGCGCCCACGCCAGTCAGTCGGCTGCCGCTCCCGTGAGATCCTCGGCGGGAGGCCGCACCCGGCGGCGGAGGCGGCGGATCAGCACCACGATGACCACGACCAGGGCCACGACGACCACCAGGCCGATGGCGAGCGCCGCGATGAGCAGCCAGTTGGTCTCCTGGGCGGTGAGGTTGCGCTGGATGTCGGCGGTGGAGGAGAGCCGTAGGCCGGCAACCGTGGCCGTCGTGGCCGGGTCGGCCGCGTCGGTGGATGTCGCGCCGGTGAGGGACACGCTCAGGACGTGGTCGCCCGGCGCGACGTCGTAGAGGACCACGAAGGCCCCGGGGGTACCCGTCCCCGCCTCCGGGGCGGCGGCCTGGTAGCGCTGACGACCGTCGATGAACACCGCCACCGAATCGCCGGCGCGCCCGGTGAGGGTCAGATCGAAGTCGAGCCAGAGGGAGTCCTCGTCGGTGCTGAAGGTGAGGTTCCACGTGCGCGGCGACGGGCCACCCAGCGCCACGCCGTTGGCGGCGTCCGAGGCAGGCGCGCCGGGCACCGCCGTTCCGCTGCCGGGGACCGTTCCGGTCGCCCCCCGGCCAGCCGGCGAGGCCGGGACGGCGAGGTCCGAGCCCGCCACCAACAACTGGGTTCCTACGGTCGGAGGCGGCGGGCCCTCGATCTCGGACAGCGACAAGACGTTCGCCGGATCGGGCTGTTGGTAGTAGGAGCCGAGCGCGGCGTCGTCGCCACCGGCCAACGGCGACCACGCATAGCCGACCCCGGCACCCGGGTCCTCGACCGACGTGCGGTACCAGACGATGGCGAAGGTGTGCTTCTCCCCCGGCCCGTCGCCGGGCGGCGGGGCCGTCTGCACATCGACCACCTGATCCAACCCCGGGAACGTCGAGAAGCGGATGCCCACGTAGGAGATGTAGTTGTCGACGAAGGTCTGGCCCGGGCCCCGGCCGATGTCGAGCCGCGGCAGCTTGTAGCGCAGGTCGTTCTTGGCCCCACCGAGCAGGGCGAGGGTCGTCTCGGGAGAATCGAGCAGGGTCAGTTGCCGCGGCGGCACCGTCAGCGCCAGCGCCGCCGTGGTCGCCACGTTGGCCCCGAAGCTGTGCCCGATGAGATGGACCTGACCGCCCTCCGCCGCGAAGCCGGGCACCACTGCCTGGTCCAGGGCGGTGGCCAACCGGTGCCCGTTCACCTCCGTGGCGTCCTCACCCCGGCGCGCCTCGAGTGGGTTGGCGCCCGTGGCCGATTGGTCGACCCAGCTGTAGAGCATGACCGTCGAGGCCGGATCGGCTGTCTGCAAGGCCTGCGCGATGGGCGCCCACGTGGCAAGCATCGAGACGTTGGCGTCATCGACCAGGCCGGGGGTCCACACCGTGACCAGGTCGGTGCTCTGCGCCTGGAGGCGCTGGTAGGCGGCGAGGTAGCCCGGCGCCCAGCCGTGGGTCAGGACCACGAGCTTCCCGGCCGGGAGCGAGGCGGACGTCACCGGCTGGAAGGTGGTCCCATCCCAGCGCCCCAAATGTGCCAAAACGGGATAGGGGCTGACGTTGGACT
>JBBSTY010000060.1:0-22749 GCA_038235385.1 Acidimicrobiales bacterium | reverse complement strand
TACACCTCCGGCACGACGGGTCGTCCCAAGGGCGTGAAGCGAGCGGCCGCAACGACGCTTGGGGCGAGGATCCTCGGGGGAGCGGCGGGTGGTGCCCACCTGGGTCTCGACGGCCGGGGTCCGCACCTCGTGACCGGCCCGCTCTACCACGCCGCCCCGGTCGGGTTCGCCCAGATGGATCTCTTCGCCGGCTCCCCGATGGTGATCATGCCGCGCTGGGACGCCGCCGCGGCCCTGGACCTGATCGAGGGGCGGCAGGTGCGCAACACCCACCTCGTCCCGACGATGTTCGTCCGGCTCCTGCGTCTCGACGCCGCACGTCGCGAGGCGTTCGACGGCTCGTCGCTGCACACCGTGCTGCACGGAGCGGCGCCCATCGCTCCGTCGGTCAAGCACCGGATGATCGATTGGTGGGGGCCGGTCCTCACCGAGTACTGGGGTGCGAGCGAGGGCGGCGTGGTCACCCTGGTCGACAGCGAGGACTGGTTGGCGCACGCCGGGACCGTCGGCCGAGCCACCTCGACGCACGAGGTGTTCGCCGTCGACCGCGACGGCGCGCGCCTCCCGGCGGGCGAGACAGGGACCCTCTACTGCCGCAACACGATCGTGGACCAGGTGTTCGAGTACCACAACGACGCCACCCGCACCGCAGCAGCGTTCTCCGGGCCCGGCACCTACAGCATCGGCGACGTCGGTCGGGTCGACGCCGACGGGTACGTGTACCTCAGCGACCGGGCCGCGAACATGATCATCTCCGGCGGGGTGAACATCTACCCCGCCGAGATCGAGCACGCCATGGCCGAGCACCCGGCGGTGAGCGACATCGCGGTGTTCGGCATTCCCGACGACGAGTGGGGCGAGCAGGTGAAGGCGGCCATCCAGCTGGTGCCGGGGGTCGAGCCGTCGAACGCGCTGGCCTCGGAGCTCGTCGCGTTCGCCCGCGAGCGCCTGGCCGGGTACAAGGTGCCTCGTTCGATCGACTTCGAGGCCGAGCTGCCGCGCTTCCCGACGGGGAAGCTGCACACCCGGGTGCTTCGTGATCGCTACTGGCCCGACGCCGAGCGGTCGATCTGACCACTCGCGTCGAGGTCCGACCCCGGCTCGCAGGCGCTGGCGCTGACGCCTCATCGCTCGTGACGGCGTTCGCTCCTGCGACGGCGATGCTGACGGCGACGCCGTCGCGGATCGGGCGAGGGTGCGGTCGGCCGGGTCGATGAGCCCCAGATGGGCGGGAACTACCGTGGGTCGATGCGAGCACGGAGAGCGGCGAACGTGGGACGACGGGTCCTCGTCGCCGTGGTCCTGGCAACGGTGCTCATCGCCGGGGTGAACATGGTGGTGCTGGTGCCCGGCGATGGTTCGTCCGCCGTCACCATCGCGACCGAGGGCACCGGCGTGGTCGTCGTCCGCGTGGTGATCGACGATGTCGACGCCAACCGGGGCGTCATGAAGGTCCGGTTGGCGGCCGTGCCCGGCTCCGATCCCATCCCCGACGGTGGGATCTCGGTGCTCGCCGACGTCGAGGGCATCGCGCCCCTGCGGGTCGAACCCGACCCGTTGACCACGGCGGAAGACGCAGGCGAGATCCGCTTCGAGCGGGGCAACGTCAGCGCGTACCCGTTCGACACCTACTCCGGCGAGTTCGCCATGCTCGCCGTTGCCGGAACCCCGAACACCTTCGCCGACGTGGTCGCCTCCGAGACGGTGCCGATGACCGTGGTGATGGTGGACGCGTCGAGCGGGTTCGACGTCGTCGCCGCAGTCGACACCGACGTCGGCGGCGACGTCGAGGTCGCCGGCATCACGTACTCCGTCGACCGCAGCCCGCCGTCGGTGGTGTGGGCCTCGATCATGATGGGCATCTACTGGCTGCTCACGGCGGCCATCGTCGCCGTCGTCCTCGTGGTCGTGCTCGGCCACCGCGAATGGGAGACCCGTCACCTGGCGTGGCTCGCGGCGATGCTCTTCGCGTTCGCCAGCTTCCGGGCGGCGGCGCCGGGCAGCCCGCCGATCGGCGTCTACTTCGACTACGTGTCGTTCTTCTGGGCCGAGCTCATCGTGGCCCTGTGCCTCGCGGCGCTCGTCACCTTCTACCTCGCCAGCACCAACATCCCCGGCGCGACGCCGGCCGGCGATCCACCCGACGAGCCCCGCCCGCTTGCGACCGGCGGTCCAACCGACGAACCCGACGTCGACCTCGCCCCGGCCTCGGAGTAGGAGCCGGCGGCCGAGTCCGCCTCGGCGTCGGCGTCGGTCTCGGTCGGGTGTCGGGCGTCGGTGTCGGGGTCGGTGTCGGGGTCGGGCGGCGCCCCGTCGCCTCGGTGGAAGCGCTCGAAGACCTCGCCGGTAGGGTGCCGACGGTGGAGACCGCCGCCTTCGACTACGACCTGCCCGCCGGTCGGATCGCGCAGGTGCCCATCGAGCCGCGTGACGCAGCCCGGCTGCTCGTCGACGGGGGACCGGGAGCCGAACCCGAGCACCTCCACGTCCGTGATCTGCCCTCGATGCTGACCCCGAAGGACCTGGTCGTCGTGAACGACACCCGGGTCCTGCCCGCCCGGCTGTCGCTGCGTCGGGCGACCGGGGGAGCGGCGGAGGTCCTGTTGCTCGAGCACCGCGGACCTGACCCGGTCGACGGGTGGCTGGCGCTGGTCCGTCCGAGCCGCAAGCTGACACCCGGCACCCGGCTGGTCCCGACGACGGATGGCGTGCCCGTCGATGTCGTCGTCGAGGTGCTCGACGACCTCGGCGACGGGCGCCGGGTGGTGCGCATCGTGCCGGGACGGTCGCTCCAGGACGGCGCCAGCTCGGCAACGGGTTGGGACCGCGCGACCGAGCTCGCCGCCATCGGGGGCATCGGAGCGATCCCGCTGCCGCCGTACATCACGGTGCCGCTCATCGACGCGGAGCGCTACCAGACGGTGTACGCCGGCGAGCCGGGCTCGGCCGCCGCCCCCACCGCCGGGCTGCACCTCACCACCGGTCTGCTGGAGCGCCTCGCCGCCGCCCAGGTACCCGTTCTCCCGGTGGAGCTGCAGGTCGGGCTCGACACGTTCCGGCCCATCACGGTCGATCACATCGAGGACCACCGGATGCACACCGAGCGGTACCGCGTGCCGAAGGCGACCTGGGATGCGGTGGGCGCGACCCGCGCCGGCGGCGGACGCGTCGTGGTGGTGGGGACCACGGCGCTCCGGGCGCTCGAATCCGCCGCGACGCGGGGCGAGCTCGACGCCCGAACCGATCTGTTCATCCGGGGCGACCACCAGTTCGCCGTGGTCGATCTGCTCCTGACCAACTTCCACCAACCGCGGTCGTCGTTGCTGGTCCTGATCGACGCGCTCGTCGGCCCGCGCTGGCGTCGGCTCTACGCCGCCGCGCTCGCCGACTCGTACCGATTCCTGTCGTTCGGCGACGCCATGCTCCTCCACCGCGGTCGCGGCGCATGAGCCACCCCACCCGAAATTGCAGCTCTCAGCAGCGAATAGTGTGCCCACCGCTGCAAGTTCGGGGTGGGGGAGGGTGTCGACGGTGAGCGCGGGCCTGGACGACACCAAGACGGCGATCGCGGTGGAGGCCACCGACGGGTTCGGCCGGGCGGGCGTCGTGACCACGGCGCGGGGATCGTTCACCACCCCGTGCTTCATGCCGGTCGGGACCCGGGCCACGGTCCGGACGCTGTCGTCGCTCGACCTCGAGGACCTGGGCGTGCAGGTGATGCTGGGCAACACGTACCACCTGATGCTGCGCCCGGGTGACGAGCTCATCGCCGAGATGGGCGGCCTGCACCCGTTCATGGACTGGCGCGGCCACGTGCTCACCGATTCGGGCGGCTACCAGATCTTCTCGCTCGAACCCAAGGTCGACGACGAGGGAGCGACCTTCGCGTCGACCTACGACGGCACCCGGTACCACCTCACCCCGGAACGGGCTGTGGCGGTGCAGCGCAACCTGGGTGCGGACATCCAGATGGTGCTCGACGTGTGCCCGCCACTGCCATCGGCACCCGAGGTGGTGCAGGCGGCGGTCGATCGATCGGCGCTCTGGGCCCGCCGAGCGCTCGAGGCCCATCGGCCGGGGCGTGAGCAGGGGAGCGGACAGGCGCTCTTCGGCATCGTGCAGGGCGGCGTCGACATCGACCTGCGTCGCGAGAGCGCCGAGCGCACCGTGGAGATCGGCTTCGACGGCTACGGCATCGGCGGGTTGTCGGTGGGCGAGCCGCGCGAGCAGATGCTGCCGGCGCTCGCCGCGGCCATCGACGTCCTGCCTCGTGACCGCCCGCGATACCTGATGGGCGTGGGCGATCCGATCGGTCTGATCGAGGGGATCGCGCTCGGGGTCGACATGTTCGACTGCGTGCTGCCGACCCGCCTGGCTCGCCACGGCACCATCCTCACCGATGCGGGTCGCATGAACCTGCGCAACGCCCGTCACGCCCGCGACCCGGGTCCGCTCGATCCGTCGTGCGGGTGCGTCGTGTGCCGTCGCTGGTCACGCTCGTACCTGCGCCACCTCCTCTACGTCTCCGAACCCACCGCTGGTCGCCTGCTGACGATCCACAACGTGTCCTGGACCCTTCGCCTGGTCGAACGGGCACGCGCCGCGATCATCGCCGGACGCCTCGACGACATGCGCGCCGAGGTCGCCTCCGCCTGGTCGTGATCCCGGTTCGGGCGACGGCGTCGTACCCGCAGCGGGCACCTGGCCGGTGTGGGTTCCTGGGAGCAGGACGAGGTGTTGGTGGCCGGGTGGGGTCGACGAGGGTGGCGTAGCAGTCCGACGCGCCGCTCGTCGTGACCCGTTCGAGCCACCGCGACGTCAACGGCGATTCCCGTCGTCCGCGTCGCACCGCAGGCGCCGGGTGCGGCGCCGCAGGGGTGATTCGGTGGCGGGGGAGGCCTGGACTACCCTGCTCCTGCCCTTCGCGCGGATCGTGACCGCGCCGGCCGGCGATGCCCCTTTCGGGGCCTGTCCGCCGAAACCAGATGCACGGGAGACGATCGAGCCCATCATGCGGCGCCGCAAAGCCATCATCCAACTCACGGTGTTCGTGCTGCTCGGCGTCCTCGCGCTGGGCCTCACCCTGCGCAGCGGGAACGCGCCCCTCCTGGGCCTCGACCTCCAGGGTGGGGTCTCCGTCGTGCTCACCCCCAAGACCTCGGCGGGCGACGACGAGCTCAACCAGGCGATCGCCATCATGCGGCAGCGCATCGACTCGCTCGGGGTCGCCGAGCCCGAGATCACCCGTCAGGGCAACAACATCCTCGTCAACATCGCCGGGGTGAAGGACACGGATCAGGCGATCGACCTGGTGGGTCAGACCGCCGAGCTGCGCTTCCGCCCGGTGCTCCAGGTGTTGGCGCCCGATGGCACCACCGCTGCCGACAACGAGACGTCGCCGGGCACGGGCGTGCCGGGCACCACACCGGTTCCCGACCCCGGATCGAGCCCGGCGCCGGCGCAGCAGTCGATACCGGAGAGCACGACCACGGTGACCCCCACCGATCCACCGGCCACCGACGAGGGCGCGTCGTCGCCGCAGGGGTGGGTCGAAGGCGAGAGCGCCGCCGGCGTCCAGATCGCGCCCACGACCACGCCCCCCGAGGTCACCGACATCCCCGACGACTCCACCGTCACGCCGATCGATCCCTCCGCCACGCCGACCGACCCCTCCGTCGCCCCCACCGCGTCGACCATCGACCCCGCGCTCCTCGGAGCGGCGGCGCAGCAGGCACCGAGCGGCGATCTCACCACCACGACGCGCGATCAGGACGTCGCCGACCAGATCGTCGTGCTCCCGCAGTACGACCAGGACGGCAACATGGTCGCCCGCTACCAGCTCGGTCCGACCCAGCTCACCGGAGCCGCGCTCGACGGTGCGACCGCCGGAATCGACAACACCGGCAAGTGGACGGTGAACCCCAAGTTCAAGGGGGGCGCGGACGGCATCGATGCGTTCAACGCCGCGGCCCGTGAGTGCAAGCCGGCCTCGGCCACCTGCCCCACCGGCCAGCAGGCGATCACCCTCGACGGGAGGGTCATCTCGGCCCCGGCCATCCAGCCCGGCCAGCAGGCGTTCACCCCGTTCTCGGCCGATCAGGTCAACATCAGCGGCAGCTTCGATCAGGACTCGGCCAACGCCCTCGCCACGGCGCTCCGCTACGGCTCGCTGCCCATCGAGCTCGAGCGCCAGTCCATCCAGATCGTCTCGGCGACCCTCGGCATCGATTCGCTCAAGGCGGGTCTGATCGCCGGGGCGGTGGGCCTCGTGCTCGCCGGGATCTACATGTTCCTCTTCTACCGGATCCTCGGGTTGCTGTCGGTGCTGAAGCTGGGCGTCGAGGCGATGTTCCTCTACTCACTCATCGTCTTCCTGGGTTCGAGCGCCGGTCTGGCGCTCACCCTCGCCGGCATCACCGGCATCGTCGTATCGATCGGTGTGTCGCTCGACTCGAACGTCGTGTACTACGAGCACCTCCGGGAGGACATCCGCCACGGTCGTACGATCCGCTCCGCGGTCGATCGCTCGTTCCACGCGTCGATGGGCACGATCCTCAAGGCCGACGGCGCGTCGATCCTGGGCGCGGCGCTGCTCTACTTCCTGGCCGTCGGCCCGGTGCGAGGCTTCGCCTTCTTCCTCGGTGTCTCCACCCTGCTCGACCTCATCGCCTCGTACTTCTTCATGCGCCCGGTCGTCTTCCTCACGACCGGGGCCAAGCTGTGCGGGACCCGGCCGAGGTGGTTCGGTCTCCCGGGCGAAGCCACCCATCAGGTCGAAGGTTCCGGCCGGCGCGCAGCGCGGGGTCGCACCACGAACGGCGGCGATCAGGATCCCGACCCATCCACCGATGCCGATGCACCGACCAAGCCGGCACGCACGGGAGCACCATCATGAAGTCGATCGTTCGCCTCTATCGGGGCGAGAACGACATCAACTTCCGCACCGCCTGGAAGTGGAGCGTCCGCATCTCCGCCCTGGTGCTGGTGGTGAGCGTGGCCTCGCTGGCCCTGCGTGGTCTCAACCTCGGCATCGACTTCGAGGGTGGCGCGTCGTGGGAGGTCAAGTCGGCCGAGCTCACGGTCGAGCGCACACGCGACGGTCTCGGACCGATGGGCCTGAGCGAGGCGAAGATCCAGATCGTCGGCGCCGACACCGTCCGGGTGCAGGCGCCGAGCGAGTCGCAGGAGACCCAGGACGAGGTGCGCCAGGCCCTGGCCGACCTGGCCGGAGTGCCCGTCGGCGACGTCGGGGTCAGCAACGTCGGACCCACCTGGGGAGGCGAGATCACCGTGGCGGCGATCCGCGCCCTCATCGTGTTCCTCATCGCCATCCTCGGCTACGTCACGTTGACGTTCCGGGGCGAGTGGAAGATGGCGGTGGGCGTGCTCGTCTCGGTCATCCACGACGTCATCATCAGTCTCGGCGTGTACTCGATCTTCGCCTTCGAGGTCACCCCCGCCACCGTCATCGCCTTCCTGACCATCCTGGGCTACTCCATCTACGACACCGTCGTCGTGTACGACAAGGTCCAGGAGAACGTGGGACGGGTGGGCTTCGCCAGCCGCATGACCTACACCGACATGATGAACCTGTCGCTGAACCAGGTCCTGTTGCGATCGATCAACACATCGGTCACGTCGGTGCTGCCCGTGCTCTCGATGCTCGTCGTCGGTGCCTTCATCCTGGGTGCGGTCACGCTCCAGGAGTTCGCCATCGCCCTCACCGTCGGGCTCGCCGTGGGGGTGTACTCCTCGGTGTTCGTGGCCGCACCGGTGGTGACCTGGTTCAAGGAGCGCGAGCCCCGCAACGTCGCCCTGCGGGAGCGGTTGGCGGGCGCCAAGAACGGCGACACCGCAGAGGCCGGCGGTCGCGCCGAAGCGATGACCGCCAGCGCGGCGGCGTCGGCGACCACCTACGCCCACTCGACGAACCACCCGCCCCGTCCGCGCAAGAAGACCAAGAAGTAGCGCGCCCGACCGCCCACGCCAGGTCCGGTGCACGTGGGGGCGGCAGTAGCCTGGAGGGATGCACCCGGGCGCGGCGTTCCTCCTCGAGCACATCCGCGACATCGACGACTGGCCGCGGCCAGGGGTCACGTTCCGCGACGTCACGCCGCTGCTCGGCAACGCGCGGGCCTTCCGCTTCGCGGTCGACAGCATCGCCGACCACTTCGCCGACCAACGCATCGACCGGGTCCTCGGCGTCGAAGCGCGTGGCTTCCTGTTCGCCTCGCCGATCGCGTATCGGTTCGGAGTCGGGCTCGTACCCGTGCGCAAGGCGGGCAAGCTCCCGTGGGAGATCGAGCGCGAGGAGTACGAGCTCGAGTACGGGATCGACCTGCTCGAGGTCCACCGCGACGCGGTGCTGCCCGGCGAGCGGGTGCTCATCGTCGACGACGTCCTCGCCACGGGCGGGACCTCGGCGGCCACCGCCCGGCTCGTCGAACGGCTGGGTGGCGTGATCGCCGGGTTCGGTGTCGTCATCGAGCTCGAGCACCTCGGCGGCCGCGAGCAGATCGAGGATCACGACATCGTCAGTCTGGTGACCTATGCCTGAACGATCGCTCGTCGTCCCGGGCGCCGATCGGCCACGATGCCCGAACGGGACCCGCTGATGGCCACCGTCGATCGCGTCCTCCCGTGGCGCCGTCACAGCGCGCCCGCCGCCGAGGAGGTGGCGCCGCTCGTCGCCATCTACCGCGAGCACCACCCGCGTTCCTCGCCGGCGCTCATCTCCAAGGCCTACGCGCAGGCGGCCGCAGCCCACGCCGGACAGACCCGCAAGTCGGGTGAGCCGTATGTGACGCACCCGGTGGCGGTGGCCACCGTGGTGGCCGAGCTCGGGCTCGATGACGCCACCATCGTCGCCGCGCTCCTGCACGACACGGTCGAGGACACCAAGCTGTCGCTGGCCGACATCGAAGCCGAGTTCGGCGTCGACGTGGCCGAGATCGTCGATGGCGTCACCAAGCTCGATCGCATCAAGTTCGACTCCAAGGAGGCCCAGCAGGCGGCGACGATCCGCAAGATGCTCGTCGCCATGGCCAAGGACCTGCGGGTGCTGATCATCAAGCTGGCCGACCGGCTCCACAACATGCGCACCATCGCCGCCATGCCGGCCTGGAAGCAGGAGCGCACCGCCCAGGAGACGCTCGACATCTACGCGGGCCTCGCGCACCGGCTCGGCATGCAGGACCTCAAGCAGCAGCTCGAGGACCTCGCGTTCGCCGCGCTCCACCCCAAGCGCTACGCCGAGATCGACCACATGGTGGCCACACGGACCCCCGAGCGTGAGCTGTACCTCATGCAGGTGCTCGAGGACGTCCGGTTCCGGCTCAAGGAGCTGCGCATCGACGCCGAGGTCACCGGTCGGCCGAAGCACCTCTGGAGCATCTACGAGAAGATGGTGGTGAAGGGCCGCGAGTTCGACGAGATCTTCGACCTGGTGGGGATCCGGGTCACGGTCGAGACCGTCAAGGACTGCTACGCGGCGTTGGGTTCGATCCACGCCACGTGGAAGCCGGTGCAGGGGCGGTTCAAGGACTACATCGCCATGCCCAAGTTCAACCTGTACCAGTCGTTGCACACCACCGTCATCGGGCCGCAGGGCAAGCCGCTCGAGGTGCAGATCCGTTCGTGGGAGATGCACAACCGCGCCGAGTACGGGATCGCCGCGCACTGGGACTACAAGGACAACAACGGCTCCTCGGCCGACATCGCGTGGCTCAACCGCATCGTCGACTGGCAGCGCGAGACCTCCGATCCCGACCAGTTCATGGCCAACCTCAAGGTCGACCTCGAACAGGACGAGGTGTTCGTGTTCACCCCCAAGGGGCGCGTGATCGCGCTGGCGGTGGGGTCGACACCCGTCGACTTCGCCTACGCGATCCACACCGAGGTCGGTCACTCCTGCATCGGGGCGAGGGTCAACAACAAGCTCGTCCCGCTCGACACCAAGTTGGATTCGGGCGACACGGTGGAGATCATCACCTCGAAGATCGAGGGTGCCGGGCCGTCGCGCGACTGGACCACCTTCGTCGCCACCCACCGGGCCTCATCGAAGATCCGCCAGTGGTACCTGCGCGAACGGCGTGAGGACGCGGTGATCTCCGGCGCCGAGGACCTGATCAAGGCCATGCGTCGCGAGGGGCTCCCGGTCCAGAAGATCCAACAGTCCAAGATCCTCGCGGATGTCGCCAACGACATGAACTACGCCGATCTGGACACGCTGAAGGCGGCGATCGGCGAGAACCATGTGTCGGCCAAATCGATCGCCGAACGGGTGAAGCGCCTCCTGCAGGACGTCGACACCGAGCGCGAGGAGCAGCTGTCGATCACCGCCCGGGAGCCTCGGCGTCGGCGGGGCAACCAGCTGGCGACCGCCGGCGTGCACGTCGAGGGCCTCGACGACGTCATGGTCCGACTCTCGCGCTGCTGCACGCCCGTTCCCGGCGACACGATCATGGGCTTCGTCACGCGGGGACGGGGTGTCTCGGTGCACCGGAGCGACTGCGCCAACGCCATGTCGCTGGCGATGGGCCAGGCCGACCGGATCATCGACGTCGAGTGGGACCTCGAGAGCGCCGGTTCGTTCGTCGCGTCGATCGAGGTCAAGGCGCTCGACCGCTCGAAGTTGCTCCGTGATGTCAGTGCGGTGCTCGCCGACGCCCACGTGAACATCATCTCGTGCAACACCCTCACCGGCTCGGACCGCATCTCCACCATGCGCTTCGACTTCGAGCTCGGTGATGCCTCCCACCTCGATTCGCTGCTCTCCACCATCAAGCAGATCGACTCGATCTACGACGCCTTCCGGGTGCTGCCCGGCCACAGCAGCACCGGTTGACGCGTCGGGTCCGGTCGGGTCGGGTCGCGGCGCAGCGGTCTGCGGACGTGGTGCACGTCGACCCGGTGGTCGAGCGTGTTGCCGCCATCGGTGGACGTGCTCGGACGAACCGGCTCGCTGCGGGACGCGGCGGCGAGCCCGATGTCACCGGATGGTCGTCGGCCCGATCGGGGTGAACTTCGACGAGGCCGCAGTACCGAGGAAGGTGACGGCGACGATGGCGATGATCGCCAGCCCGATGAGCACGAGGCCGATGTAGCTCATCACGATGCCGCCGGTGGCCAGGCCCTCGCCCGATTCGGTGCCGTTGGAGGATCGGATCGACTTGCGGGCCGAGTAGCCGGTGATCAGCCCGATGATGCCGAACCCGGGACACATGACGATGGACAGGATGCCCGTCACCAACGATGCGATGGCCATGCCGTTGGTCTTCGGTGCAGGGGCGTACCCGTACCCACCCGGACCAGGGGCCATGGGCTGGGCCGGGTACGGCGTGGCTCCTGGCCCCTGGTTCCAACCTTGCCCCGATGGTGCATCGCTCATGGTCCGCCTCCCGCTGCGCCCGCGCGTACGAGCGCGAGGTTCCGTGCGCACGTTCTACCAGGCTGGGCGGGGCCGTGGTGGATGCATGGCGCGCCAACCCCGCCCTCGTAGGGGTGGTCGGTCCAGGCCGGACCGAGCGCGGTCCACCGGGGGGTCGGGCCGGCGGCGGTCGACCGCCCGAGCATGCGACCGGGCCACGCCACCTGCCAGACTTCCCCGGTGCACCCACCCGTTCGAGCGATCTCCCGGCGCCGTGGCGGCCGGCTCGGCATCGTGATCGTCGTCGCCGCCATGACCATCGCCCTGGCCGGCTGCGCCGCGACGGAGGCCACCGATTCGTCGCCGCCCGCCACCTCGCCGGGTACGACCGCCACCTCCGAGGCCACGACCACCACCGTGGCACCCACCACCGCGTCGACCGCCTCGACCCTGCCGCCGCTGCCGGACCCCTCGCCGGCGCTGTCGTCTCCGGGCGACAACCGCGTGCTGGTCGTCGGCGATTCGGTGATCCTCGGCGCCGCCGCCGACATCCCGCGCTCGCTCATCGGGTGGAACGTGATCTTCGACGCCCGCGAGAGCCGCTTCGTCAACAACGGGGTCGCCGTGCTCCAGGACCACAAGGCGTCGGTCGATGCCATGGCCACGCTCGATCGGACCAAGGTCGAGCAGGCCTACGCCGACGCCGGTCGGCAGGCCCCGCCCGCGCCCCCCGTGAGCTCGGTGCCCGAGTCGCTCGGTCGGGTGGTGGTCATCCACCTGTGCACCAACTACCAGGCGGGTGGCGGGTTCGAGGGCTACATCGACTCGTTCATGCGCTACCTCGACGGGGTCGAGCGCGTCGTGTGGGTGACCTGCGGCGAGTGGTCGCCTGGCCAGACGGAGGCCAACGACGCCATCCGGGCCGCCGCCACGCGGCATCCATCGATCGTGATCGCCGACTGGGCGGTGTACGCGTCGGGCGAGGGGTTCACCTACGAGGACGGCATCCACCTCACCGAGACCGGTCGGGCCGAGATCGCTGAGGTCGTGGCCGCCGCTGTGGGCCCGGCTCCGACACCGAACCCACCGCCGCTGCCCACCACGCTGCCCGCGCCGACCTCCACGATCCCGCCGTCCGACGACGTCACCGCCGACGGACCGACCCCGTGACCGCACTCGCGGCCGGGTCCGCCACGGGCCGGTCGCCCGAGCCGAGGCCGTGGTGACGCCGCACGGGTCCCGGGGTGCGGCGCCCGGATCCGCCAAGCTGTGACCGCCACCCGACCGGAGGGTGAGGGAGCTCCTGCGATGTCCGAACGCACCACGCCACCGATGCGACCCAGCGAGGAGCGGGCGCGCGGGCGCGTCGTCGACCTGCTCGACGTGGCGGCCACCGAACTGGGCATCGACGCGACGTCGTTCCGCGCCTGCTCGCCCGAGCTCGTCGCCGCCGCGTGTCGGGCCCAAGGGGTGCCGGCGCTCGCGGCCGCGCACGAGGAGCTGCTGCTACGCGCGGGCGGCAGCGGCGCCGGATCGGCGCTGATCGTCATCTTCGGGACCGACTCGGTGGGGGTCGATGCGATGATCGGCGGATTGGGGCTCGCCCCGATGCGAACCACGGCGCTCGACCGAGCGGAGCGGTCGGGCTACGGCCTCGACGAGTTCGACGTGGTCATCCGGGTCCGGGGCCGTGACGATGTCGAGTACGTCGTCGCCGGCTCGCCGGATCCGCCGGTGTGGGCGTTCCTCCCCGGCCACGACGACCCTGTCCTGCGCCACCCGTCGTTCACGGAGTGGTTGGAGTTCCGCATCCTCCGCGCGGTGAAGCGCCGCTATCCGCTGCGATCGGTCCGCTTCCCGCCCCCCAGGGCGTAGGAGCCGTTCGCTCCGAGGCCTGCTGGCGACGTCGTCGAGCTCCGACGCGCGACGACCGGCATGCCTCCCACGCCTGGGCGCCCGATGATCGGACGCCCGTTCCGGCTCGTTGTCAGACGAGGTCGCGGGGAGGAGGGATGGCCCGGAGGCGGTCCGGCCCCGGAGCCAGATCGTCGCCTCGTCCCAGGATGGCCGCGACGGCCGCCTCGGCGGTGTCGATCATCACCCTGCCGGCCCGCTTGCCGATCTCGGTGCCGAGCACCCCGCCGGCCAAGGCGCCGGCGAACGGGCCGACGACGGGGATGGGGAGCACGATCGACCCGATGCGGGCGCCCGTCATGGCGCCGACCAAGCCGCCGGCGACCTTGCCCACCTCTTCCTTGTCCTGTTCGTCCATCGTCGTGCTCCGATCTCGTTGTGCTCGACGCGACGGCGTGGACGAACCTCGGGGTTCGGTAGCCGGCGCCCTCGCGAAACCAGTATGGCGACCACGCCGACCATGGCGTCGCGGCGATCGGAGCCCTCGAGGGCGGCCACTACGATCTCGGTCGTGCCTGCCACCTCCGATCCGTCCGCCGCCACCGGTCAACCTGTCGCCGGGCCGTTCCGTGCGCCCGGCGGCACCCACGACGTCCTGCCGCCGGAGTCGGCTCGATGGGAGGCGCTCATCTCGGTGTTCGCCACGCTCGTGGGAGGGGCCGGCTACGGGTTGATCCAGAACCCGATGTTCGAGGAGATCGGCGTCTTCAAGCGGATGGGCGAGGGCACCGACGTGGTGCGCAAGGAGATGTACGACTTCCTCGACAAGGGCGACCCGCCCCGCCACCTGGCGTTGCGCCCCGAGGGCACCGCGTCGGTCGTGCGGGCGTTCATCCAACACCAGCCCACCACCCCGTGGAAGGTCTGGTACGCCGCGCCGAGCTTCCGCTACGAGCGCACCCAGGCCGGCCGGTACCGCCAGCACCACCAGCTCGGCGTCGAGGCCATCGGAACCGACGACCCCGACCTCGACGTCGAGATCATCGGGCTCCTCGGCGACTTCTACCGCACCATCGGGCTGCGCCAGGTCGATCTGGTGATCAACTCCATCGGCACGCCGGCCGACCGGTCCGCCTACATCGACCACCTCCGGTCGTTCCTGGTGGGGCGCATCGGGGATCTCGCGCCCGCCGACCAGGAGAAGGTCGAAGCGCACCCGATGCGCGTCCTCGACACCAAGAGCCCCCAGAGCGCCGCGGTCGTGGCTGACGCACCGCTGCTCGTCGATGCCCTCTCGCCCGACGCCGCTGCGCACTTCGAGCGGGTCCAGCGCGGCCTCGACGCGCTCGGGATCGGCTACCGCATCGATCCGCGGCTCGTGCGCGGCCTCGACTACTACACCCACACCGCCTTCGAGTTCCGCTCCGGTGCGCTCGACGCCGCCCAGAACACGATCGGTGGCGGAGGCCGCTACGACCGTCTCGTGGCCTCGCTCGGCGGCAAGCCCAGCCCCGGCATCGGGTTCGGCACCGGTATCGAGCGCGTGCTGCTCACCTGCGATGCCGAGGGCGTCTTCGACGCCCCGCCTCGCTCGGTCCGCGTGTTCGTCGCCGACCTCACCGGCGGCGAGATCGCCCGCGACATCAGCTTCGAGCTGCGCCGAGCCGGGATCAGCGCCGACCGGGCGTTCGACGCCCGTTCGATGAAGTCGCAGATGAAGTCGGCCGATCGCTCCGGCGCCACGTTCGCGGTGATCATCGGCGAGGACGAAGCCGCGGCGGATTCGGTCACGGTCCGCGACCTCCGCGGCGGCTCGGGCCAGGAGCTCGTCCCGCGTCGTGACCTCGTGGCACACCTCCACCGCCGCACCTGACCCGACCACACTCCCGTCAACCAGACCCCACCCGCCCTCCCACCGAACCACCGATCCAACTTGCGTAGCTGCGCGTTGCGCAGCGCCGCTGTGGCACGCATGTTCGGGAGGGGTGTCGGTTCATGCGTCGTGATGCGGTGCCCGTCGCGGTCTGGACACGCATGTTCGGAGAGCGCGTTCTTGCGTAGCAGCGCGGTGTCCGGCGCGGGCTTGGCACGCATGTTCGGAGGGGTGTTCGTTCATGCGTAGCGGCGCGGCGCCCGGCGCCGCGCTGGCACGCATGTTCGGAGGTGGTGGTGGCGGACGGGGTGGACGACGAGGGCGGGTGGGCGGGGGGGGACGACGGGAACAGATCTGACCGCGACGGGGGCGCAGTGCAAGGATCAGGCCGTGACCGACACGATCGAGACCATGCGCACCGACTACGGCGGCGAGCTCCGCCTCGAGGACCAGGGCCGCCGGGTGGCGGTGTGCGGCTGGGTGAACGCACGGCGCGAGCACAGCACGCACCTCGCCTTCATCGACGTCCGCGACCGCACCGGGTTGATCCAGTGCGTCGTGGATGGCGCCCACGACCTGCGCAACGAGTACGTGGTGCGGGTGGTCGGCACCGTCACGCCGCGCACCCCCGAAACCGTGAACCCCAAGCTGACCACGGGCGACATCGAGCTCAAGGACTGCGAGGTCGAGATCCTGTCGGAGGCGGAGCCGCCGCCGTTCCCGATCGACGAGTCCAAGGCGTCCGCGCAGGGGACCGACGAGATGATCCGGCTGCGCCACCGCTACCTCGACCTGCGCCGCGAGCGGATGCAGGCCAACCTGCGCCTCCGGGCGAAGGTCAACAGCGCCATCCGCGGGGCGATGGAGCGACAGGGGTTCACCGAGATCGAGACGCCGATGCTGATCGCGTCCACGCCCGAAGGCGCCCGCGACTTCGTGGTGCCGTCGCGGCTCAGCCCCGGCGAGTTCTACGCGCTGCCCCAGAGCCCGCAGCTGTTCAAGCAGCTCTGCATGGTGGGCGGCATGGACCGCTACTACCAGATCGCCCGCTGCCTCCGCGACGAGGACCTGCGCGCCGACCGCCAGTTCGAGTTCATGCAGCTCGATGCCGAGGCCAGCTTCGTCTCCCAGGCCGAGGTGCTGGCGTTCATCTCCGAGGCCGTCGCGGCGGCCACCGAGGCGGCCACCGGCTCGCGACCCGCGCTGTCCGAGACGGGCGACGGCACCAGCGTGTTCCCCCAGATCACCTGGCACGAGGCGATGGAGCGCTACGGCTCCGACAAGCCCGACACGCGGTTCGCCATGGAGCTGGTGGAGCTCACCCCGGTCTTCGCGGCCACCGGCTTCAACGCCTTCAAGGCTCCCTGCGTCAAGGGCATCCGGGTCCCCGGCGGCGCCTCCCGCACCCGCAACCAGCTCGACGGCCTCACCGATCAGGCCAAGCGTTGGGGGGCGAAGGGGCTGGTGTGGTTGAAGGTCGAGGACGGGGGTGCGCTCACGTCGCCGGTGGCCAAGTTCCTGAGCGACGACGAGCAGGCCGCGCTGGTCACCGAGATGGCCGCCGAGCCCGGCGACCTCATCCTCATCGTCGCCGACGAGCGCCGATCGGTGCAGCACGTCCTCGGGCTGCTCCGGCTCGAGCTCGGCCGGCCACCGGTCACCGAGGGGGGCTTCCACTTCTTGTGGGTGGTCGACTTCCCGCTGTTCGAAGGCATCGACGACAACGGCAACCCCATCCCGGCCCACCACCCGTTCACCATGCCCCACCCCGACGACCTCGCGAAGCTCGACGGCGATCCGTCCGAGCTCCTCGACGTCCGCAGCCAGGCCTACGACCTGACGCTCAACGGCTGGGAGCTGGGATCGGGCAGCGTCCGGATCCACCGACCCGACGTCCAGAGGAAGATCTTCGCCATGCTCGGGATCGGCGAGGAGGAGGCCCAGGCCAAGTTCGGCTTCCTGCTCGAGGCGTTCCGGTACGGCGCGCCGCCCCACGCCGGTTTCGCGTTCGGCATCGACCGCCTCGTGGCGCTGCTCGCCGGCGAGGAGAACATCCGCGAGGTGATCGCCTTCCCGAAGACCCAATCGGGCGCCGACCCGCTCACGTCCGCGCCCACACCCATCGACGCGGCACAGCTCGACGAGCTCGGTCTCCGGCTGCTCCCGAAGGCGCCGGGCTGACCTGACGATCGCGCCGCGCCGGGCCCGGCAACCGGCTCCTCGTCGCCACGACCTGGCGCGGTCAGGTGGAGAAGACGACCACGACGCTCTGGGGCGCCACCGTCGGGAACCGCCGGTTGCCGTCGAGGCGCTCGTTGGCCGCGTCGGGGTGCAGCGTGACCCGCAGCTCCGCGTCGCCCTTGGTGGCCACGGCGACGTTGTCGGACTCGGATCGCAGGCGGTAGCCGAGCCGTTCGAGCTCGTCGCCGAGCGCCCGACCCACGGTGGCGCCGTCGGCGGTGGTTGCGGTCACGAAGGTCACCAGGTGCGGGTCGGCGGTCGTGCTGTCGCCGACGAGCGGCACCAGCCCGTCGGGCAACCGGACACCGGTGAGCGCCGCCGCCACCGAGATCCGGTCGGGCCGCCCCGCGCTCGCCGGGTCGGCTGCGAACAGGCCGGAGCGGCCCTCGTTCGTCGCGGACGCCTCGCGGTCGGCCCCTCCGGGTGACGGGGTCGGATCGCTGCCGGCGGATTCGGCGGCGCGCTTCTTGGCCAGCTCCTCGCGGATGACGGCTTCGACCAACGATTCCGAGCCGACCGTGGTCTCGGAGGCCGATCCGACGAGGGACGGGTCGGTGAACCCGAGCGACCGTTTGGGCTTCGGCGCCGGGGGAGGGGCGACGACGGGGCTGCCCGACGCGCCCGAGGGTGCGTCCAGGTCGCCGAGCTCGGCGTCGCGGGGCGGCGCGATCCACCTCCGGTACCCCCGGTACAGGTAGACGCTGAGCGAGACCGCGACCGCGAGGAACAGGATGTACCGGAAGTTGCCCACGACGAGATCGTGGCACATCGCGCTCGGGTGACGGGTGAGCGTGGACCGCCCGGACACCGCTTGCACCCTCGACGGTTACCCTCGCTCCGATGGCCGACGACCTCTTCGGAGCCGCAGCTGAGGACCGACTCGCGCAACGGGCACCTCTGGCCGCGCGCCTGCGGCCCCGGAACCTCGACGAGGTCGTGGGCCAGCAGCACCTGCTCGGCCCGGGCAAGCCCCTGCGCGCGCTCATCGAGGCCGACCGGCTCTCGTCGGTGATCCTGTGGGGCCCGCCGGGCACGGGCAAGACCTCGGTCGCGCAGCTCATCGCCCGCACCACGGCCAAGGCCTACGTGCAGCTGTCGGCGGTGAGCGCCACGGTCAAGGACATCCGCGAGACCACCGCCGCCGCCCAGGATCGGCTGGGCCAGCACGGCCAGGGCACGATCCTGTTCCTCGACGAGGTGCACCGCTTCAACAAGGCGCAACAGGACGCGCTCCTCCCCGCGGTCGAGTCGGGCCTCCTGGTCCTCGTCGGCGCCACCACCGAGAACCCGTTCTTCGAGGTGAACCCGCCGCTGCTGTCGCGGTCGACGCTCTTCCGGCTCGAGCTGCTCGACCACGACGCCCTGGTCGCACTGGTGCGCCGCGGTCTCGCCGCCGAGGGCGCGTCGATCGACGACGAGGCGCTCGACCTCCTCGTCGACCGGGCTGCCGGCGATGGCCGTCACGCCCTCACCAGCCTCGAGGTGGCGGTTGCGCTCGCCGCCGATCGGACCGGCGCCGCTGCCGGGGGTGCGGCGCTCGCCGTCACCGTCGACGACGTGGAGGGCGCGCTCGGCACCAAGGCGATCCGCTACGGGCGCGACGAGCACTACGACGTCATCTCCGCGTTCATCAAGAGCATCCGCGGGAGCGATCCCGACGCCGGCCTCTACTGGTTGGCGCGGATGCTCGAGGCAGGCGAGGACGCCCGCTTCATCGCCCGCCGGCTCGTGATCCTGGCGTCGGAGGACGTCGGCGCCGCCGATCCGCTTTCGCTGCTCGTCGCCGACGCGGCCGCCCGCGCCGTCGAGTTCGTCGGCCTCCCCGAGGCGCAGCTGAACCTGGCCCAGGCGGTCGTCCACCTCGCCACCGCACCCAAATCGAACGCCGTCGCCCAGGGCATCTGGACCGCCCGCGAGGAGGTGCGCACCGGACCCGGTGGTGAGGTGCCGCTGCACCTGCGCGACGCCCACTACAAGGGTGCGACCTCACTCGGTCACGGCACGGGCTACGAGTACCCCCACGACGACCCCACCGGTTGGGTCGCCCAGGAGTACCTCCCGTCCGAGCTGTCGGGTCGCCGCTACTACCGGCCCACCGAACACGGTCGTGAGGCCCGCGTCCGCGACGAGCTGGCCTCCCGGCGCGATGGTGCGGCCGGCCGGGAGGCGACCTCGTGAGCGCGGCCGACCTCGCCGTGGTGCTGGTCACCGTGCTCACCGTCGGGGCGTTCGTCTGCCTCGTCGTGGTGGTGATGAACCTGCTGCGCACCCTGCGTGAGCTCCGCTCCACGCTCGAATCGGTCCAGCGCACCGCGTTGCCGCTGGTGGACGAGTTGCGCGACACCGTGGTGCAGGCCGGCGCCGAGGTGGACCGCGTCGACGATCTGCTCGAGACCGCCGCGTCGATCCAGCAGACCGTCGACCACGCCTCGCGCCTCACCTACGTCGCCTTCTCGAACCCCCTCATCAAGGTGGTGTCGTTCTTCCGGGGGGTCGGTCGGGGTACGGGTCGTGCGGTCGGTCGTGGTGGCCGGCGCCGTCGTCGGGTGGAGGCCCGCCGGGCCCAACGTGACGCGCAGAAGGTGGCCTGACCATGTTGACCCGTCTCCGCTGGTTCGCCGTCGGTGTCCTCGCCGGGGCGCTCGGCGCCATCTACGGGCTGTTCCGCCTGCGCCACAGCCGCCAGCGCATCGCCGATCCCGACCAGCTCGTCGACACCGTCGGCGGCGCCATGAAGACCGTCGGCCGCACCGTCCGCGACGCGTGGGACGAGAGCCGCGAGGCCATGACCGAGGCCGAGGACGAGCTGCGCACCAGCTACACCGACCGCCGCCCCCGCCTGCGCGACGTCGGCGGCGACCACTGACCGATCGCACCGCCTGATCGAAGGCGACGGCGAAGGGTGATCGACCGCTGCCCCCGCCTGCGCGACGTCAGCCGCGACCACGTGATCGACCACCGCACCTCACGGCGCGACGTCGGCGCCCGATCGCTGACCATCTCAGCCAATCGGCGGGTCGGCCCCGCTCGTCAGCCGGCGGTGGACGCGACCGCCGCAGCCAGGCGGGCCGACGCCTCGGTGAGCTGGTCGGGCGGCACCGAGGCGAACGACAGCCGGGCCGAGCGGCGCAGGTCGCGGCCGACGGCGAACGCCGCGCCGGGCACGAAGCCGACGCCGTGGTCGACGGCGGCATCGAGGAGGAGGGTCGTGTCGATCCGTGGGTCGGTGAAGGTGGCCCACACGAACATGCCGCCGGTCGGGGTCGAGCACGTGAGCACGTCGCCGAGGTCGGAGGCGAGGGCGGCGGTGAGGGCATCGGCCCGCGCCCGGTACGTCGACCGCAACCGGTCGATGTGGGCGTCGAGCCAGCCCGGTCGGACGACGAGGGTGCGGATCAGGGCCTGGTTGAACGTCGCCGTCTGCAGGTCGGCCGCCTGCTTGACGATCACCAGGTCGGCGATCAGGTCGGCGGGACCGACGGCGTAGCCGACCCGCAGACCGGGGCTGAGCACCTTCGAGAACGTACCGAGCGTGATCACCCGCTCCGAGCAGTCGGCCATGGCCACCGGCTCGGGCCCGGTCCACCGCAGCTCGCCGTAGGGGTCGTCCTCGATGATCAGGAAGCCGTAGCGGTCGGCCAGCGCGCCCAGGTGCCGGCGCCGTTCGTCGGTGAGTGTCGCACCGGTGGGGTTGTGGAACGTGCTGACGGTGTAGACGAGCCGGGGCCGGAGACCGTCGGCGAGGCGCGTGGCCAGCGCGTCGACGTCGAGGCCGTCCCCGTCGGCGGCGACCCCGATGATCTCGGCGCGCGCCAGGCGCAGGATCTGCACGGCGCCGACGTAGGCCGGATCCGCCACCACCACGGCATCACCCGGTTCCACCGTCGCCCGCACGATCAGGTCGAGGGCCTGCTGGGACCCGTGGGTGACCAGGACGTCGTCGCCCGGGCGCGCGTGGCGCCGGGCCCGGATCCAGTCGCGGAGCCTGGGGTCGCCCTCGGTGGGGGCGTACTGCAGCGCCGTCGCCCCCTCGGTGGCGAGGAGCCGGGTGGTCGCGGCGGCGATCTCGGCGGCCGGGAAGGTGGCCGGATCAGGAAGCCCCCCGGCCAGGGAGATCACGTCGGGCCGTCCCACCAGCCGCAGCAGGTCGCGAACCGTCGACGATCCCACCCGCCGAGCGGCGGCGGACGCCTCCGACCCGACCGGGGCGGCGAACGTGCGCGGTGGCGTCTCGTGGGTGGACGGCGGCGTGGCGGTGACGTCGAGCGGTGGCCGTGTCGACACCAGAGGTTGCCTCATGGGTCCGAGTGTGCGATAGGTGGACCATGAGATCCAGGGCCACTTCGGCACAGGCGGACCGACAATCGTCGTTGGGCCGGCTGGTCGACGAGCTCGGTCCCTGGAGCGACGGCGCCGGACCGCTCTACCGCCAGCTCGCCCGGGCGATCGCCCTCGGCATCGATCGAGGCGCGCTCCCCGCCGGCGATCGGCTCCCCGCCGAGCGGACGCTCGCCGCCGCCGTGGTGGTGAGCCGGGGCACGGCGGTGGCGGCGTACGACCTGCTCGTCGCCGACGGACGGGTGGAGCGACGCCCGGGGAGCGGCACGTTCGTGGGCGGCATCGGTCTCGACGATCCGCCGTCGGGGCGCGAGGGCACCGCCCTCGTCCATCGGCTGGTCGACGCCAGCGCCGTCGATCGTCACGTCGGTCCGGACCTCATCGACCTGTCGCTCTCGGTGCTCCACGACGCCTCGGCCATCGGGCGGTTCTCGCTGACCGACGAGGATCTGGCGGGCCTCGATCCCGCGAGCGGCTACAGCCCCTGGGGCCTCGCCGACCTGCGTGAGGCCATCGCCGCCCACGTCAGCGGGTGGGGGTTGGCGACCGACGCCAACCAGGTCGTGGTCACCAGCGGTGCCCAACAGGCGATCGCCGTGGCGGCCGCGTGCTGGGTCCGTCCGGGCGACACCGTCGTCGTCGACGATCCCACCTACCCGGGCGCCGTCGCCGCGTTCACCCAGGCGGGCGCCCGCCTGCTCGGGGTCCCGGTCGACCGCCACGGCATCGATCCCGACGCGCTGGCCGACGCCCTCACCGCACACCCGGCCCTCGTGTACCTCCAACCCACGGTCCACAGCCCCACCGGCATCACCACGGCCGAACCCCGCCGGCGCCGCATCGCCGAGATCGTCGCCGCGGCGCGCATCCCCCTCGTCGAGGACCTGGCGCTCACCGACCTCGCGTGGGGCCGGCCGCCCGCTCCGATCTCGGCGTTCGAGGCCACAGCGACGGGGATGGTGGTGGGGTCGTTGGGCAAGCGGTTCTGGGGCGGACTGCGCCTCGGCTTCATCCGGGCGGCCGAGCCCCTCGCCCTCCGGGCCGCCCGCATCAAGGCCACCGGCGACCTGGGCAC